>JAUWXV010000115.1 GCA_030616165.1 bacterium | reverse complement strand
TATCTCTGCCATTTAAAATTCTTGTGTGTGTTCTTGTGGATGGATGGTATCTTATTGTAGATTCTGTTGTGAGAAGTTTCAGTTAGTTATACAACTTTATTTGAGAAGGAAATGGTTTAAAAAATTAATGTTTGTTCCTTTTTACTCAGGGAATAAAAAATGTCAGAGAGTTTTTTTAAGTAGTTATTTTTAATGAAAGGTGAAAATATGACACAACAATTTGTGATAAATTTAAGCCGTGAAGCAATTTATTATACAATGCTTATTGCAGCGCCTATGCTTGGACTTGCACTTATTGTGGGTCTTCTAATTGGTATATTTCAGGCAGTAACTTCAATAAATGAGATGACTCTCACGTTTATTCCAAAGATAATTGTTGTATTTATGGCTATTGTTATATTTGCTCCCTGGATGATGAGAGTTTTACTGACTTTTACAATTGGGTTAATTTCAAATATATCTTTAGTTGCACACTGAGAGAATAAAAAATGAATGTTTCGTTTCATCAATTTATTTTATTTTTTTTAATATTTGTCCGTACGTCGACCATTTTGGTAACTGTTCCAATTTTCGGTTTCGATGCTGTTCCTGTGCATGTTAAAGCCGGTTTGGCTGCGATGTTTGCTCTTTTGCTTTTTCCTTTTTTAGATAAAACAGGTCTTAAAATTCCAATAGAGTTTATTCCTTTTGTAATAATGGTAATGAATGAGATAATAATAGGAATGGTTATCGGTTTTACGGCAAATATAATATTTGTAGGAATAAGATTTGCAGGAGAGATTATTGGTCTTGATATGGGATTTGGAATTGTCAATGTTATTGATCCCCTTTCAGGTGAGCAGGTATCAATAGTGGGTCAATTCAAATATCTTCTTGCATTATTGTTATTTTTGGGGATAAATGGACATCATTTTCTTATTCAGGCACTAAAGTTGAGTTTTGATATAGTCCCGGTGGCAAGTGGCTCTTTTTCGACTGTATCTGTGAATAAACTTATTTCTATGAGTGGAGAAATCTTTACTATAGCTGTTAAAGTGGCGAGTGCAGCGTTGGCTGCACTGTTTATTTCAAATTTTATTATGGGAATAATAGCAAGAACTGTCCCTCAGATGAATGTTTTTATTATTGGATTTCCGGTTAAGATATCTGTGGGATTTGTTATGATTTTTGTAACACTCCCATTTTTTCTATATATTTTTAATAAGATTTATCATATGTTTGAAAGAGATTTGATTGAAATAATGAAAATTATATAATATGTGAGATAGACATAACTTTGGTTTGTAAAAATGCCGGAAGAAAATCAGCAGGAGCGAACAGAAACAGCAACCCCGAAGCGGAGAGAAGAAGCGAGGAAAAAGGGACAGGTAACAAAAAGTATTGAAATAAATACTGCAGTAATTCTGTTTGTAACATTTATATTTATATATTTTTATAAAGATTATTTTATAGATAAATCTTTGTATTATGGAAGAGTGGTATTTGAAAATATAGGAACGATTTATATAACCACTGATAATATTTCGGGGTATGTTAGTATTGTTCTTTTAAAGGTTATGGTATTGCTTGCTCCAATTATGGCGGTGATGCTCGGGATAGGTCTGTTGATAAATTTTGGGCAAGTGGGAGTTTACTTCACAGTAGAGCCGCTTCTTCCGAAATGGAATAAAATAAATCCGTTGGCAGGTTTTAAGAGAATATTTGCATCAAAAAGGTCTCTTGTTGAATTAGTGAAAGGGTTTACTAAAATAATTATAGTTGGTTATATAGGATACTCAGCGGTTAGCGGCGTTGTTCATGATTATATAATATTAATGGATAAAGAGATTTATCATATTTTCTTGTTTATTGCAAATGCTACTTTTTCGGTTGGATTAAAAATAGCAATCGCTTTGATACTTTTATCGATATTTGATTATTTGTTTCAGAGATATGAATATGAGCGGAATATAAAGATGACAAAGTTTGAAGTAAGAGAAGAATTAAAGCAAATGGAGGGGGATCCTTTGATTAAAGCAAGAATCAGAAGTATTCAGAGAGATATGGCGAGGAGAAGAATGATGAGTGAGGTTCCGGAAGCAGATGTTGTTGTTACTAACCCGACTTTAATAGCAGTTGCGTTAAAATATGATACAAAGACTATGTCAGCACCGACAGTTGTTGCAAAAGGTGCAAGACTTATAGCAGAAAATATAAAAAAGATTGCTCTTGAAAACGATATTCCGATAGTTGAAAACAAACCCCTTGCTCAGGCTCTTTATAAATCTTGTGAAGTTGGAGATGAAGTTCCAGAACAATTTTTCCAGGCAGTTGCAGAGATATTGGCTTATGTTTATAGATTAAAAAGAAAAAGAGTTGCATAATAAATTTTATCAAAATTAGGAAAATGTATGCCGGAAGAAAGGCCTGTAAATCCAGTATTGACAGCCATTATAAGAAACAGTGATGTAATTCTTGCAATAAGTGTAATTGTAATACTTACATTGATGGTAATTCCACTTCCAACTTGGACACTGGATGTTTTTCTTACTGTGAGTATATCATCGGCTCTTGTTGTATTGATGATAACAATGTATATAGTAAGACCGCTGGATTTTGCTGTTTTTCCGGGTATGCTTTTAATTCTTACACTATTTAGACTGTCATTAAATATTGCATCGACAAGATTAATACTTGGACAAGCATACGCTGGTAAAGTTATAGAGGCTTTTGGGACATTTGTGGTAAAAGGGAATTATGTAGTGGGATTTGTGATATTTTTAATACTTGTACTAATAAACTTTTTAGTAATAGTGAAAGGATCAGGAAGGATTGCGGAAGTTGCAGCTCGATTTACATTGGATGCTATGCCGGGAAAACAGATGGCAATTGATGCTGACCTCAATGCTGGGATTATAAATGAGGCTGAAGCAAGAGGAAGAAGAGTAGAAATCTCAAGAGAAGCCGAATTTTATGGGGCAATGGATGGTGCCAGTAAATTTGTAAGAGGGGATGCCATTGCAGCTTTGATTATTACAGGAATTAACATTATAGGAGGATTAATAATTGGAGTTGTGCAGCTCGGGATGACATTTTCTGGAGCGGTTCAAACATATACTCTTCTCACTATTGGTGATGGTCTTGTTAGTCAAATACCGGCTTTAATTGTTTCCACATCGGCGGGTATAATAGTAACAAGGGCAGCGACAGAAGAAAATTTGGGAAGAGACCTCCAGAAACAGATATTTGCACAGCCCAAAGCATTGTTTGTTGCATCTGGTGCTTTGTTTTTCTTTGGTGTTACACCGGGTCTTCCAATGGTTCCATTTTTTATATTGTCATTGATAGTTGGGATTATAGGATATTTAAGTTTGCAGGCTGAGAAGGAGAGAAAAATGATAATTAAAGAGGAAGAGGCTCCTCCAGAAGTTGAGGAGCGGATAGAAAGTTATTTGCAAGTAGACCCTATGGAACTTGAAATTGGATATGGTTTAATACCCCTTGTAGATGTCGAGCAGAATGGTGATCTGCTGACAAGAATAACTACTATGAGGAAACAACTTGCAATTGAGATGGGTATTATAGTACCGCCCATAAGAATCAGAGATAATATTCAGTTAGGTGCGAACGATTATATAATAAAAATAAGAGGGGTTGAGGTTACAAAGGGGGAGGTAATGATAGGTCAGTTTCTTGCTATGAATCCGGGCACCGCAACAGAAAAACTGGAAGGAGAAGAGACAATAGAACCTGCTTTTGGACTTCCTGCATACTGGATAAGTGAATCTCAAAAAGAGAAGGCTGAGCTTGCCGGATACACAGTAGTTGAATCATCCGCAGTAGTAGCCACTCATTTAATGGAGGTTATTAAATCCAACGCTGATAAAATTCTTGGAAGACAGGATACTCAGATGCTGATTGATAATGTTAAAAGGAATTATCCAACGATTGTGGAAGAGTTGATTCCAGGTCTTTTAACACTTGGACAGGTTCAAAAGGTTTTACAGAATTTATTGAGAGAAAGAATTCCCGTAAAAGACCTTGTAACTATCCTTGAAACTCTTGCAGATTATGCTCAAGTTACAAAAGATACAGAAGTTCTCACCGAATATGTGAGGCAGGCTTTGGGCAGTACAATTACAAAATTATATCAAACTGAAGAGGGTGTGATAAATGCATTAACACTCGACCCAAAAGTAGAACAAATGATAGATGAGGCTGTAAGACGGGCAAAGACAACTGGAGAAGGGTTTGCAATTCCACCTGATGCAATAAAAAAACTTTATAATTCGATTTCGAAGAGGTCAGAGGAGGTAATTTCTCGAGGATTAACACCTATTATTGTTTGTTCACCATCTGTAAGAATGTATTTCAGAAAATTAATAGAATCAATTTATCCGAATATTACAGTATTATCTTATGGTGAATTAACTCCAACAATACAAATAGAATCATTGGGAGGGATAAATTTAGAAAATGAGGATTAAAAGATTTTCAGCCCCAACACTGAAGGAAGCAGTGGGTCAAATGAAGAAGGAACTTGGAAGTGATGCAATTATTCTTGAATCAAGGAAGGTAAAAAAGGATGGGATTTTCGATTTTTCCAAAAAGGAAAGAATGGAGATACTTGCTGCGTTAGATAATTATAGAGACCCAAATAAAAAGAATACGGAGCAAAAATTTTCGAGAAATAAGACTGAAGATATAAAGTTTAACAGTGATGATAATCTGAAATTGCAAGAAATCGAACTTATAAAGGAAGAACTTGGTGAAATCCGAATCACTGTAGCAAAAATTGCTGACTTTCTAAGATACAGAAATCTGCCCAGTCTTCCAGAAAATCTTCTTCTTGTTTTAAAGCAGTTGTTAGACTGTGAGGTTGAGGAGATACTTGCAAAAAGGCTTATTCAAGAAGTTCATATGAGTTTAAAAGGTGAGGAATATGATGATTTGAGGCTCATCCTTAGGAAACTTATTGGCAAAATCTCGGCTATGGTAAAAACAACCCCCCAAAACAGTAAGATAAATTCGACTGCAAGAATCATCGCCTTTGTGGGACCAACAGGTGTGGGAAAAACTACAACCATTGCAAAACTTGCTACACAGGCTAAGTTGATCGATGGGAAAGAAGTTGCGATAATATCTGCTGATACATTCAGAATTGCAGCAGTGGAACAGTTAAAAACATTTGCAAATATAGCTGAAATCCCATTCGAAGTGGTTTATTCTATGGATGAAATAAAGAATGCTGTCGCTAAATTCAGCAGAATGGATTTGATTTTTATTGATACAACTGGAAGAAGTCAAAAAGATAAAAAGAATCTAAAAGAGATTGGAAATATGCTTTCATCTGTTGAACCAGGGGAGGTGTATTTGGTTTTGAGTGTTACAACAAAGTACAAAGATATTCTTGATATATTAGAGAAGTTTAAGACGCTTTTTATTAATAGGATTATTTTTACTAAACTTGATGAGACAACAAGTCTTGGATTAATTTTGAATGTAGCAGAAAAGGTAAGAAAACCAATTTCATATATTACATTCGGACAAAATGTTCCAGAAGATATTGAAAAGGCAGATTCCAGAAAAATTGCAAAGATTATACTAAGGAGAAATTTCCTGTGAAAAAAGACCAGGCATCAAGACTTAGAGAGATAAAAGAGAAAGTGGGGAGAAGATTAAATATTGTGGATGATATCCAAAAAAGTCATGCGAGGATTTTGGCAATAACAAGTGGAAAAGGTGGTGTAGGAAAGACAAATTTTGCCCTTAATCTCGCAATTTCTTTATCTGTGTTTAAGAAAAGGGTTCTTCTGATAGATGGAGATTTAAACCTTGCAAATCTTGATGTATTGATGGGGATTTCTCCTGTCCATACTATAAAGGATTTTATAACTGGGGATAAAAGATTAAGCGAAGTTATTATTAAAGGTCCTCAAGGAATATATTTACTTCCTTCACCTTCGGGCATTTTTGATTTTATAGGGATTGAAAATTCAGTTAAGAATCGGCTTATTAAAGAATTTGCAGCCCTTGAAGAAGAATATGATATGATTCTTATAGATACTGCTGCTGGCATTGCTGAGTATGTAGTTGACTTCGTTGCGAATGCGAACGAAATGATAGTTTTGGTTTCACCTGAACCTACATCAATTATGGATGCCTATGCCCTTATAAAGATTTCCACAGCAAAAGGAAATGATGTAAAGGTTAATATTATTGCAAATCAAATAAAGTCTGTGAAGGAAGGAAGAGATGCGATTAATAAGTTAAAATATGCAGCGGATAAATTTCTTGATATTAAAATAAATATTTTGGGTGCTGTATTTTTCGATAAGAATGTTATTAATGCGGTCAGAAGACAGAATCCCTTTGTTCTTGAATATCCAAGGTCAATTGCTTCGATTTGTGTTAGAAATATAGCGAAAAGAATTATTTTGGATTATAATAGTAAAGAAGTTTCATTAAAAAAGATATCATTTTTCGATAGAATTTTCAATTCTCATATGAAGACTGTTACTTAAGGTAAACATAGATATTTTTAAACTATGAAGGCATTAATTCTTAAATTGGGTCTTTTAATTTTTTCAGTATTGTTTATAGCAGGTGTATGGAGAAATATCCCGACTGCAACATTGATATTTCGTTCGTTTGTCGCATTTATTGCAGTAGAGACACTGCTTGTATTGATTGCTGTTTCATTTATAAAAATGACTGAAAAAATAAGAAGAGAAATTGTAGAGGAAGAAGAGGAATTGGTAGAAGAGAGCGGAATCTCCGAAGAGTAAAAGAGATTAGATATTTATAAGTGAAATAAAAATATCTGTGAGGAGATAAAAAATTAAGGAAGGTATAAAAGATGAGTTTTCAACAAGATCCATTATGGGAGAAATATGAAAAGAAGAGGGAGACAAAGACCAAGGAACAGCTGATAGTCAAATATATATCATTGGTAAAATATGTGGCTGGTCGGATGATGATATCTCTTCCGCCTTCGGTAGAACTGGATGATCTTGAAAGTAGTGGGATAATGGGATTAATTGATGCAATTGACCGATATGATCCCCAATATGGTGTAAAGTTTGAAAGTTATGCGATTCCCAGAATAAAAGGGGCGATTCTTGATGAATTAAGGAAATTGGATTGGGTTCCTCGCTCTGTGCGAAGTAAAGCAAGAGAACTTGAAAGGGCTATTTATAAACTTGAAAGCAAAAAGGGAGGACCTGTGACAGATGAAGAAATCTCAAAAAGTCTTAATATTTCGCTGGAAGAATATTTTGAACTACTTAAAGAGATTGGTACCTCAAGCCTTTTGTCGTTGGACGAGACAATATTTAATGGAGATGGGGGGAAAGCCAGTCTGCATGAGGTCATAGAGGATAAAAAGGCTGAAAATCCGATGGAAGAGATAAATAGAGGAGAACTAAAAGAGATAATGATTAAAGCAATAGATAATCTTCCGGAGGTTGAAAGACTGGTTATAGCATTATATTATTATGAAGAGTTGACTCTTCATGAAATAGGACAAGTTTTGCAGCTTTCAGAATCTCGCATCTCGCAGATTCATACTAAAACTAT
Source organism: bacterium (assembly GCA_030616165.1). GTDB lineage: Bacteria > SM23-31 > SM23-31 > JAUVVT01 > JAUVVT01 > JAUWXV01. The sequence continues at coordinate 3,803 of JAUWXV010000115.1, read as the reverse complement.
ACTGAGTTTAAAAGGGAAGTTGCGGGAAGCTATAAAAGCATAATTAAAAGGAATTATAAAATATGAGGGCTGTTGATTTTCAGAATATAATTGCTCAGACTCCTGGTGTGGAAAGAGCACACCAGACGAGACCACAACAGCCGGAATCTGAACAGAGGCAGTATACATCAATTGTTCAGCAGGCAGAAGACCAAAAATTGAAAGAAGCGCAGGCTACTCCACAAACCAGAGAAGCAAGAATACAAATTGAAAAAGAAAAAGAAAGACAATTAAACCTTTCTAAAAAAGAAAGAAAGAAAAAAGAGAAAGAAGAAGAAGAGAAAAAGGAAGAACAAAAAAAATTACAAAGAAAAGAATCCCATCGTGGAAAAAAAGATAGATATTGTTATTTGATGAATTATCGGCAGAATAAATGCAGGAGAAAAAATTGAATCATTCTGGAAATAAAGAATGGATAAAGAGAATAGCACAGAGAGTTTTGAGTCTTCCTCCTCTTCCGACATTAATTGCGAAATTAATAGAGATGATAGACAATCCAAAGACCAATGCCAAGAGCTTAGGAAAACTTATATCTACTGACCAAGTATTAACTGCGAGGATTCTTAAACTTGCAAACTCATCTTTTTACGGTTTTCCAAGGAGGATTTCAACTGTAACTCTTGCCCTTGTGGTGCTTGGTTTTGATACATTGAAAAATTTGTGTATAAGTGCTTCGATGAGGGAATGGTTTTCAGATAAGGATATAGACAGCAATTTTGATATGAGCAGGTTCTGGGAACATTCGATAACGTGCGGAGTTGCAGCAAGGATGATTGCAAGAGACCGCGGATATATGATAAGTGGGGAGGTATTTGTTGGAGGGCTTCTGCACGACATTGGGAAATTAGTTCTTAAGCAGTATATAAAACCTGAATTTAAAAAAATAATTGAGACTGTCAAAAATGAGAATTTGCTGTTTATAGAGGCGGAAGAAAAAGTAATCGGCATAAGTCATGCGATGATAGGAAGCTGGCTTGCCGATAGGTGGAATCTTCCCAAACGTCTTGTTGATTTAATTGCTTATCATCATAATCCTAAAGATTCGGAGAAAGATTATCTGCAGTCTGCTATTGTTCATTTTTCAAATTATCTTACCAGAGTTGCAAAAATCGGAAATTCTGGAGATAATGGAATACCTAAATTTGATACGGATGTGGCTGATAGTTTAAAATTAAAAAGAAATAAGGATGGCAGCGTTAATTTAGATTATTATATTTTTGAATTAAGAGAAGAGCTTACAAAAGCAGAAACATTCATTAATCTGATTCAAGGAAAAGAAATTTTAGAATCAGAAGATAAAGAAATAAAAAATAAAAAAATTGCTCATGTTAGCCAGTGATTTTAATGAAATTTTAGAAAAAGAGATAAATAATTTTAATAAAATTGTTGGAATGCTAAATAGTAATGAACGGAATAAAGTAAGGGAAATTATAAAATCTTTTAAAAATGTTGATAGGCTCTACCGGAGGACGATAACAAACTTGGAAAAGAGAATCAAAGATTTAGAGAAAGCGATTTCAGAAAAAAAAGATGAAAAGAGGCAGTTGAAAGATTCTTTTGATGAACTCTTGTATATGCAGAAATTGTCTAAAACTATAAGATTTTCTAAAAGGATATCTGGAATATTAAAAATACTCACTAATATAACCAAACAGGTTTTGCCTGTACAAGAAAGCGATATTTTTCTTTTTGATAAAGAAAGGAATGAATATAAATCACTAACCTTGAAGAATAAAGATTCAGGGCTCAATAGGGCAGTAAAAAATTATATGGAAGAGGGAATTATCAATTGGGTAATTGAAGAGAGGAGGACGGTTGTTGTTTCTGATATTGAAACACTTTCTAATGACCCGAAAAATGGCTCAGAGAGAAATTATGTCTTTGTTCCTTTATATATCCTTGGTGAAGATTTGGGAATATATGTGATTTATACTAAAAAGCCTAAAAATAAATTTACTAAACAGGACCTTGAGATGTTAGCTCTTCTTACGGAGCAGGCTGCAATTGCTATTGAGAATATAAGGGTAAATAAAAAATTAAGAGATTCTGGAAAAATTGTTAAAAAATATAAAAGTAAATTAAATTCCTTCTCGAAAGGTTAAACAAAAATTCAGTTAAAACACTTAAATGAGAAATTGAAATAAAATTATGATAAAAAGATTGCAAAAATTTAAGAAGTTTATTTTTCTTTTTTATTTGATGGTTCCAGTTTCTTTATTAAATGGTCAGGAATGTAAACTTACTGATTTAAGGTATAGTTTTCGCGGAACAAGTATGAGGCTGGTTTTTGATTTTGATTCCCCTTTCAAATACCAAATAAAGGAGGATTGGTTTGAAAAAAAGATTGTCATTTCGTTTTTAAATTCAACTTTTGACGACAATTTTAATACAAAAAGTATTAGGTTCGATAATATAGTTTTGAAAGAAATTAATTTCAACAAAATAAATAATAATGAGTTAGATGTTGTAATTTCGGCAAATAATGAATTTTTAACCAATATAGTTAAATTAAATGATCCTCTACGACTTGCAGTTGATGTTAAAATAGTTCTGAAAGAGTTATCGGCGAATGAATATTTCAGGCGCGGATTAAAATATGAAAATAGTGGTGAATATAAAAAGGCGCTTCAGGAATACAGAAAAGCAATATCTATTGAACCAGGTCATCAAGAATCATATTTTCATGCTGGAATAATTCGGATGCTGATTGGAGAACCTCAAAAAGCATTAATAAATTTCAGAAAAATTCCGGAAAATTCATCCCTTGGCAAAAATACCGTTAGTTATATTTTCCAGATTCTTGAATCAGAGAAAATCGGGAACGAAAATGATGAGCCCACAAATAGAGATGATGAAGGTGAAGAAGATTATGTTTCTTCTGAAATTGCCGAAGTTATTGATGAAAAATTTGATTTAAATCCCAGCGATGAAGAAGAACAGACAAATAGTTACCAAATCGAAAATAATTTGTTCAATATTTCAGATATAGACTCCCTGAAGACAAATAAAGAAGAAGAAATAAATGCAATCAAAGAGAAAATTAATTTTTTTAATGCCGGGATAAATTTAGAAGAAGAGAATATAAAAAATGATGGTAAAATTTTATTGTTCAATTGGTGGTATTTTTATACTACTGGAGGGATTCTTGCATTAACGGCAGGGTTTTTACTTGCAAGAAAGTTATTTAATAGAGATAAAAAAAGGAAAGGTAAAGAGTCGAAATATTTAGAAAAGGTTTTCAAAAAGTCTGTTGAAAAGGATATAAAACTTGGTAGAATTCCTAAATATTACCCTACTTCCAGTAAAGATAAATTCCGGGAAAAACTGGTTGATACCTATTCAAAAACTAATAAGAAGAGCAATATTATAAAGAAAAGAAGGTATGAAAAAGTAGACCTACTTGAAGAGGAAATTTTACATAGAAATAATAAAATTGATAAAATTTTAACTTTAAAAGAATTAACGCCGAATCTAAAAAATAAATATAAATTAAATAATAATTTCTTTACAATTAAAGATAAATATATTGCGGTATACAAGTTGAATGATCTTGGATGGGATGATGTAAAGATAGCAAAAGAGCTTCATATGGAGGTTGAAGAGGTAAGGCTTTCATTAAATATGAGACCAGAAAATAAAAAAGAAATAAATAAAAGGATTAATTTTAAAGAAATCAATAGTTTATTAAATCAGAATAAAGATATTTCAGAGGTTGCAAGAGAATTAAATCTCAGCATTGGAGAGGTTGAATTAGCTGTAAATAT
>JAUWXV010000068.1 GCA_030616165.1 bacterium | reverse complement strand
ACCATACCAAATACTGCATTCAGTTTGTAAATGCACTCGGTTCAATTATTACCGGGAATATGCTTGAAAATTGTAAGGAGGCATCTGTAGTCCTGGATGAAAAATGTGATGGTATTGTTTTAACAGGCAACATTTTAAGACAACCGGGAGAACTTCGTATTATTAACGCAAAGGGAGTTACTATTACCGGGAATGCCTTTGATATGTCAAACCGTAATTCTATAGAAACCGAAGGAAGTAATTTCATTACCATATCTGGTAATATTTTTAGTGGTGGTCCCGATGACAGAATTTACGGAATTGTAATGAAAGATGTAAATAATGTCTCTATTTCCGGTAATACAATGGTAAAGCCATTGGAAGGTGGAATCTACATTATCGGAAGTGAGAATAAATACATCAACATTACAGGAAACACAATTAAAAATCCATCCGGAAAATCTCCGAATAAGTTTTCAGGTATCTTTCTTCAAAATACTTCACATAGTATAATTAGTTATAACATAATTATCGATGACAGTTATACAAAAACTATGAAATCGGCAATAGAAGAAACAGGAAATTCTGATTATAACATAATAAATTATAACCGTGTCAACAAAGGTACATCAAATGATATAGTAATTACAGGCAAAAATACGAGGAAAGAAGGGAATTTTGTGCATTGATAAAGAAATTATATATCACCTTAAATGCATGTATAGATATAAAATTTTCTTTGAAGAATTGATAAATATCTATGGTTCGAGTATGAACTGTAAAGATTAATTTCCTTCACGTTCAAATAAACTCATATAATGCTCTGAAGAAATAAGAACCCCTGCACTTTTTTCATAAAAATCCTTATCCAGATGATACAAGCCATTCTTTGATTCTATCCATGAACCATCTGGATAAGGGTGATAACCGACAAGTTCTTTCCATCTAACATAGTTCTGATGACCATTAGATTCCAATAATCCCATATCTTTTATCCCGGGAAATGGAGCCAGCCGAGCCGCTATATTTTTATTCCAATCGACCAAAATTGGTGTGCAGGTTAAGTCAGCCAGGAAACAGGGAATATTGTTTTCATAAGCAACTTTTGCCATCCTCAAAGTCATACTGAGTGTTTTGGCTGCGGACTTCAAAGCAATCGCTCCATAACCCATTTGTATTCTCTTTTTCACATCTTCGGCTGTATGCGCACTCTCATCCGCTGCGATTCTTACACCCAAATCACCCACCTCTATATCAGCCTCTTCAGGAAAGGGTTCTTCAATGACTGCAATCTGGTCAAACATGCCGACTTTCTTAGCGTGGCCCAACAGCCGCTGGAGCGTTTCCTTTTTTTCATATCTGCCATTGGCGTCAAAGTAGTAAGGAAGTTTCCCGTTTTCCGTGTGGGGTGTCCTGATATGCCCTATAAGTTTATGAATAGCCTCGATTCTTGCTTTATCTCCCTCCAGCATCTCCTCTTGAGTTCCTGGTCTGCCAATCTTTATTTTCATAAAAAAGTACCCCTGTTTCACCGCATCTTCTATTTCGCTCAAGGGAACGGCATAAGACATTAATGGAACGTGTGCAACTCTCTTGTGTCTATATGATAAAGCAGGCCTGAACTCTTCTGGAATCATCTCATCAAAATTGGGAATATTATTTTCCTGTGCATAAAGCATCCACGCTGCATTATCTAAAGCAACTAATGAACTTAAGGTGAAAGTCATCCGCAGTTTTTTGTTTTCAGTAATCTTCTTGCCATACTCGTGAATACTGTTCAGGATGGTCTCCTGAAGCTCAAGAGGATTGCTGAATGTTGTCCCCTTGATTTCCTGTAATGCATGCTCCAATGTTAAGTATAACAGTAAATTTCCGCCGGCTTCAGAATGAGCCAGAAATACATCTATATCAGACCATGCCAAACATTGCGTCATAAGTCCAACCTGTTTGTTCCCGGAATCGCTCTCAAGAAGTGCGGCCGATACCCAGAACTCATTTTGATATATCCCTTTAAAACCAAAAGGTCTTATTAAGGGTTCTCTTTCAAAATTAGAATTAACAGATTTTATCAGAATTTTTTTACTCATTGTTTTTTTTATTATATTTTGGAGGTAATTGACCATATTTACAATATATTCGCTTCGCTCAGCATACCTCTCAGGATTTTAAGATTTCTTCGAAAAATTGTAAAAAGTTCTTTTTTTGTAATTCCCTCTAATTTTCTTGCTCCTCCCTCTACTCCACCCAAACCAGGGAACTCATAGTGTATAGAGACCGGACCAGAGAATCCAGTCTTGTTTAATAATCTGAAATACCATTTTAATTCATCAGGGGTAAGGATTTCCCATTTCTTTTCACTCTTTCTTGAACTCTTTTTCCATTCTGAACTTCCCCATTCGGCATGTGTCTTTAATGCGAGCATCTTAGTGTGCGGTAATGCAAGACGAGCATCAGTCAACCATGAACCGCCACCTCCTTCAGTAAAAGCATGCTGAGGATCAAACTGGAAACCAATAAAAGCAGGGTCTAAATCCTTTACAAGTTCCCATGTATCCCATACAGATGCCCCGAAATAACGAGTACCTGAATGATTTTGATTTCCACCGAAAATCCTATACTGTTTATTCATCTCTGCTAAATCACGCATTTTTGACTTGATTTCTTTCAATTGTTCGAAAATACTTGTTTTTTCGTTATAATACCAATATCCAAATCGATAATAACCAATACCAAGTTTTGATGCAGTCCGTAAGATTTTCTCTGTATTAGGGTCATCGGGGTCTGAGATATTTGTAGTCATCATTGAAATTTCAATACCAGCTTTCTTCACAGCCTCTGCGGCTTTAGGAAGGTCGTCCTCCACCCTTTCTGGAAGAACATGTCCGCGGGGTCTAACAGTCAGGGCAACTCCATCGAAACCAACTTCTGCCGCACTCTCTGCCATTCCCTCGTAATCGAGCCATTGAAGGTGCTTTGAGAAAATGCATAATGAGACTCGATTTCGGCTCTTTGACTGCACTTTTCCAATTAAGCCGCCCGAATGTAAGCTAACTGCAGTTCCGGCTGCTGCTAACCCGGTTAAAAACTCGCGTCTTGTAACTCCTTTTATATTAAGTTTGCCCTCTTTGCTCATTGAAATAACTCCTTCTTTTAAATAATTTTCTCGTTTACTAAAATAAACTTTCATGTGTTCGAGCAAGTATCAAATATTCATAACAAACTTTAAAATATGTCTCTCATGTTTTTCTATTATTTTACTGACAGTGAGATAGTTATTAAGCAAATAGTGTTTTTTCTTCTGCCAATATAGAGTGTGCTTCTTGTAATTTTTCTACGATTTTTAACTGATGCGGACAATGGCTCTCACACATCCCGCAGTCATCACATTGTGTAACTTTCTGATAATCAGGCAATTCATTGTATAAACTCTTTGCATAATCTCCCCAACCGTAGTTGTTATAATACATACGAAAGCGTAAAATATCTGGAACTGGAATTCCTTTTGTACAGTGGGGAACACACGTTGTGCATAACCTGCAGTAATCCTTATCGGCAACTCCTGCGTAAAGTTCTAACAGTTCTTCCTGATGGGCAGTGATTTCAAATGATGTTACTGCCTCAACATCCTCAACAACCTGCTGAACAGTATCCATCCCAACTGCACATGCTGTAACATTCGGATTTTGGATTATCCACTTAATCATAGCCTGGTAAAGGTTTTGAGGACCATAATCTCTGAGTTTTTTCATAATTTCTTGTATCTCGGGTTCAGAAGTCTGCTTTGCCCAGTACGGTATAAAGTTCCCTGTCATTGGTTTTATAATGATTACACCTACATCTTTTTCTTTTGCCAACTTGATTACTCTTTCAACACCAGGGATATCCGCAGAACCCTGCTTGATCATGCCTAAGCGGTTATAAGGTATATGTAGCCAATCAAGATAATCATTTTTTATTGCCCATTCATGAAGACGTGGATCATGACAGCTCATGCCAACGAAGCGTATTTTCCCTTCATCTTTTAATTTGTGCATGGTTTCAAATGCTGCTTCATCACCAGTACCGTGAGAAAAAACAAGGTCAATTACGTCAGTTTGCAAGTCTTTGAGGGCTTTCTCAAATTTAGCGCGCATTCTTTCTCCAGACCCGGATGTCCCAATAGCATAGTAAACCTCATCTCTCCTGTTTTTCAGCGCACTACCCAAAAGTTCCACTGTGTTATGGTAGCTTGTGCTCGTAGATGTAAAATTACCGCCAAGGTCAAGCAGTTTATTGACAGCTGCTCCACGCTCCATCAGCCACTTGTCAAAAAGAAAAGGACCGAGTTGCCGGGAAAGCGAACCACTTGCATTTCCCAGACCAATCACAGAAATCATTAAATTTGTCCTCCCCAGTCTGCGGTATTTCATACCTGTTTCGGGTTTTACATGAGGGTCATTACTTTTACCAAAACTCGGCTTTGCAAGAGCAGCCCCAACAACGGCGGCACTGCTGTATCCGAGAAACTCACGCCTTGATAAGCCTTTCTTCTTATTACCTTTTAAATCATCGAATTTATCTGATTTTGACATTGTTCACTCCTTTCGTACTTAATATATTATTATCTTATACTTTATAGCATTTTTTACATAATTACTTATTCCAAAGGTTCCCAGCTAACCTCTGGTGGATTGACATAGTCATTGGCGAACCGTTCATTTATTTCCTTATCGGGACGACCCGTATGAACAAGAAAACGATATACCAAATCAAGCGGTGCATTATTATAAATCGTATAAGGTTCATTTTGAGTGAATGCATAACAGAAGTATGGCAATTGGGGATGAACCCTTAATGGTGTCGGGTAACGTTGATTTAGTGGATGGTCAAATATTACCAATCCACCCCATTCATCTCCCAGGGGTCCCGTGAAGTCAATCCATTGTGCTTGAGTCTCGTTGGCATCTACACGGGTCTTTCCTTCACTTGTCAGAACATCAAGAGAAACATCCTCAGGAAGCCATTCACCAATACCTCGAAATGTCATACCTCCATACAGATATTTCTCCAAATTCATAGAAATACCCCCTTCCACTTCTTCTTTTCGTATTCGCTTTACCTTCCCATCCACAATCACAGTAGCAGTTGTAACTTCTGTCGGAATTATTCGAGGATTTTCAGGGTCCACCGGCATCTGACGCAAATACATATCAAAAAGCCATACATCTTCTTCTGGCAGTGCATAAACTCTGACTGCACAAGTTTCTCTCATATATGTCTTGTCTCCGACATTACCTTTATTAAAAATGTCAAGTTCTGCGAAAACCGGTCCTGTCTCTATGCTGGGACCTAACTCATCTGGCAATTTTCTGCCTGGTTCTTTACCTAATGACCAGAAATCTGCCTCAACATCACTGAACTTTATTTGCCTCCATGCAAAAAATATTCCTCGTTGATGAATATGTTCCGGTGAAAAATCACCCGTAATAACCTTGCCAGTCGGTGTCCAGACTGGATGAATATATGCAGCTCTATCATAAGCTCCAGGCTCTCCTTTTTTCTGCTGGATGATTCCATAATTGTAACGTAAAACCTCTCGCTCGCCAAACCTCACCAATAGTTGTTTATTGTCGATATCACCTATTGTAAATGGACCAGGAGGAGCTTCCCCTTCTTCTAAAACAAGTTTAAAGGTTCTTTTTGTTCCCTTTGTTGTTTTACCATCGAGAATCCATACAAGAGCCCCTTTCCCAGTAACTTTTTCCCAGTCGAAGTCGATTTCAGGAGCCCACTGCACTTCTATCCTGGATTTTGCCCCTCCTTCCTCAATAAGAACAAGGTGATTGTCGCGGAGCAATGACAGGTCCGCTCCATTATCGATGTAATGAAAAAATCCAGGCCGCTGGAACTTTGCCGGGTCACCAAAAATGTCTGCTGGCAGACATTGATACCGAATAGGTGTATTAATTCGGTCGTAATCACCGGCATCAATAGTTAACTTGCCTAAAACTATCTCATTTTTGTCCCTCTGACCACATCCAATTACCAAGGTAAGAACGGTGATACAAAAAACTGCACACAAAATAATGGTATTGAGTCTATTTAAAAAAAAGTTTGTTTTAGAATTTGAATCATCTGATTTTATATAAATCTTCTTATTCATAATTATTCCCCTTTTCGATTATTAGTTTTACCTCCACTTTCCCAACATAATTTCCCTTAACAATTTCATTTGTGAATAATCTCCTGAGTTTTAAAACTTGTATATCTTTCGGTATTTGTTATTGTACTTCATCCGCTCAGAATATTACTTTAGAATCTTGTCGAGAGGCATGTTAGTAATTCTTGAAAGGTCCACGCAGTTCTGCTTCATCCATCTCCTTTTTCCATACTTCCCATCGCGCTTTAATGTCCTGAATGGTCTCTTGTTTCTCTACTGAAAGGTCATGTTGTTCGCTAATGTCGGTCGAAAGGTCGAACAAACCTCCACCTTTTGGAGAATCAACCCACTTCCAATTTTCTACTCGGGCAGCTCTACCATACCGCCATTCCCAGAACATCTCATTTCTTACTGACTTTGCTTGACCTGTCAGGATAGGCAGCATATTAAATCCATCGAGAATAACACCCTTTGGCGGCTTGACTCCTGCAACAGCAGTAAAAGTTGGAAAAAGTTCAAGTGTACTGCAAAACTCGCTGCATACTCTCCCTTTTGGGATATGTCCCTGCCATCGGGCAATAAAAGGAATACGAATACCACCTTCAAACATCTGGGATTTACCCCCGCGCAGAGGCATGTTGTCCCCAGTCCCGCCGGCACCATTATCGCTGGTGAAAATCACAAGAGTGTTTTCCTCAAGCCCGAATTCACTCAGAACAGAGAGTATCTCGCCAACAGCCGCATCCATACAAGTTACCGCCGCCATATAACGCATCCGATTACTCCCGGGAGGGTCTCCATACATACGAATGTAATTATCCGGTGCCTGCATACCGGTGCGCTCGAAGTTGGATGGACCATGAGGCGCATTAAATGGAACATAAAGAAAAATTGACTTGTCTTTATTCTCCCTGATAAAATTAACTGCCTCCCGTCGGAAAAGGTCGGTTGCGTAACCTTTTTCTTTTATACGTTCATTACCGCTGAACATCGAGGGTACTCCATACCTCTCATGTGTCCAATAATCGATACCAGTATTTGCAAAACCATAGAAAACATCGAAACCACGCTGAAGAGGAAGGAACCGTCGTGCACGACCACTGTCCCATTTCCCAAAGATTCCAGTAGTGTAGCCCGGTTCTTTGAGCACTTGAGCAATAGTTATTTCACGTAAGTCCAGACCCAATGTCATTTCCGGAGATGTTGCATACATTACTTCATCGAACTGATATTTAAAGTTTACCTCGTTGTTTCTTATCAATTCATATAATCCGTTTCGCTGTGGGTAACGTCCCGTTAAAAGGCTGCCCCGGGATGGGGTGCAGACAGGACAGGTCACATAAAAATCTGTAAAGCGGACTCCTTCATAGGCTAAGCGATCTATATTGGGGGTTTTTATCTCAGTGTTACCATAACAACCAAGGTCACGATAACCAAGGTCATCAGTATTTATTAATACAATATTTGGTCTGCGAGTGCTCGTCCTTTGACATGACAATGTTTGCAAAGCCAAGGCAGCCACAGGAACTTTAACAACCAAATCCCGCAAAAAATCACGTCGCTTCATTTTCTCTTTTTGATTATATTACCTTATTGATGGATTTCTTACTATTATAATGCTTCAAAATTATATTTTTGTTTCCAGTGATTATATGAATTATTCTTATAAATCTTATAGATTGTTTACAGCCTATTGGCTGTACTTTCCAGATGTCTTTTTTCCTGTTGATGAAGGTTGAATATATTTAATTGGAGAAAATGGCAAAATACAAACCAAATACGGAACTTTTTGATGTCATAAATTTAGACGAATCAAATATAATAATTAAAGAACCTAAATGCAAGTGTTTATTTAGGAGAGCCTGCAGCAAAAATTCAAATATTGAATAAAAAGTAAGATATAACCTTAATAATAACAATATATCCAATTCTTTCAAACAAAAAAAGCGTAAAGTTTTTATCTTTACGCTTTTTTTGTTAACAATTTACCTTTTTATCCAGTCGCATGGGGCGACCCAGTGGGTTGCCCTTACAAAATCCAACGCTTAACGCCGGCTAAAAAGTAAGAATTCCTATCTTTCTCCTTTAATTAAAATGAAGCTCCAATAGAGAATCTGTTTACTTCATCAAAGACTCCTAAGTCACTATAGGAATAATCAATCTTTATGCCAAATCCTCCTTCAACGGCATATTTAATACCAACTCCCGCAGATATACCCTCCTCATCGTAATTGTATTTATATCCAACACGAAGTGCTATCATATCCATATACCAGTATTCTCCTCCAATATGAATTCTCTCTGTGTAATCACGTGGATGGACAGCATCGACAGCCAATACCAGAGATTGACTCTCCTGAAGTGACGGCAGAAAATCAAAAATATCCATGCCAAAGCCGAGCGTAAACGTCAGCGGCAGTTCAAACGCCGTTTCCTGATATTTGAACTGCGGAGAAAAGTTTCGAATGCTCATTCCGACACTGAAACTCCTGAATCCAGGGTAAAATATAGTCCCAAAGTCGTATGCAAGACCGGTGACTTCGTTTTTTACAGTCTCATCATCAGGAAAAAGATTTTCCCCTAAGTGCTGTTTCGCATACTTAATATGACCACCTAACGTGAACTTGTCTGTCATTTGTCTTGCATATGCCAAACCCACTGCATAAGCATCAACATCTACATTTCCTGTCTCTATAAAGCCCTTCTCTGTATCTGCAACCCGGGTACCTATTATTTCACCGTAATCACTTGAGATAAAGCTAACGCCGACGTTGCCCCAATTCCCGAAATTTTGCACAAATGCTGCAGCATTATATTTTATGTCAACTATCCATTCTGTCCTGCTGACAAAAATGTCAGAAGTTGAACGCATCGCGGCTATACCGGCGGGATTATAAAACATGGCACTGGCATCATTCCCGACCATCATAAATGCACCACCCATAGCAGCAGGACGGGCTCCGACATCAACCTTTAAGAACTGAAGACCGGTTTGAGCAGTTTTCTTTAAAACCGGATGGGCAGGCATTGCAACGACCATACAGAGAAAAACAACAGTCAATAATAAAGTCAATTTCTTCATTATATACCTCCTTTTAATCCCGACCCTGTCCCGCCTTAGGCGGGACAGGGTCGGGAAAATTTTCTATTTTCAAATATTTACCTAACTATTACAAATTTTACAAAATGTGTATTGCCAGTTGATGTGCCGTCTGCATTATTTTCTTCTATTACTGCAATATAAATCCCACTCACGATAACCTGGCCTGTTTCAGTAACTAAATGTTCATCTCCAATATCTCCCCATGATTGATCACCGGAGCCATCGGTATGCTCCAGGGTCTGGACTAAATCACCACTTTCACTGTAAATCTTGATAGTGCAGTATCCAGGCACATCCAAAAACATAATCTTAAGCTCCTCACCAGGATATTGCAGTTCTTCAGCACCAATATTGAACGGGTTAGGAACGACCCTAATGTCGGATAACTTCGCTCCCGGTGCTCTCGTCAAATATGCCGCACGAGTTGTCATATTTAAAGATTCTCCGCTCTCGAGGCTCTCTATTTTACCATTAACATCAGCTATATTTCCAATCCCATCATCAAATGCAATCACATAATAAAAATATGCTTTAGCGCGATCAGCTGTAGCATCTGCATGGCTGTGAGTAAGAGCATTCGCGGTTCCATCGCCGCATTCAAAAATCATTTTCCACGAATACTCAGGGTGATATTCTCTATCGTAGTATATATTATAGTTGAGGCCCGGACGTCCTTCAGCCCTAAATACTCTATAGCCGGCAAAATCAGATGCTGTTTCCGATTCGCTGCCCCAATTTATCTCTATTTTATCAGGCTTCGAGTTTACCTCGATTGATGGAGGCGGCGGTCCAGTTGGCACATTGTAATCGTTCTGAAAGTTCTTTACGGCATTAATCCCATTTTGAAAAAGTGAATCCTTGCCTGTCATAATCCAGCAGTCCTTAGCCCAGTTGTAATACTCACTTGCCAGGGCGTCTGTCGCATAAAGGTCCGGATGATTTTTATATTGTTTGGGCAAGTTATCGGATACTCCTAATACATTTCCTTCCGGTGGTTCAATTGTTCCATTTATCCATTCCCCACCTTTTATCCAGGCCATTTCGGGTGAAATACTTCCCCCTACATAAGCCCAGACAAAACGAAGGGATTCTCCAATTTTTATTTCAGGATAAGGTCCACTGGAATTACCAACTACCTCATGCCAGAACCACCAATCATCATCATCCAGAAATTTACCACCGCGTTCGTCGTGTGGCATATCATGCAGTGTCCCCGGATACGTGCCCTCCATATACGGCGTCCCCCTGACCACATTATAGCCTTGCTGCATTACATCGTAAACTAAAATATGGTCAGATGGACCTTTCGTTTCGGATGAGTGACTAAAAGCAAGGTCATCAGGACCCCTCACATAATGGACATTTGGTTTAGATTGGTCGTTTGTGGGGTTATCCACAGACGTGGGAACATTAACAACAACTTCTCCACCAAATATCGGACCTCTGAGACATCCCCATTCCCTGGCACCACCAAACCTATCCCAAGAGTGGCCTGATTGTCTGGCAGGATAACTATACATTATCCTCAGGGGCTCCCCGGGACGGCAACCATCCCAGGTCATCCATTCTACTTCCTCTCTATTAACAAAAAACTGCGCTTCCCTCAAAAAGTAAAAATCTAATAACGTATTATCTGGTAGTTCAATCTCTTCATCCCTGTCCACATTTCCAGTATTTGTTAATGTCATATCGTATATTGCATAGTCATCATGATTCCTTTGACTCCAGACAAGTACTCTCTGATGAATATCCACCCCCATCCATGTCCCAATATGTGATTCAAACATCATATCTGCAGTTCCAAGAATTTTATCCGGGGCTACCTCATCTCCTGCCTGTGGGAACGGGTCATTCATAAAGAAGCCATCAACTTTAATTGTTGGAAGTGCATACCTTGTATATCTTCGAAAAGTCAGAAATTCAGCATCTTCCCTGGGAAACATGTTGACAACCTCATCAGCTACGTCATGTGCCATACCGGCTAACTTGACGGGCCAATATACGCCATTTTGGTCTGTAAAGTCTCTGGCGCCCATCCGCAAACTTGAACCACGATGCCAATTTCTATATGCATGATAAAAATAATAACTCGCAAAATCATTACCATTTGCTTGACTTTCATGACCATTATCCCATACCTTGACATGTAGTTTTCCCACTTTTAACCACTGAAAAGCACCGGCATCTGCAGTATTATACACAAATACAGACAATATAACACACAATGCCATTATTATAGAAATCTTTTTCATAATTATTCTCCCTTATTTTTATTTAGTTTATCCTCTTAAAAATCAACTTTTATTCCTATAAAGATAGTTCTCGGGTTAAAAAATGTATAATGTGTAAGGTCTGGCATATCTATATAAGATTTATCCGTACCCGGACCACCAATCTCTCCAGGTTTATCGTCTCCACCAGTGTAAACTTCATATTCTGGGTCTTTGTACATCTCCAGGTGTAACGATTCCATATACCTTCTCTCATCATCATCAGTTGCAAAACCCCTTGAACTAAGAACATCATGGTCTAAAATATTGTTGATATCCGCAAAGACTTGAATGTTATATTTCCCAAATTGCAGTCTCTTACCGAATCTTGCATCAAGATACCAGGAACCCTTCCACTGCACATTTCTATCTAATTCACCGGTCTCCAATGGGTCCCACGTCGAATATCTTCCTGCCCTCCAGGTATAAAGGAAAGACGCGTTAATATCGCCAAGAATCTTTGCTTCACCTATTGTTGGACCTGGTCCCAAATTTCTGGGAGTCCTGATATTAATATTACTGCGGAGTGTGGGGCGGGCAAGGGGTCTCTCCTGTCTTGGATTATACAATCCAAACAGAATCTGCTCTCTCGGGTCCTCAAAGTATTCTTCTCGTCCAATCCATCCTTCTGTGCTTACCATATAGTTATAATTAAACCATCCAGTAACCCATTGTCCAAAACGCCTTTCAATTCTCAGTTCAAAGCCTCTTATATCTTCATAGTTCTGGTTAGAAGTAGTTGTGTAGTTAACAGTACCATCGTAACTTGTGTACCCTACAGAGCTTGTTTGGTCACCAACATCCTTATAATAACCGGATAAATGAATCAGGAACAGGTCTCGGACATTATATTCCACTCCTAACTCATAAGATACCGTTCTTGGTAAATTTGCATTTGGATTACCTATGTTTATAACCCCTTCAAATATCTGTCCGTATCGTATATCATACATACTCGTGGATGAAGGCATTGAATAAAAATGTCCATAATTAAAGTAGAGTTTTGCATTTTCAGAGATTGGATGAGACACTCCTAAACGCGGACTAATTTTTATTTGACCTTCTGCCTCCTTTCTCGGCATAACTTCGGTAAAAACCGCTTTATATTCTTTTTTAAAATACTTGTTATATCTATCAGCCTCCAGGTCATACCATTCAGTATTTGGTTGATTGTAATCCATCCTCAGACCAAAGTTAGCAATCATCCCCTCAAACTCGAGTTTGTCCTGAAGATAAGCCCCCATACGGTATGGAAAATGCTCCCATTGAACCAGAAAGTTGTCAGTCGGGGATTCCCATCTTACATGTTCCCAATGTGTATCAAGGTCATCATAAACAAACATAAAACCAGCTTTAAACTGGTTATATCTATCGACCTGGCTTGTTATATCAAATTTAGCATTAATGGTATGTGAACCTGACAATTCTATAGCTCCAGCACTGTGGGCGCCATAATACATATTGTTCACCATTAGTAAAGGTCCACCCCCCTGCATAGCTCCGTAAGGCGACATATCTTGTGCTTGATTTCCAAAATGCCTGACAGTCGTCTGGTCTCGTAGTTCGACATTATGTGCGGCATGATTCTTTTCGTGAACATGAGAGATTCTGATATTATAAAATGTACTCGGGCTCAGAACGTGGTCGAAAGCTATTCCCTGCATACCGCGCCAGACGTCATGTGGACCCAGTGTAGAAGGATAATATAAACCTAATACTTCCCATTCATCGGGGTCACCATCACCGATTCTCCCAAATATATCAGTTCCGCTTGAAACAGGTCCGGCGCCATCGTTATTTTGCAGTCCCCTTGCAACCGAACTAATCGTTCCATACAATCCCTCGACCGTTAATTTCATTGATGAAGTTATACGAGATGTCAACTTCAAATGTGTACTCATTTCCTTGTAGTATTCTCTGTAAGTGGGCATTCCAAACTGTTCCCAATTATTCCGATAAGAAACAAAGAAACTCAAGTCGCCCAAATATTTACCAATTACAGGCACTGGACCGCCATAACTTGCATCCACGACCCAGTCGGGCTTATTACCATAAGGCCGCTCATTCTGCCCAAGGGCAGCACTTCCTTCAGTCGTATGAAGCCACATAAATCTTTGCTGAGCCTGTACTGGTGTCATATCGTTTTCTGGAAGGCCGTCCGCTATAAGATCTGCAGAATATTTGATCCATCCCCCAAAATATAAATTTTGGTCCTTCGTATATTGATCCCAGGTTCCGTTCTCAGTACCCACAAAGGCAACAGCAGGGTCAAGAAATGGCTTCAAATAGTAATTTTCAGGACTAAACAAGTTTGGACCTTTATGTTTATAATGATCCGGACTATACCTGTAATCAATTGAACCATGATATACACTCGGCGAACCTTCCTTGGTGACAACGTTAATTAGTCCGGAACGAACATTACCATATTCGGCATTAAAACCTCCCTTGATAATGCTGAGTTCCCTCACGGCACTGAGATTAACCATCATCATAGGTTTATTTGACCTGTTATCCACCATCATCAATCCATCCAACATAAACTCGGTCTGGTCTAATCCTCCACCTCGGATAAAATCACCTTCAATTCCAGCCTGCAGATGAATATACTGCGCAATATCGGTAATAAGTGGAACTTCCACTATTTGCCCAGCTTCCGCAACGATATGGCTTGCCGAAATATCCATTGGAACTATCTCCCTCTCAGCAATTACTGTTACCTCTTCTCCTGCTATGGCGGTAACTCTCAGGTCAAAATCAATAGGAGTCGTATGATCAACACTAACAAGTACCCCAGTTTTGCTCTCAACCGCGTATCCCACCATAGATGCCTGTAATGTATAAGTCCCGGGAGGAATGTTTATTATGAAGTAATGACCCTCATTATCCGTTGCTCCTCCCAAGGTAGTACCCTCAATAACAACATTTACCGCCGGCATTGGTTCACCTGTGGAAGCATCTGTAATAATTCCTGCGATTTTCCCTGTAACACCGGCTGATGTCGTTCCATGGTAAACAAAGAGGGCTACACAAACCAACATAAAACTGAAAAGTAACTTTTTTCTCATCTTTACCTCCTTCTTTTTAGATAATTTAATCCACTGTACATTTATGTACTAAAAAACTATTAATTCTAACTATCACCTCCTTTCTAAAATATATTTAAGTAAGTAAATACTTATTGTAAATCGCATTTATAATATCAAGTTCACATAATTAATTTAATATCTCTGAAATTTTTTCTTGATTATTTATTTTTTTTTCCATATATTTATATAGTGATACGTCACTAATTGCAGTGTTCTTTTTTTTCTCAGATAAGATTTTATTTTACGGGGGCCAAAAAAAAAGGCAGAATAGAGTGGATAGGGCACCCTATCTGCCTTTTTAAAAGACCCGTATTTATTTATATTTAAATTAATATTTGCTTTTTTCTTTTTTACTTCCTTTATATTATATTCACTATCACCTCCTTTCTAAAATATATTTGAGTAAGTAAATACTTATTGTAAATCGCATTTATTATATTTAGTTCACATCATTAATTTAATGTATCTGAAATTTTTTCTTGATTATTTATTTTTTTTTCCATATATTTATATAGTGATACATCACTAATAGTAGTGTTCTTTTTTTTCTCAGATAAGATTTTATTTTACGGGGGCCAAAAAAAAAGGCAGAATAGAGTTGATAGGGCACCCTATCTGCCTTTTCAAAAGCCCCGTATTAGTTATATTTTAAATTAATACTTACTTTCTT
>JAUWXV010000079.1 GCA_030616165.1 bacterium | reverse complement strand
GTTAATTATACCTTTGATAGGATTTTATAATATTAATTGCTAAATTGTATTTCTTGTGATAGAAGGGAATTTATGAAAAAATTGAGATAAACTCTCAGATATTTAAATAAAATAGAGGAGAAACGCTATGAATAGAAATCTAAACCGCAGAGATTTTTTAAAAATTGGTGCAGCTGCCGGTGCGAGTGTAGTTGCGAGCGGAATAGTTACTCCCAGCAAAACCAATGCTCAGTATAGCAGAAAAGTCAAGATAGGTTTTGTAGGTGTTGGAGGACGCGGAACTTCTCACCTTAATAGTGCCCTTCGGATAGAAGGGGTGGAAGTCCCAGCTCTTTGTGATATTAAAAATTCAAGATTGTACAACGCAAAACGCTTAGTTGAAGCCGCTGGTCAACCCGCACCGAGGCTTTATGGAAAAAATAGAACAGATTTTAAGCGGTTGTGCGAACAAGAGGATTTAGATGTCGTTATCTGCTGTACCTCTTGGGAATGGCACACTCCAGTATGCCTTTCTGCAATGAAGAACAGCAAGAATGCTGTAAGTGAAGTTCCTATCGTGATAACAGTTGATGAAGCTTGGGAATTAGTAGAAACATACGAAAGTACAGGTAAGTGGGCTACATTGGGGCTGGAGAATTACCGCAGGCACACTATTTTGAATATGATCCGTAAGGGTTTATTTGGTGATGTTGTTCATGCCGAAGGTGAATATGTACACGACCTTAGAGGAACTAAGTTCAATCCTTCGGGTGAACCCTGGCGCTTGCAGCACTCGGCTGACCGAAACGGCAATCTCTACCCTGACCACCCTATGGCATCAATAAGTTGTCCTTTTAATATAAATCACGGAGATAGGTTTGATTTTCTTGTATCCATGAGTTCGAGAGCAAAAACCATTAACGAGTTTGCCGATTTAAACTACGGTGAAGACCACCCATATGCTACAAAAATAATGGCTCAAGGCGATTATAACCAAACAATCCTTCGCACCATTGACGGGAAATTAGTCACCCTTAATTTTGATACAAACACGCCTCATCCACGTTCATTTTTCCGACTTCAGGGAACTAAAGCTATCTATATGAGTCAGAGAGCTTTAGGACTACACTATATTTATATCGATGGAATAAGTCCTAGACCACACCAGTGGGAATCACCAGATAAATATTTTGAAGAGTATGAGCATCCAATAATAAAAAATCATAAGCCTAAACCACGAGTGTCAGTAAGTACTGGCAGTCTGCCTTCATCAATGATTTGGGAAAGACTAATTCAGGCAATTCGCGAAGATAGGATGCCGGATACGGATGTATATGACTCTGTTACCAGTAGTGTCATTTCACCATTATCAGAAATATCTGTCGCGAACAGAGGTAAGTCTGTTGATTTTCCTGACTTTACTAAAGGTAAATGGAAAACCAGACCACCAATTGAATTTGTTTAATAATATAAAATTTATCAAAGAATCAAAAAGTGTGGTTATGATATAAATAATTAACTCATACGATGGGATAACACCCACCTTGCCAATTCTTGCCACTTTTGGTGTTAATCGTGGCTTTCGTGGCAATGGTGGCAATATAAAAAAGGTGATGTAAGTTCAGCAGCCATACGCAGTTATATTGTTTATTAATGAGTTACAAAGTTGTTTAAAATAGTGGAACTTATCCCTTGCACGGATGAGGTCGTCCCGAGTACTCGGGCTCTGCTCCACTACTTATTTATACTACAAATATTTTAAAAATATTAAATTTAACACTACTAAATAACACCTTCTATAAATTCCAATTTTAGTATATTTTGTTATATTTTTATTCATTTTTAGGCACATATTGGGCACACAATATTTTAAACATTTTCTTATATTAAAAATTTTTTTTTAACTTCCTTAATAAAAGTTAGATTTTTATAATATAAATTTCTATTGTTGGATCTGGAATGTACCGAAAATTTCTACATATTCTTAAAATAATCTTTCTTTTTGACTTTTCAGTTTTCAGCGACCCTCCGATTAAGAGTCCGTTACTCCCCTTTTCACAAAAGTAACTATAATTAACAATAAGTAACTATTTTTTGTTAAAAACAAAAATTTAAACCACCTTTACTTCCGCCGATATTTCACTATATTTACCTATGTTTACTTATATTACATGAAATTTTGGGCATAATCTGGGCATAAATCATAAAATAAAAAAGAAAAAGGAAACTAATAGTGGCAAGAATTGGCAGGGTGGAAAAAAATAGTAAAAATCACTTGATAAAGTAAAATGTGTCTCTTATTTTTTAAGTTAGAGTGTCCAAAATGTCTTGATGATGTATAAATACAATATTTTTTTATAATAGAAACTTCAATAAATATGATTTGTGTTTTTTTTATTATTTTGTATTTTGATTAATTAAATATTATATTATTGTATGCAAAATGGTATAGTTTTTGACATAAAAAGATATGCAATTCATGACGGTCCTGGAATTCGTACGACAATTTTTTTCAAAGGTTGTCCCATGCAATGTCGTTGGTGCCAAAATCCTGAAGGAATTGCCAAAGAACCCGAAGTTATTTTCTGGGAAAATAGATGTAGCCAATGTGATGATTGTTTAAATATTTGTTCTTACGATGCAATTATTAAAAAGGGCAATACAAAATATATTGATAAGAAGAAATGTAATCTGTGCGGGGAATGTGTAAAAGTATGCAGTACTGAAGCTCTGGAAATCGTTGGAAAGGATATGAGTGTTGAAGAAGTTATTAATGAGATTGAGAGAGATGTTATATTTTTTGATGAATCAGGCGGTGGTGTAGCTTTTTCCGGGGGTGAACCGCTGTTTCAGCATGATTTTTTGAACAATTTACTGAAGCAATGTAAAGAAAGAGATGTACATACGGCAGTGGACACATCGGGCTATTGTCCTTATCAGGCAATTGAGACTGTTCAAGATAAGGTTGATCTGTTTTTATATGATTTAAAAGTAATTGATAATCGTGTTCATATTGAGTATACCGGTGTTTCAAATGAGCCTATTCTGGAAAATCTTAAAAAATTATCTTCGAATGGTAACAATATAGTTGTCAGGATTCCAATTATTCATGGAGTAAATGACAATGTTACACATATTGAAGATATCGCAGATTTTCTTTTACCCTTAAAAAACATTAAAGAGATTAATATTTTGCCGTATCATAATTTTGGTGTATCAAAGTATATGCGGCTGAGTTCACCAGGTATGGTTATCGAAAATTTCCCAGAACCAAATGACATTATCGACGAAATAAAAAAAATATTTGAAAAACGTGAATTTATCATAAAAGTGGGAGGATAAATCCTTGAACGAGAGAATAAGAAAGCTAAGGGAACACAGTATCAATGCAACTCCTTGTCTCTCTTCGGAAAGAGCTTTGTTAATTACTGAGTTTTATAAAAATAATGCCTCATACAGCGTTTCTCCTCCTGTACAAAGAGCTTTGGCATTTAAATATATGATGGAACGTAAGAGTATATGCATTAACGACGGTGAACTTATTGTAGGGGAAAGAGGTCCGGCACCAAAAGAGGTATATACGTATCCTGAGCTTACCACCCACAGCATTAAAGATTTGGATATACTGAATTCACGAAAGAAAATCCCATTTAGAGTAAGCGGTGAAACAAAAAGATTATATAAGGAAGTGATTATTCCGTTCTGGAAAGGAAAAACGATCAGGGAAAAAATTTTTCATGAAATGTCCGTGGAATGGAGAGATGCATATGATGCTGGAGTTTTTACTGAATTTATGGAACAGCGAGCGCCCGGACATACAGTTCTGGATGATAAAATATATCATAAAGGAATGCTTGATTTTAAAAATGAAATAAAATGGAGGATTAAAAATCTTGATTTTTTCGATGATCCTGAGGCCTATAATAAGAGAGAAGAGCTGAGAGCGATGGACATTTCTGCAAATGCACTAATTATCTTTGCAAAGCGTCATTCAGAAAAGGCAGCAGAATATGCACAAAAAAAGATAAATGCCCAGCGGAAAAAAGAGTTAGAGCGTATAAGTGAGATTTGCACTCATGTTCCCGCACACGCTCCCCGGAATTTCTGGGAGGCACTTCAGTATTACTGGTTTGTTCATCTTGGAATTATTACCGAGCTTAATCCCTGGGATTCATTCAATCCGGGCAGGCTTGACCAACACCTATATCCTTTTTACAAACAAGGGATTGAAGATGGAAGCCTGACAAAAGACCAAGCAAAAGAACTTCTCCAGGCATTCTGGATAAAGTTCAATAATCAACCAGCACCGCCGAAAGTTGGTATAACGG
Source organism: bacterium (assembly GCA_030616165.1). GTDB lineage: Bacteria > SM23-31 > SM23-31 > JAUVVT01 > JAUVVT01 > JAUWXV01. The sequence continues at coordinate 9,608 of JAUWXV010000079.1, read as the reverse complement.
CTGAGGAAAGTGCCACGTACAACGATTTTGCACAAATTAATATAGGCGGAATAAAACCTGACGGTTCGGATGCGGTCAATGAACTGTCGTATCTTATACTTGATGTAATTATGGAAATGAAATTGATTCAGCCAAGTCCATCGGTCCAGATTAGCAAAAAAACACCGGACAGATTTCTAAAAAAAGCCTTGCAAGTTGTGAGAAAAGGATTCGGTCAGCCGTCAATTTTTAACAGTGATGCGGTTATTCAGGAACTTATTCGCCAAGAGAAATCAGTTGAAGACGCACGTAACGGCGGCACGAGCGGTTGTGTTGAAACCGGAGCATTCGGAAAGGAAAATTACAATCTGACCGGCTATTTCAATATGGTAAAGATACTTGAAATCACTTTAAACAATGGAGCAGATCCACGTACCGGCAAAAAAATCGGAATAAAAACAGGTAATCCTCTAAAATTCAAAACATTTGATGAATTACTTGATGCATATAAAAAACAGATTCGTCATTTCATTGATATTAAAGTTAAAGGTAACAATATAATAGAGAGAATCTATGCAGATTACATGCCTGTACCCTTTCTTTCGTTGTTGATTTATGACTGCATAAAAAAAGGGGAAGATTATCATAATGGGGGAGCGCGGTATAATACTACTTATATTCAGGGAGTGGGTCTGGGTATGTTAACGGATGCAATGACATCAATAAAATATAACGTTTTTGACAGGAAAAGATTTACGATGCGGGAACTGATGCATATGCTTAGCAGCAATTTTGAGGGGTATGATAAGCATCGTCAAATAATGCTTAATAAGACTCCTAAATATGGTAATGACGATGATTATGCTGACGATATAATGAAAGAGCTTTTCGAGGTTTATTATGACGCGGTTAATGGAAGAAAGAATACAAAAGGAGGACATTACAGGATAAATTTATTGTCGACTACCGTTCATATATATTTCGGGTCTGTCATCAAAGCTACCCCTGATGGACGAAAAGCGGGGGATCCGCTTTCGGAAGGAGTATCACCCGTTCAGGGTGCGGACAGAAAGGGCCCGACAGCCGTTTTTAAGTCTGTTTCAAAAATGGATCATATCCGAACTGGCGGTACGCTTTTGAATATGAAATTTTCTCCGCAGATACTTGAGGGGAATGAAGGGCTAACAAAATTAGCCCACCTCATTAGATCATATTTTAAACTCGATGGACACCATGTACAGTTTAACGTTGTCACTGCCAAAACGCTTCGCGATGCACAGCAACATCCCGAAAAATTCAGGGACTTAATTGTGCGAGTTGCCGGATACAGTGATTATTTTATCGATGTCGGAAAAGACCTGCAGAATGAAATAATCAAGCGAACCGAGCACATGGGCTTTTAAATATGCATAAATTCAAAAATTGTTTTTTAATAATTTAGATTTTTTTTTGACTTTTAAATCACTGACTCTTAATCAGATGCACTAATTATTTCATTAAATTTTTCTATGCACTGCTTTTCATTATTAATCCATGTTATCGACCTTAGTCTTCTTTCAATAAAGAATTTTCTGACTTCTAAATTTTCTCTATTATTTTAAAAACTTTGTGATTTGTTTTGGCAATTTCAAAAGATTAAGATACTGTGTCACTCTTGCTCTTGATACTACAAACATTTCTGCAATTTCCGTTTTGGTGTTGACATCTTCTCTATTGAAATATTTCTGATATCGTCCGAGCTTCGTCAAGAATTAATGGTTTGTCATTGAGTAATTTTAATCTCTTAATAACTTGTGCCTATACTTTTTTAAGGTTGTTAATTTTTCAGGTTTTTAACCGAAATTTATGATTTGTCTTTTATTGTCAAGGCTTATATAGTATTGTGTTTAAACAAATATTCAAACTGTGAGTTGGTGTTATCGCCAAAACAATTAATATGCAAAAAATGCGTATAACAATGAATATCTCTTTGAGGAATGCAGCACTGTTCTGCTTTTAATTAGATAAAACTAAATGGGAGTGTAAAATGAATATATTGCGAAAAAATGTTTTAATTGGTTTAATCATTTTGGTGCTTGGCGGATGTTCACAATCAGAAAAGAGAGATTACCCAATTCAACCAATTCAGTTTACAAATGTGCACTTAAACGATGATTTTTGGGCTCCCCGTATGGAGACCAACCGCCAGGTAACGATACCGTATGTTTTTAAGAAATGTAAAGAGACCGGACGAATTGATAACTTCGCTGTTGCCGGCGGTATTAAACAGGGAGAGCAGAGAGGAAGCTATCCGTTTGATGACACTGATGTTTATAAAAATATTGAGGGAGCTTCATATTCACTTATGGTTCATGCTGATCCGGAGCTGGATAAATATCTTGATGAATTAATTGGTTTAATTGCGGCGGCTCAGGAAGATGACGGGTATCTGTATACAGCCAGAACCAATAAATCAGACCGGCTGAAAAACTGGTTTGGTGATGAACGATGGGTAAAAATAAACGGCAGTCATGAGCTTTACAATGCCGGGCATCTGTATGAAGCGGCAGTGGCTCACTTCCAGGCTACGGGGAAACGCAATCTTCTGGATATTGCTGTAAAAAATGCAAATCTGGTTAATAGTGTTTTCGGTCCCGGCAAACTCCAGTCTCCCCCTGGCCACCAGGTTATTGAAATGGGTTTGGTGAAGTTGTACAGGGTGACTGGTGATGAAAATTATCTTAATCTTGCAAAGTTCTTTTTATATGTACGAGGAAAACCGCTTGACGAGCGGAGACTGGGCGGCACATATAACCAGGACCATAAACCCGTAATCGAACAGGATGAAGCTGTGGGACACGCAGTTCGTGCGGCGTATATGTATGCCGGAATGGCGGATGTTGCGGCTCTTACTGGAGATAAGTCGTATATTAATGCGATTGACAATATATGGAAAAACGTTGTCGGAAGCAAGCTATATTTAACAGGTGGTATTGGAGCAGCAGGTTCAGGGGAGGGATTTTCGAGAAACTATGAACTTCCCAATATGAGTGCGTATAACGAGACTTGTGCATCCATCGGAAATGTATACTGGAATCATAGAATGTTTTTGCTTCATGGTGACGCAAGATATATAGATGTTATGGAACGCACGTTGTATAATGCATTAATTGACGGAATATCGCTGGACGGAACATTGTTCTTCTATCCAAATCCTCTTGAATCCATCGGCCAGCATGAGAGAAGTCCTTGGTTTAGGTGTGCCTGCTGTACCGGAAATGTTACACGTTTTATTTCATCCGTACCGGGATATATCTATGCCGTTAAAGATGATAACCTTTACGTAAATCTGTATGCCGGCGGTGAAGGAAGAGTGAATACAGGGGAAAACGTTGTAAAAATCCAGCAGGAGACTCGATATCCATGGGATGGGGCGATAAAAATCACAATAGAACCGGAAAGTGAGAAAGAGAAATTCACACTCCTGCTGCGTATTCCGGGATGGGTACGGAATGAACCTGTCCCGGGCGACTTATACCGGTACATGGATACAAACAACGAGAGCGTGACAATTAAATTAAACGATGAACCGGTCAGACTTGATATTTCAAAGGGCTTTGCCAGAATCCATCGTACATGGAAAGGGGGAGATGTAGTTGATTTAAACCTGCCGATGCCTGTCCGTCGCGTTATTGCAATTGACAGTGTCGAAGCAGACAGGGGAAAAGTAGCCCTGCAGAGGGGACCTATCGTTTTCTGTGCTGAATGGCCTGACAATAAAGATGGACATGTCCGAAACCTGCTTCTTCTGGATGAAGCACCTTTACAGACTGAGTTCAAAGCGGATATGCTGAATGGTGTTCAGATTATCACAGGGAAGGCTTTTGGTTTTAAGGTTGCCAAAGACCGCAGGACATTAGAAAAAACTGAGCAGGATTTTACGGCAATTCCGTATTATGCATGGGCGCACCGCGGAAGAGGTGAAATGGCGGTCTGGCTTGCACGTGAGGAGTCGGCGGTTGATCCCTTGAAGATGCCGACAATTGCCTCCACGAGCAGAGTATCGGTGTCTTACGGGGAGAATCCTCAAGCGGTCAATGACCAATTGGAACCGAAAAGTTCTGATGACCACGGCATTCCATATTATCACTGGTGGCCACATAAAGGGACGACAGAGTGGATTCAATACAGTCTTCAGAATGCGGAGGAGATATCCACCGTAGAAGTATATTGGTTTGACGATGCTGGAACAGGTGAATGCCGGATTCCGAAATCGTGGCGTATTCTCTATAGAGAAGGGAGAAACTGGAATCCTGTATATACGGAAGGAAAATACGGTGTGGAAAAGGACATGTTTAATAAGGTTGTTTTTGAAACGGTGCGGACACGTGCAGTTCGTTTAGAGATACAATCAAGAGAGAATTATGCCGGCGGTATACTTGAGTGGAGAGTCAAGTAAATATCTCAAAATTAGTGCAAGGCATACAAATTATGAAAACATCACGAAAGTATATAGTCTTCTGCATCGTATTGGCAGTACTTGTTTCGGTATGTGGAGAAAATCAATTAAAGTGTTTTAGGTATTGTGCGGCAAGCGTGATGATATAAAATATGCAAAATAAGTTTAATAAATTTGGAGGGAAATATATGCAATTCAATAAATTACGAATAATATTGATTTCGGTTATTACCTTTTGGGTGTATGTAACCGGAGCATTTGCTCAAACCAATCCTATGATTGGATTGATCCAACGATATGATGAGGACCTCGACATTATGGGCAGGAACTATGGCCTTCCATTTTGGGAATCCCATCAAGACCGTTGGAAAAAATTCCTGACAGATTGGGAAAATGCTATCAGAGCAACTGAGTTTGATAAACTCGATCAAGATGCCCGTGTAGACTATCACTTGCTTATTACACATCTGGAACATGAACGTCAATCATTAAAGGACGAGTGGGAAGAAGAAAAAAGTCTTCATTTTTTCCTGCCTTTTGCGAGGTCAATTGTCAACTTGGAGGCAGATAGGCGGAAAGGTTCGCCTGTAGAAGCCTGGACTATAGCCGACACATTGACTGCCATAACAACATCCATTACGCAGGCCAAGGACATAATAGATGAGCAAGATATTTCTATTCCTGAGTTGCGGCAGATACATCAACTTTCACAAAGACTGAGGCGGATTTTGCAGCAGTGGTTTGATTTTTATAATGGATATGATCCCCTCTTCACCTGGTGGGTCGAGAGACCTTATAATGGAGCATTTAATACGCTTGAAGTCTTCATTAAAAACCTGGATAGCCGGATTGGTAAGCCAGATGACGAAGGGCTCCAGCCTATTGTAGGTGTACCCATTGGCCGATCCGGGCTTATACGAGAGTTAAGACAGGCACTTATTAGCAATACTCCCGAACAGCTTATAGAACTTGGTTGGAAAGAGTACCAGTGGTGTGAAAACGAAATGCTCAAAGCGTCCGAGGAGATGGGATTTGGTCAGGACTGGTTAAAGGCACTGAACCACGTCAAATCCCTTTATGTGACGCCCGGTGAACAGCCTGGTCTCATCCGAGAAATGGCATGGGAGGCAATCCGATTTGTAGAGGAAAAACAACTTGTTACAATCCCAAGCCTGGCTAAGGAGACCTGGAGGATGGGAATGATGTCTCCGAGGCGGCAATTGGTGAATCCCTTCTTCACAGGTGGCGAGGTTATTTCCGTTTCATTCCCAACCAATACCATGCAACATGACCAGAAGCTCATGAGCCTTCGTGGGAACAATCGGCATTTCTGTCGTGCGACAGTGCACCATGAGCTGATTCCGGGTCACCACCTTCAGGGATTTATGACCCGTCGTTACAAACCGTATCGACGGGTATTCAGCACACCTTTTTGGGGTGAGGGATTGCCATTGCACTGGGAAATGTTGTTCTGGGATTTGGATTTCCCGCAAGGCCCAGAAGACCGTATGGGTATGCTGTTCTGGCGGACGCATAGGGCAGCACGTATTATATTCTCACTGAGTTTTCATCTTGGCAAAATGACACCTCAAGAGTGTGTTGATTTTCTCATCGAGAAAGTAGGGCATGAACCGGCAAATGCCGAGGCTGAGGTAAGGCGCTCCTTTGAAGGAAATTATTCTCCACTATATCAATGTGCCTATTTAATCGGCGGTCTGCAGATACGGGCGCTTTACAACGAATGTATCGTAGAAGGCAAGTTTACACCAAAATCCTTTCATGATGCAGTTCTCCGGGAAAACTCTATTCCTCTGGCGCTGCTTCGGGCGAAACTGCTTAATGAGCCTTTGAGTCAAGAAAATCCACCAATGTGGTTTTTCCCAAATAATTAATAAATATATTATATCAAAAAGGAAGAACAATGAAGCGCAATTATTTTAGTCTTATTGCAATATTAATTTTTGTTTTGCTGTTTGGGCCTGTCCCTTTGTCTGCCCAGGATATACGGACTGATTACGAGCGAGCCTTCGGCTTGCAGGAGAAGTTCGAAGGTCTTGCCTTGAACGTGCCGGGCCGCCCTACCTGGATCGAAAAGACGAACCGCTTCTGGTATCGGAAGTCGGTCAAGGACGGCTACGAATTTAATGTCTTGGACGCCACCACGTTAGAGAATAAAATCGCCTTCGACCATGAGAAACTATCCGCCGCACTGGCATTGGTGCTTAAGGAAGATGTTAATCCAAAGAGGTTCCCTTTCAGGTCGATCAGTTTCGTGAACGACGAGAAATCAATTGAATTTGAAGTCGGGGAGTGGAAATATACCTGCGACCTGACCACGTATGTCTGCAAGATGGTGGAACCAGTCGAACGCCGGAGGCGCAGAGGGGGATTCACAATGTGGGAAAGAGGTCCCGCTCCGCAGTCTGCTTCCCAGGAAACGAAAGCTTCACCTGACGGTGAGTGGGAGGCTTTCATAAAGAATTATAATATTTATATCCGATCCAAGGATAAAAACGAGGAATTCCAATTGAGCTCCGACGGCTCCGAGGGCAACTACTATACCTACGCCTCAATCTCCTGGTCGCCTGATTCGAAAAAACTTGTCACCTATCGCCTCCGACGCGGCTATCACCGTGTTATACAGTATGTCGAGTCGTCTCCGGACGACCAGCTCCAGCCGAAGTATCACAAAATGGAATATGCCAAACCAGGCGATGAACTCGATGTCGACCAGCCTATGCTATTCCTCCTCGATGCTAAAAAACAGGTTAACATAGACAACGTTCTCTTCTCCAATCCATACGATATCTCAAATCCGGTCTGGTGGAAGGACAGCCGGGCCTTCACCTTCGAGTACAACCAACGTGGCCACCAAGTTTACCGGATCATTGAGGTCGATGCCTCTACAGGGGAAGCCCGCGCTATCATCAGTGAAGAGGTAGAGACGTTTTTTTGCTATTATCAATTCCCACAGGGGAAAAAATACCGCTACCCAATTCAGGATGGAAAAGAAATCATCTGGGTGTCCGAGCGGGACGGTTGGAACCACCTCTACCTTTACGACGGTGCAACCGGTGCGGTCAAAAATCAAATCACTAAAGGGGAGTGGATCGTACGCGGCGTGGATAAAGTCGACGAGGAGAAGCGCCAAATCTATTTTCGGGCAAGCGGAATGAATGGGGGTCAGGACCCCTATTTTGTACACTGCTACAAGATCAACTTCGACGGTACGGACCTCACGCCGCTTACTGATGGTGATTACGACCACTATATTACCTTCTCTCCTGATATGGCTTATTATGTTGACGTCCGGTCGCGCGTTGATGTTCCGCCTGTCATGGAACTTCACCGTTCTTCTGATTATAAGGTGTTGATGCAGGTTGAGAAGACGGACATCCAGGAGCTCATCAATGCAGGATGGCGGGCGCCCGAAGTCTTCGTCGCCAAGGGTCGTGACGGTAAGACCGACATCTGGGGCATTATCAACCTGCCCATGAATTTCAACTCCAATAAGAAATATCCAGTTGTAGAGTATATCTATGCCGGGCCGCAAGGATCTTTTGTGCCCAAAACGTTCAGTGCCTACCGCTCCATGCAGGCTCTTGCTGAACTTGGATTTATAGTGGTTCAGATTGATGGTATGGGTACCAATAATCGATCCAAGGCTTTCCACGACGTCTGCTGGAAGAACCTCGGTGATGCTGGCTTTCCGGACCGGATTCTCTGGCACAAAGCCGTAGCCGCTAAATATCCCTATTATGACATAAACCGTGTAGGAATCTACGGTAACTCTGCGGGCGGTCAGAATGCTCTTGGAGGGCTCCTCTTTCTTCCCGAACTTTACAAGGTCGGCGTATCCTCTTGCGGCTGCCACGACAATCGAATGGACAAGATTTGGTGGAATGAGCAGTGGATGGGCTGGCCGTTGGGCCCTGAATATGCCGCTTCATCCAACGTAGACAACGCTTACCGGCTTCAAGGGAAACTCCTCTTGATAGTGGGCGAGTTGGATACAAACGTTGATCCGGCCTCAACTATGCAAGTAGTAAACGCTCTTATCAAGGCGAACAAAAACTTCGACCTTCTTGTTATTCCGGGTGCGGGTCATGGTATGGGTGGAGCCTATGGCCAGCGCAAGCTCTATGATTTCTTAGTCCAGCACCTTTTAGGCATCGCGCCCCCCAATTGGAACAAGACAGAGGAGGAAAAGTAGTAGAAGTTTAGTTGTAAGGATGTACTTCACCTCTTCTCGTGATTTCAGCACAGAGGCACGATTCTTTTGGGGGAAAGGCACTCTATATCTCTAAGAAAAATCCAGGGCAGGATGTTTGTGACCGATAGATGAGGGTAATCATATGTTTGTTTCACTGATCTGGTAACAATAAAATATCCAACCAGTCTTAAAAGGTAGTTTGTCCTGCTACAAAACCGGTGAAATAGTGGTATGGACATAGCGGTAATATGTTTTCACTATTTTAACAGGGAGGAAATATGAAACGTTCGGTCTTTATCTGTTTATTTCTTAGTCTGTTTTTCACAGCGGTTATAGTGCAGTATTGTGATGTTTCCCAGCAGACATTACTTCAAGCAAAATCGTTTCCACTGTCACAAGTAACTTTATTAGATAGTCCTTTTAAGGATGCGTTGAACCGCACGTGCGAGTATCTGAGTTTTTTAGATGCTGATCGGATGTTATACAGTTTTCGTGAAAACTATGGACTTTCGACTCAAGGAGCTCAGGCGCCGGGTGGTTGGGAAAAACCTGAGGGTAAATTGCGGGGCCATTCAATGGGACATTTTCTTGTAGCACTTGCTCAGGCGTATGCAAGCACCGGTGATGAGCAATTCAAAACAAAAGCAGAGTACATTATTACTGAATTAGGCAAATGTCAGGATAGAGCGGTAAGCCAGGGATACAACACCGGATTTCTCAGTGCTTATGGCGAATATCAATTTGAGGAACTGGAGCAATTACAGACTTATCCGAATATTTGGGCACCTTACTATACACAACATAAAATTATTTCTGGTTTGATTGCCTGTTATTATCATTTAGAAAACGCTGAGGCTTTGGAGATTACCAAAAAAATGGGTGACTGGATTTATTCTCGATTAAGTAAAGTTGACCGTACCCAGCTGCAAAAGATGTGGGATATTTATATTGCCGGTGAATATGGAGGCATGAATGAAG
>JAUWXV010000013.1 GCA_030616165.1 bacterium | reverse complement strand
CAGAGAAAGAGAATTTAAATAAAAACACAGCTTAACTTTTTAACTAATAACATAGGAGATAAAAAATGAACAAAAAACTAATCTTTTATAGTTTTATATTTATAATTATTTTTTCGACTTTGATTTTTCAAGCACGTGGTCAAAAAGGCAATATTTCTACTAATATCAATACACTTACGGAGCAAGAAATCAAGGAGGGGTGGAAGCTTCTCTTTGACGGAAAAACACTCGACGGCTGGGAAATGCGAAGAGAGGGCTCATGGAGGATTGAGAATGGTACAATATCACGTGTTAAAGGTGGTTACTTATGGACAAAAGAACGATACGGGGACTTTATTCTTGACTGTGAGTTCAAGATAAGTCCAAAATGCAACAGTGGTATCTTCTTAAGAACATACGATACAAACGACCCTGTCCAAACCGGTTTCGAGATGCAAGTATCAGATTCATTCGGCAAAAAAAATATCGGGACACATGATTGTGGCTCTCTTTACGATTGTCTGACTCCAAGAGTAAATGCAACAAAACCGGCAGGTGAATGGAACAATGTTGTTTTAATATGCAAGGATAATTTGATTACTATAGTATTGAACAATCAACTTATTATTAATATGGACCTAAATAATTGGACTGAGTCCAATAAAAATCCAGATGGAACGAAAAACAAGTTTAAAACAGCTTTAAAAGATTTCGCACGGGAAGGACAGATAGGTTTTCAAGACCATGGAAGTCCTGTCTGGTATCGCAGTATAAAAATAAAAGAATTGTAATTTATTGATGCCCAACGAAAATTGATATGTTATTTGGAACACTTGTATTTCCTGTAAAATGGGAATGTTATAGATTTCCGTGTTTAACAATTATAAATACAAAAGTGATAAGGTAAATTTTTAATAATAAAAGACATCTGTTGCTAAAGTAGTATCAACGATTTTCCGTTAAACTATTTAAAAAAATGTATTTAACATAAGGACAGAACAATGTTCTGTCCCTACAATACAAAAATATAGAATAGTATGTCAGGTTTTTGAGGAAGTTATATACCTGACTTTTTTTTATGCCATATTAATTTTCAGGTAATTGTCATAAAAAATCAGAAAGACCCAAATTTTAAATTCTACAAATGTGTTATTAAATAAATTTAACTGATATCTTTGAAAGATTTATCACAGAAAAATAGTCTTATTAATGAGTTGAAGTTTTTTATAATTTGTTCATAAAAAATTTTGAATATTAGAATTTAATAAACCATTAACTATACCGTAAAATTAAAATATAAGCGTATGAAAATTTTAGAAATAGCAAAATATGAATTTTTACTATTAAGGCGCACTACACGCTTTAAATTAGTGACCTTAATTTATGTCTTAATAATCGGGATAGTTAACTTTGGAATTGCCACTTTTAATAAAAATGGCCAAAGCCCGTTGATTACATCACTTTATGGTTTTTCTCCTTACTTATCCTGCTATTTGTTTTCATTTATTTCCGCATTCATTATACCATTTATATTCGGAAATTTCCTCATCGACGATAAAAAAATTAGAGTAAACGAAGTAATTTACTCTAAACCGATTTCAAACATAAAGTACATTATCGGAAAATTTATCGGCTCAAATTTAGCATTAATTACTATTTGTTTGATTGTATTGTTGGTCTCTTCGATTCTTCAGATTACCTTAGCAGTCAGGGCATTCAAGATTTATCCATACATTACCTCATTTATCCTAATCTGTTTACCCATGATAATCTTTCTTACCGGTCTTGTTTATGCCTTAAATTTCATGCTTAAAAATCGCTTTCTGGTATTTTTAGCAGTTGTGGGAATTTCATTTCTTTCAATATTTATTATTAATGACAAAGCTTTTAGACTTTTCGACTTTGCTGCAATTACACTTCCACTAAACCTATCTGACATTATAGGCTATGGAAACATAACCTGCGAAATAATGCAGAGAATTGCATATATATTCCTCGGCTTATCTTTATTATTTCTGTCTGCAATATTTCCATTCCGACTTGCCGGAATTAAATCTTTGCGCATTAAGATGCTTATTATTTCAATTGTTACAGCATTAATTCCACTTTTTCTTTTTATTGCCATAATCAATAACAATTCTAAAAATGAGCACATAAGACTAAATACTTTACAAGTGCACGATAAATATTCAGAATTTCCCCCTGTAAACGTTACTCATTATGATATGGATATTTCTCTCTTCCCATCAAAACAAAAAATGAAAGCAGATATAAAAATGAATATCTTCTACACGGAAGAAAAATACCCTGAAAAATTAATCTTCGTTCTAAATTCCGGTTTAAAGATAACCAAACTCACAGATGAAAATGAGAATAATATTCAATACAACCGAGAATACTCAATCCTTGCTCTTGATGTGAAAAATGCTTATCCAAAAATGATAAAAATATCTTATGAAGGCTCAATAAATGAACACAGTTTTTACCTTCTTGAAGAAAAAGAAGAGAATACAATTGCTGAATTTGCTGGTGTAAAAATTCCACAATTAAGATGGAACGTCGGGGAGTGCACTTCTTTGATTGGCATAGGAAGTATAATTCTTATCCCTGAATCGAGATGGTATCCTGTCTCCGGTGCCGACTACAGGAAAAATGTTCGAATATTAAAACCCACAAATTTTTCCACTGCTGATATTTCCGTTACTGTTCCTGAAAAATACAGAGTCATAACTCAGGGCTCACTTATTAATACTTCAAATGAAGACAATAAAGTAATTTATAATTACAAAACCGATATCCCTGTCCCACAGTATTCAATAAATGCTGGTGAATACATAGTAAAACATACACGCGTTGACAGTATAGATTTTTATGCATATTATACTCCACATCACAGACGACATGCCGAATTTTTTGCAGATACAAGCAATTTTATTGATGAAACAATTAAAGAACTTAAAGATTGGATAGAAACAGAAACCACGTTAAAATATCCTTATACTTCATTTTCTATGGTCGAAGTTCCTCTCGATTTTAAAACTTACTTTGAAACATACGAAGATTTTAATCCGATGGTTCAGCCGGGTTTTGTTATGATTACCGAAAATAACATCAATCTTTATACTGTTTATTATGTCCAGCGGTTTAACAACGAACAGAGAAATGCAAAAAGAACAGGAAACGAGTTCAATGCTTCTGAAAGAAAAAAATTCTTTCTACTGAATTACCTTGCAGGAAACCTCGCTGGAAGCGGAAAATTCGGGGCAATGTCAAGTTCGAATGGAGATTGGGCAGCAGATTTTTTAAACATTGTAACCCAGTTGTGGGGATTTCAGACAGGTAGTAAAGACTGGTTATCTGGCTTAATGAGAAAAGGCATTGACAGACAACACGCTTCCTTTCTCGGAGCAGGTCTGGGCATGCGCGATATTCCCTATAAAGCACTTATCTTCGATACCATTGAATCAAAACCGTTCACCGAATTTTCTCCTGAAGAAGACGGAAAAATTTATAATCGTCTCATCGAGTTAAAAATTTATGCGATTATCAAATCTCTGTCCCAGGAAATTGGTGAAGAAAAATATAAAGAAACAATTAGAAAATTTCTCGAAAAATATAAATACAAAAATTTCTCCTTTGAAGATTTCAAAAACACCACCGAAGAAATCTCAGGAAAAGACCTCGACCCATTTTTTTACCAGTGGTTCAATACTCCTCAACTCCCGGGTTATACCATCACAAAAGCAGAAAGTTATCCTTTGGTTACAAAAGGGCTCGAACCACGATATCAGATGAAGGTAAGTATTAGAAACTGGGAAGAGGGTCATGGAAATGTCAAAGTTCACTTTAAAACTGAAAAAGATGACATATATAGAGATGTCCCTTTTGAATCAAACGAAGAAAAAGAGATTGGAGTCGTTGTTCCAGACAAACCGGTAAATGTCGAGATAGACCCGATATTTGCAAAAAACTGGACAAACCCGAGATTCATTTATACTTTGCCGGAAAAACCTGTAAATGCTGTTCCATTTGAAGAAATTAAGACTGTTATTCCTGAAGAATCAAACGAAATTATTGTTGATGACCAGGATGAAGGTTTTTCTATTGTCAGCGTGAAAAAAGAGAGAGCCAGGATTTTCGGAAGAAATGAAACCGAATCAAACATCAAAGAAGAATTCAGCGGATTTACAGACTTATTAATTTCCCGTCTTAATAACTGGACAAGATTAAATCATTACCAATCTTACGGTAAATATAGAAACACCCTCCTATCAAAAAATAAAGGCAAAGGAAAGTCTTATGCATCATGGAAGACTCTAATCCCCGAAGATGGCATTTATGAAGCATATATCTTTATCAATAATTACACCCGAAATTTATCAATGGTGGGAGAAAGTATAGGAAGTATTTTTTACATCACGATTGTACACAGTGCCGGCGAAAGCAGTATCGATATAAAAACATCAAGGGATATGGATGGATGGCATCACCTCGGTGAATATGAATATAAAAAAGGCGAGATAGCCGAAATTAGACTCTCCGACAAATGCGGCGACGGTGTAGTAATAGCCGATGCAGTCAAGTGGATCCCGGCAGATTAGAGAACTTAAATAATAATGAACATAATAAAAATTACTCAGTAGAGGCAATTTGTGAATTACCCCTATAAAGTAAACGAACAGATATATAAAAAATTATTATAAAGATAAATTACCATGCGTCTTTACTTTTGGAGAATTTTCCCTATTCCTCTATCCATACATTCGACCATTTGAATAGATATCTCTCTTGATTCTTTTTCACCTCTGGTATAAGGAACTCTTTTTTTTATCTTTTTGTAATATTATAATAATCATCTCTCCACAATTTTTTAGTAAATCTAAAATTATAAGTACAATTTGTCAAGTAAAAAGCAATTAAAATATCAATAGAAATCATTTAAAAAAATAGAGATATTTTTTAAAATTTCCTTGACTTAAGATTAATAAAAAATTATATTTTAATGATAAAGATTCGTAAAATTTTCAAACTTTCCACTTTTTAAAAAAGTTAAGTAAAAAAATTTTTAATAAAGTATTTTGTTATTTTCTTTTCAAATAAATCAAATTAAGGGGATAAAAAAATGAGAAAAAATAGGATAACGAGACGTCAATTTTTAACTTCGGCGTCAATAGGCTCTGTGGCTGCTGTTGCCTCATGGGGACATCCTTCGTTCGGAACCATTAATAAAAGAGCCAGTGCCCTTGCTATTCTTGGAGGTCAGCCTGTTAGAACTAAATCCTTTCCTGCATGGCCTATATGGGATAAAACAACAGACGAAGAATTGGTTCTATCTGTACTCCGCAGCGGAATATGGTCAAGGGCTAAAGTGGTTTCAGAATTCGAAAAAAAGTATGCTGAATTAATAGGCGCGAAGCGCTGTCTTGCCACTACAAATGGTACCAATGCTCTCCTTGTTTCTCTCCACACACTTGGAATAGGCGCAGGAGATGAGGTTCTTGTTCCACCGTACACATTTATTGCAACAGTGGATGTGATTCTCCTTTCCGGCGCAATGCCTGTTTTTGTTGATACAGACCCTGAAACATTTCAGGTAAATCCAGATAAAATAGAAGAAAAAATTACAGAAAACACAAAAGCAATCCTCCCTGTTCATATTTATGGACTACCTGCAAACATGTATAAAATTAATGATATTGCAAAGAAGCATAACCTTTTAGTAATAGAAGATGCCTGTCAGGCATGGCTTGCGGAATTGAGAAATAAAAAGGTGGGAACATTTGGAGACCTTGGCTGTTTCAGTTTCCAGACCAGTAAAAATCTCCCATGTGGTGAAGGTGGTGCAGTTATTGGAGATGATGAGGAAATAATGGACAGAGCATACTCTTACCACAACTTTGGAAGACCATATAGAAGTGTAAAAGGCAGGGGATATGTCATCTTAGGGACTAAACAAAGAATGGCAGAATACCAGGCTGCTATATTAATTACACAGATGAAACGTCTTGAAGAACAGACCGATAGGCGCAATGAAAACTCAAATTATTTGACATCGAGAATTAAAGATATTCCCGGAATTATCCCACATAAATTATATGAAGGAGTGACCAGAGCTGCATATCATCTATATCCATTCAGGTATAAAAAAGAGAACTTTAACGGTCTTTCACGAAGAAAATTTCTATCTGCACTAAATGCTGAAGGAATTCCCTGTTCAGGAGGATATACTCCACTTAATAAAATGAGCTACCTTGAAGACGCTTTCAATTCAAAGAATTTTAAGAAAATTTATCCAAAGGATAAACTGAATATAGATAAATACAGTGCACAGAATCAATGTCCTGATAATGACCAACTATGTGAAGAAGCGGCCTGTTTCAGTCAAAGACTTTTGCTCGGAACAAAAAGTGATATGGATGACATAGCAGATGCTATATTGAAAATATACGAGAACAGAGATAAATTAACGTAAAAAATTGTATCAATATTTCTGAATAATTTATAATTTCAACATAATGAAGTTTTAGGTGAGAGCGTGTCCACCTAATGACCTGCGCTTCAGCGGTTCAACCATTTACAAGCACTACATTTTGTAATTACCAAATCAGTTTAAGCGAGCGACTCCGTTATACCAAAATCGGCCTGCGGTTAAATCGGCTGTACGCGTTTGTTAGGCATTCCTGTTTTGGTTAGAATAATGAACTACCTCCAAAGAAGCGGAATGACTCGGCCGGTTCGGTTCATGTACAAACGGTACTCTTCCCCAAAGTGCTCAAGCATCATCTTTTCCTCACGTGGAATCCGCACCAAGTACAAAGGAAGGATAGTCACCAGCATGGCAAAACCTGCAATCCAGTTTTGCAGTAACAACGCTTGAGCAATTCCCCATAGCAAGTGCGCAGTGTACATTGGATGCCGGATATAGTGGAAAACACCTTTTGTCACGAGCGATTGTTCCTCCCTGATTTGCAGCGTTGGCAACCAGTTACGCCCAAGGTCAGCATGTGACCTCCAAAGCAACAACAACGCCATAGCAAAGACAGCCGTACCAACCAAGCCAGCCGCCCAGCCAGCCCATGTTGGCAAGTGATAATCCGCAAAGTCCAGTCTCGGTGATAGTAAATAAAAAAGAGGTATGACAATAAATCCCATGGAAGAATAAAACAACAGCAGCTTATCAAGCCCTGTTTTGCGGTCAACAATAATTATATTCTGTTTGCTTCGTCTATTAAACTGTATCCAGAATACAAATACCCCCCGGATTATAAATCCCACTACAAAACCGACTAAGAAAATAACTTTGAAGATACTGTCAGACACAAGTAAACCTCGCCTTTTCTTTGTAACTTGGTCGCCTACTATCAATTAGACTGCAATCTGCAGTCCAATACTCTTTCGTTTTTTATAAATAAGATAATGTACAATATTAAATTATTAAAATATTGAAGCAAAAAAGCTTATATTTTATTAATAAAACAACGTATGATATTAATGAAAAATTATAAGGTTATCAAGAAATATTTTTAAATTTTCTAAAAAGCCGAAAGGTTGATGACAGAGAATTTTATGATTTTTAAGAAAGCACTGGCTAATCCACTCTAAGTACATTGCAATAGAGAATTGGGTTTTGATATAATTATAAATATTTTTATTTTTTTATTGAAATTTTATATTAAATGTTGTAAACTCATAGAAGATATTGCAAATATATTGTAGTAAAAAGTAGCAAAATTAAATAAAAAAATAAAATATCCGAGGGTGTTATATCGCAAATAGCCTTATTAGACTGTATTTTTTCTGATATAAGATTACTTGGTAAAACTTAAATAATCATAGGAGATATATAATGAAAGTCTATACTTTTAGTAAGCGTTTTCTATTAACATTTCTGATATTTTCACTTTTAATATTAATTTTTCCAGTTGATAGTGATTGTCAAATTAGAGTAAGGACTGAGCCCAAAATTCCTGATATACCCGGTTATATCACAATGAAATGCGATTTTCACATACATACGGTATTTTCGGATGGTGATGTATGGCCGCCCATTCGCCCGCAGGAAGCATGGATAGAAGGTCTGGATGCATTTTCAATCACAGACCATATTGAGTATCAACCCCACCAAAATGATATCCCGACTAATTTCAACAGGTCATACGAATTAACACTACGAGATGCTGAAGCATCAGGTTTGATGATTATCAGAGGTGCTGAAATAACCAGGGGTGAGCCACCCGGTCATCTGAATACCATCTTCTTGAAAGACCCAAATCCATTGGATACTGAAGATTACAATGATGCCGTGAAAGCCGCTGTCGAACAGGGTGCATTCGTTTTCTGGAATCATCCAGGATGGCGGGGACAGCAGCCAGAAGGTATATCAATTTGGTACCCGGAGCATACCGAATTGTATGAAAAAGGCTGGATGCATGGAATCGAGATTGTAAACGAAAGGGATTACTATCCTCTCGCACATAAATGGTGTTTGGAAAAGAATTTAACAATGTTAGGCAATTCGGATATTCATGACCCTGTAAATATGGTTTATGATTTTAATAGTGGGGAACACAGACCTATGACTCTTGTATTAGTCAAAGAAAAAACTGAAGAAGCCCTTAAAGAGGCTCTTTTCGCGCGACGCACAATCGTATATCATGAAAATACTCTTATCGGTGAAGAAAAATATTTAAAACCAATTTTTAATGAGTCAGTTGAAATAAGTAACTCCGATGTTACAATTAGAGGAAGAAGTCGTGTATATATTCAAATCAGCAATAATTCCGATATAAGTTTTGAATTAACAGTAGATGGAGAAGTAGAAGACATATCGGTTCCAGAAAATATCACCCTTTATGCAGATAAAACTGTATTATTTCAAATTCGTGGAAAATCAGGAAGACTTTCAGGTAGGAAAAATATACATATCCCGTATAAAGTAAAAAACCTCTTGATTGCACCAGAAGAAGGTCTCCCTGTGGAATTAATTATTAACGTTGATTTTATTCCGATTAAAAAGAAATAAAACCAAAAAATTTTAAAAAATAGTCAGAGAAGTCATATTAAATAGTACAATCAATTGTTAAATAAGAAACTAAAGTAAAATATACAAGAGTGTTATACTGCAGATAGCCTGTTATAACACGGAATGTATCAATCTCTTTAATAGTTAGAATATATTTAAAACAACTAGTGTTGCGTTCCTTAAATAATATGATTTAAAACATGTGTTGATTTAGTTCAATAAACAATATTATGTCATTCAAGACTTGTTTCGGAATCTAATTTACAATAGATACTGAAATAATACTGAATCAAGTTCAGCACAGGATTTAGCATGACACTCTTTAAAAAATTTAATCATACTATTTTCGTAAAACTACATTAGAAACTTGCATCAGGATTACTTTTGAAGGTTTGAGGATTTTCAAAGGTTAAGTAGTTTCTACTATGCTCAGTGGTGAAGGTTAGGCTTATGTGAGCTATCTTATTAGGAGAGGCAAGATTTTTCTTTGGATTATATAATTTTTATGTAATCTTATTGTTTCTTCTTTCTTGCAATTTCAATAAAATTTTTATAAACAGTTCTGCCGACAAGTTTTTCGGGGGAATGAATTGCTGATTTTGAAGATGGTTCACGGCGGTCATATTTCCTTATCTGTTCATTTCCCTCCTCAATGGTATCTTCAGGATGGAACTGCATGCCCCAAACATATTTATCGTATCTAACGGCTTGAATACAGTTTTGGCTTCTTGCCAAGATATTTATATTTTCACTTTCATCTTCATAAATTCGTTTTATATGACATTCAAAAGATACAAATTTTTTGGGCAGTCCACTGAATAATTCATCTTTCATCCCATTATCAGTCAGTTCAATTTCATACCATCCCACTTCAGGCTTGTCCATAAATTCTGTGTGGAGTCCCCACATTTTTCCCAACATTTGACTCCCAGCACATACCCCCAGAACAGGGATAGATTGCTTCCATGCTTTCTCTACAATTTCTCGCGTAATCTTATATCCACGGTACTTTTCAATATGAGTGGAGTCTGAACCACTTACCAAAATAGCGCTAAATTCATTGAGGTTAATCTCAGGTGGAATGATGCGTATCATCTCGAAGATAGCAGCTTCACCATCAAAATAGTTTCTTAAAGTATTTGCGATTTTTACTGATTCATACACTTTATTTTTTATCCAACGATGAAGATCTAATACAGCAATTTTCATCTTTTTTATTAAATTTGAGATTAATTCAAATAATGAATAATCCTGATAAAATTTTTATTTTAAATTAAAAAATATAATATAATATTTGATGTTTGTCAATGAAAAATAATATGTGATAAACCATCAATAAGATTTATATGTATTTTTATTATAGACTTTGACAGAAATTCTACTTTTAATAAAAATATCATAGAGAAACCTATTATGAACTCTCTACTTTCTTTTAAAAAAAGAAAGTAGTCAAAGAAAATGTGCTATTCAATTTTCCGAATTATTTTGTTAAAAAGATACTTCTCCTTTCCCAAAGAAAATATCGTTTGTCCCTATTTTCTTTTTTTAGGATACAGTGTTACTTAGATTTTTAGGACTTGTTATATTTCCCCATTGTTCTAATCCCCAAATCGGAAATACAGGTTACCTTCGTATATTCCATCTGCCTTATTTTTCTGGCTTTCTGGCCCGTATTCCTTGGCAGATTTAAACTTCGTACCTATTGGCGGGATAGCATGCAGAAACGAAATGTCGCCTCTTGGAAAAGATACGGCTGTGTATCTTGGATCTTCACCGTTACGTGGAGTGTACACCCTAAAGAATAGATTTTCTGTATCAGTGGCTACAGTGATGGGCCCATTCCGGGTCTGGAAGACCACCCAGTGCATATTCGCATAATATCCTTTAAATTCGGGATACTGCCACAACTCACCAGGCATGGTGTCATTGTAGTAACGCTGCCATACATCTAACATTGTTCCCATCATTCGGTTTTTCCAAACACGGTAAGGTCCCTTACCCAGCCATTTCATGCCCAGCATTTGATTTTCGGGACAATCGAACGTAATGCCAAAGAAGTCGAGCTCTCCAGATAGTTGGTATCGGTAGTTCAGTTCCAGCAACCCACTGGCATGCATCTTCCATTGCAGGTACTCAAACCCACCGGCATTCTTGACTTCTAATACGTAGTTGCTATCCTCGCTCTTATGTGTTACTATAGTAGAGCTCTTACTCGACGTAGAATTAGAACTCTTTACTAAGTTAGGACCATTACCAAACGACAATTCTCTGTTCCCAATCCTAACACGGGCAAGTTTCCCGGTAGTCTTTTCAAACTTTGCCTCCAGTTTGTCGGCAGAGAGGATTAGAAAGTCATCTTTCTCGGTGGCAATAACTTTCCCGCGTTTTTCCTTGATAATGGTCTTTAGGTAGTCTATAGGCTTTTTCAGGCTCCATGTCCAAGTCCAGAGTTTTTCGCCCGTATAGTCAATTGCAGAGAGGTAGAAGGCGTCTCTGCTTTTCCAATTTTCTGGAAGGTCGATTTTTATGGTGGCTTTTGACCCTGGCTGTGCAAATGGGGCAGGAACTCGTCCGCCTGCTTTGACCTCGTGGCCCGTGGATGAACTGCGAGGCTCGTGAAAATCTACAAACTGCCATTCAAAACTGCAATCGTGCAGGTTCCTGAAGTCATAGTGGTTCTCGACCGTGACCGTGCCGTCAAAGTCTGCCGGCAGCGTCTCCATATCAATCTGGACTGGAGACCAGATTTCCTTGATGGTGTAAAAACTGCCTTCTCTTTCGCGATATGGTCCGAGAATACCATCCGGGGCATGGTTGCCGTCAACGTCAATCCAGCCGTTCTTATCGGTCCGCACGACGCCTTCATCAGCAAAAACCCACAGGAACGCACCTGCACCAAGAGGGGAGTTTCTCATAAGCTTCCAGAAGTCATTCAGCCCTGCGCCGTGCCCGCCGTCGTACAAGCCATGTAGGTGTTCGGTTGGCATGAAAACAGTCCCACTACTTAGTTTCCTCTTTACGCCTGCATAACTCTCATAATGGTCAGTGTCGATATTATTGAATGGATTTGGTGGATTATTTCGAGATGAAGGATGAATTACAGTTCGTTTCTGGGGATCATACAATGCGAAATCATCATCCAACTCAAAGTTCCACCCTCCCTCGTTGCCGTTATCCCAAAACAAGATACTGGGGTGGTTGACATCACGGACGACCATCTCTTTGACCAGTTTCTCGCCGACCTCTGTATCGTAAGCTGGCCTCTGCCAGCCGGCCAGTTCATCAAGCACATACAGGCCGAGTTCATCGCAGGCTTCGAGGAAATGAACATCGGGCGGATAATGAGACATTCGCACGGCATTCATATTCATCTGCTTGATCAACCGCACATCGTTGTAACTGATTTCACGGCTGAGACATCTGCCCGAATTGGGCCAGGAGCTATGGCGGTTAACACCCTTGAGACAAATTTTACTGCCATTAAGGAATATTCCTTCTCCCGGATGGAGCTCAATAGTGCGAAAACCGAAGCGTTCGGTAACAGTGTGAATTGCCGTCTTACCCTTCCCTAAAGTGAGTTCTACTTTGTAAAGATTGGGTGTCTCGGCACTCCATTTCTTATGGCCGGTAGCCTTTGTGCGAAGGGTAACTTTTTCCTTGTTAATGGATATCTTTGTGCTGAACTGCCCGCCGAGCTCAGAGCCATCCACATCAAAAATCTGGGCTGTGACATTGTCGGCAGAGGAGATGTATTTAAGGTATACATCAATGGAGAACATCCCTTCGGCGTGAGCGTCAATGGCGGTCCAGTCGATAAATTGAGACGGCATTACTTCCAAGTACACCGGGCGATATATCCCGCCAAATATCCAGTAGTCAGCTTTGCGTTCGGCAAGATTAACACTATTGTTAGAAGACTTCTTACTCACAGTAACCTCCAACAGATTAGTGGTGCCGATCCTGATCAGTTCAGTGATATCATATTTGAAACGGTAAAAACTCCCCTGGTGTTTTGGCCCTGCTGACTTGCCATTAATTGACACCTCTGTGTCGGTCATCGAACCTTCAAAAACGATCCGGATTCTCTTGCCTGCCCACGATGCTGGGACTGTGAATATTTTTCTGTATATCCCCTGTTCTTTGTTGAATTCATCCTTGTCGTATGCATGACCATAGTGGTATGTTCCGAAGCCGTGGAATTCCCAATGGGAAGGTACCGGGATAGTGGTCCAGGCGCCGCTGTTTCGACCGCCTGTGCAGTAAAATTCCCATGGTATGGCGTCATCATTTCCATAGCCGGAAAGGTATATCTTCTGCGTAGTCTGGGCCAATACGGCTTGTACAGTGTAAAAAATGATGCCAGCCAGAATCACGGTGAACATTATTCCTGTTCTATTCATGCTTTCCTCCTTCTTTTTTATAGGCAATCTACACCATTAATGTGCAATCCCAAGCCGCTGAAATTCTCTTTTTCTACAAATCGTCATAGGCTCACTCATTAAACCCTAACTAAATTTTTGTAAATATTGGTTTAAATGTTTCTCGTATGCATTTTCAGCTGCATTTTGCCTGATTATCCTTTCATGCTTTACTAATGCATCAACTTAACGGTTACTCATTTCATCTGCAATTTTGTATCTATTATGAAGAAACTGATAGAAATTAGAATTATAAAATTCACATTTTTTATCATGCCTTAATGTAGAATAGTATGTCTATCTCTCCCACATGTTAACGTGTTAGCCAACTGAGAACCTGTTTGTCAGCCAACAGGCGCTGAGACAACTTTAGATAGTCGATCTTTTGTACTGCCACACCTTCTTCAATAGCCTGCATGGCGGCCGTCGCTGATGATTGAGCAAACACCATAAATACTGGCTCCATACGAATTGAGCCAAAAGCCATGTGAGAAGATGACGGGCACATTGGTACGAAAAGGTTAGTACACTCGGACTCTTTGGGCACGATTGAACGGTAAGATATGGGGTATGGCGGAAAACCGCCAACCTGCACGTCACCCTCATTACGGACATAACCATTCTCATCAACGTAGCGCTGTATGTTGTGCGAATCCATTGTGTAGGCGGCAAGTCCTATTGGATCTTCAGCCACCACTCGTCCCTGACAGTTATGCTGTGTCATGACATAATCACTGACCATACGACGGGCTTCCCGCACATAAAGCTGATGCGGCCAGTTGTCGTTATCAACAAATTCATCTTTGGACAACCCCCACCTCTGAAAATACTCTCGGATCTTCTGCGGCACACGCTGATGATTAGCAAGCGTCCACATTAGCCCTTTCTGATAGTCCTCATGTTCCTGGATAATAAGGCGGCGAGTTTCGTAGTCGCCATCGGGATAGTCATAGTTCATACCGATGTTGTCGGTGGAGAAAGCGAAGTTGTTGTTTGAGTCGGTTTTTCGGTTTGGCATCATGACCGGATTCCATGGAATGCGGTGGTCGCCTGCCTCAAAGTTACGCAACAGAAGTTCATATCGCATCGGACTGTAATTTCTCGGTTTGGGCCATGGAACACGATTTTCAGGTACATCGGTAGCACAGAGACGAAAACAGTATGCCTGTATCCGCTTATCCCCGGTGCCGTCTTTTTCAATTGAAGAATTGATGCCGGGAAGCAAACCACTAGAACGGTCGCCTGGGATGATATATCCATCAACAGGTTTTATGAATTGATGATGTGTAGAATGTTTGACCTGCACACCGCTGAGAGTTTCATTGTACTTTGAGTTAGCCTCGCGACCAAAAGTGTAGGACACACCCGCCTTAGCCATCAAATCACCTTCATAGGTGGCGTCAATAAACATTTTCCCACGGAATTTCCGCCCTGATTCCATCACTATTTCTGTTATGCCCGTCCCATTTTTCTTCACACCCTTCTTGAGGTCGAGCCGCTCCCTATATACAACTTTAACCTTAGCTTCAAGAATCATGTCATTAAAGACCTTCTCAGCAACATGCGGCTCAAAAGTCCATGCGGCATCTTCTCCTTCAGTATGTCCCCTTCCCTGGAACTCACTACGTTTTTCCTGCCGCCATGCTGAGTCTTTCGAATAGTGTTTACGAATACGTTGATAAAATTCGCGGGATATTCCCCCAATTGCCGCTTTGTTGCCGATGTCGGTGGCACCCAGACCGCCGCTGCTTAGGCCACCCAGGTGTTTGCCTGGCTCGATCAATACGACGGACTTGCCCATACGGGCGACTTTAACTGCCGCAACCACGCCGCCGGATGTTCCACCATAAACAACAACATCATAGGAGATGTCTGATACACCATTCGGAACAGCATTGCCATTCTTTTCGCAGTATAAAAAAGTTGTCATAAAGAGGCATAAAAACCATATTATACTGCAATATTTCGTCTTAATCATGTTGCTTTCTCCTTGTTTAATGTTAACTCAAACATTTATTCTTATCTTTAAAACCTTCACAAAAACATTCTTATTATATTTCATGTTTATCTTTGCTGCCAAAGTAGACCGACAGCGGCTACAGATCCAGAGCAATTACGTATAGGTTGTCAATGAGAACTTTCATAGAAAGCCGACCGTTCGTTTGAATGATTCTTTCCCAGCACCTTAGCGAATATATCCCGTCTCTTCCCGCTTTGAGCCAGCTGTCCGCGGCTGAGGTTTGTACTTACGTGGTTCAGTTCGCGCAGTTTTCAAATAGACTTCAATTTCATTGATTATTTCGGGATTTGCTGCTGCCACATTATTATACTCACCGATGTCGTATTTGAGATTGTATAGCTCAAGTTGCCCATCACCCTTAAGTAGGACTGCCTTCCAATCGTCCATCCGAACTGCTTGCATCATATCTTTTCCTCGTGGATGTTCCCAATAAAGAAACTTATGTTTTTGCTGTCGATGACCCACTTTTTCCTGTCCGAGTAATGTGGGGACTACCGAAATACCATCAATGGAATGAGAAATTTTAACTCCACCGAGCTCAGAAAGCGTCGGCGTTACATCCCAAAACGCCCACACGTGGTCGTTTACCAGTCCTGCACCTATTTTGCCCGGCCAGCGCACCATCATCGGCACACGAATTCCCCCTTCGTACAACTGACCTTTGCCTGCACGGAGCTCCCTGTTGCCCTGAAAGAACTCCAAATCTGGACCTCCACTCATCTGTCCGCCGTTATCGCTGGTAAAGAATACAATTGTGTCATCATCAATTTTGAGTTCCTTAAGTAAAGCCATAATCCGTCCAATATCCCTGTCCATCCGGGTAACCATCGCAGCAAATGTCGTTCGGGGAGCGGGCTGGTCAGCGTAGTGCCCACGGCTGTCTACATAGGGATTTGGTTCTGGAAACTTGCCTTCGTATTCACGGAACGAATCCTCAGGAACCAGCAGTTCTGTGTGTGGAATCGTAAAGGGCAAATACAAAAAAAACGGTCCGTTCTTGTTGGAACGTATAAAGTTTAAAGCTTTATCGACTATATGTCATGCGTATACTGCTGCCTTTTGCCCCCCTCATTGCCCGGCAGAAGATACTTTTTATCGTTTTCCCATAGATAGTAGGGGTAATAGAAGTGGCAATGGACCTGGTGCAGGTAGCCGAAAAACTCATCAAAGCCTTGCTTGTTGGGTACTCCGGTCGTTCCAGTATCCCCAAGGCCCCATTTACCGAAGATTCCCGTTGTATAGCCCCCTTGTTTCAGGACCTCACCGATGGTCACATCCTCAGGGAGTATTGGAATCCCACCGCTGTTTCCCCGCACAGACGTGTGCCCACAGTGCATCCCGGTCATTAATACACTCCGGGAAGGGGCACAGACCGGTGAGCCCGCGTAGCATTGAGTGAAACGCATACCCTCAGACGAAAACTGGTCTAAATTCGGTGTGCGGATTTTTTTCTGACCATAGCAGCCGAGATGACTATAGCCAAGATCATCAGCCATAATGAAAATGATATTGGGCTGTTTACTCTTTAGTTTTTTATTGGCATCACAAGAAATAAGTGGCAATGCTGATGCCATCACTCCGTATGTCGTCATGCGTAAAAAATCTCGTCTTTTCATAGTTTTATTACCTCCTTATTATTTAAATAACCTTGGTACTCTCAATTGCTGTGAGTATCACTTTTTTTAAAAATATATTTCTTTTCAATTGACCAGTCTCCAAATTTTTTACTGTTTACTCGACTGCTGAAAGATTAATATTCAAAGTCAATTGAACCTTGTCTCAATCCTATCTATTTTTTCGTTTTCTTATCAAGCATGCTAATTAGTTTATCGATAAAAACTCCAAAGACAAAAAATAAAGCCCGGCTTATGATTTAAGCCAAGTTTTTTATATACACTAACGAGGGAACCGAACCTGCTGTATATCATTCCCCGATAAATATTGGTTTTAAATGTCTTTCGTAAATGTTTTCAGTTACATTTTGTGCAATCACCTTTTCATGTTTTACTAATCCATCAAGATAACGGTTGACCATTTCAGCGGCAATTTTGTATCCGATGTGCAGGAGCTGACGGAAATTAGAATTATACAATTCACATTTTTGGTCATGCCTTAATGTAGAAGCGTATGTCCCTTCGTCCCACCTGCCAACGGCTTCGGGAGAGGGAAGTCTATCTTTATTAATATCGATTACTGCGGCATATGGTTTGCAGAGTTCCTCAAACCTGAAGTAAGCTTTTTTATAAACCTCTTTTACAATGTCCAGACCGTCGCCGCCTGCCATAGCAAGACCAATCAACTCTTCAAGCCATGTCGTACCTGCAGTTTTAAGATGTAGACCGGTATCAAATTTTTGCAGCGCTTTTCTGATGGGAGGATAAATTGAAAACTTATCACTGCCAGAATGAATACTCAATTTCAGGTTCGCCGGAAGTGAAAATTCTTTTATGGCAAAATTGATTATGGCAATATCTTCTTCAAATTCCTTGGTAAATTGCTGCAAATCGCCGACATAATCAACACCTTTATTAAATCTGCCAGTGAACTTAGGGGCTATCGTTTGTGCAGGAATTCCTTCTTCTGCGACAGCAGACAGGATAAAGAAAAGTTCAACTGGTGTCTGGGGCTCATTAGATTCATCAACAGACACCTCGGTTACGAATGCGTCCTTTCCTTTTACGCTTTCAATGTGTCTATAAATTTTACCAGCTTCTTTTATGGCATACAAAAATTTACGTGCGGTCTTTTCGACCATTTCAACTGTTATCTGAAAGGATTCATCAATTCCGGGTATATCAAATATCCCGACATATTTAACCTGTTTTTTGATAAATTCATGTAATTCTCGTTCTTCTGAAATTTCTGAGATAAAATCAGCAACATCGAGGGTAAAGAAATCGCTTGATTCCATGAAATCGCCAACGTTTTTAAGCCCAATGTGATCGGCGTCCACGTAATATGCATCTTTCCAACCGACTGCATTCACAGCTTCGTCAGCCTCATTACGAGTATCTGCAGGAACGGATTTTATTATAGTGTGCTCTCTGTAAGATTTATTCCAGACAGGAACAATAAAAACACCCTGTGCTTTTGCCTTAATTAATGCATCAAGTTGTGCTTTGCCTTGATGCGCAAATCTGTCACCGATTCCAATAGAATATTTTTCTAAAATCATAAATCTCCTTTTTGTATAATAAATAATATATTTCCTTATTTTGCGAGTATAATATAACTTTATTAAAATATATATTTTTCATAACTAAATGCAAATATTTTTTATTCGATAGATATGTTTATATTGAAAGAGGAATTTTTATTGAAATATACTGCCGAAAAAGTGAAATATATAATCGATACTTAAACTCATTTTTACAAGTAATTTAACAGGTAATCATTAACACTGCTTTTTATTTTTTTAATATAAATAATAGCGATGGATTTCTTTTATTATTAAAAATTTACTTTATCACAAAATTACAGAAAGAATCACATAATATTTCACAAAATATTGTATAAAAATAAATTTATAGAAATTAAATTATTTTATTTTTCCTTGATTTTTGCTATTTTTCATAATATATTTTTTAATAGAAAAAAAAATAATTCTTTTTTGTTTTTATTTTATATTTCTGCAAAATTTATCGGGAGGTAACATAATATGATTTATAGTGAAAAATCACGAAAGGGAAGATTTTTCTTGGGATTAGCCATCGTAGTGGCACTTTTTATGATTACATACAGTAACGGAATATATGCTCAGGAGGCGGGAAATAAACTTATACTGAGTGAACTCTACCCGAAAGAAACCTTAAAAAATATACTTATATCACGAACAGACTGGCATCCTTTTCCAACAGCCAATGAGCGGAAACCCTGGATGCTCCTACAAGAAAAAACCCGTCAGTGCCACATCGCAAGAGGTGAACGTTCACTGAATTACGACTGGCCTTCGCTGCCAGCAACCCTTTTTCTTCAATTCGCCAGGAACGGTAACAGGAGTAATTATGAGAGGCCAAGTTTCAATCGCCGCAGTACCCTGTGTAATCTGGTCATTGCGGAATGTATCGAGGGAAAAGGAAGATTCATTGACGATATAGTTAATGGCGTATGGGCAATATGTGAAGAGTCCTATTGGGGTGTTCCAGCACATTTGTCTATGCAAAAGATAGGATTCGGTCTACCCGATATCGCAGAACCTACCGTTGACCTTTTTGTCGCCGAAACAGTTAGTTTATTAGCCTGGACCGTTTATCTTTTAGAGCCTCACCTGGATAGTGTATCTCCTCTTGTATGTGAACGCATTAAACAGGAAATGGAAAGGCGGGTTCTGATTCCCTGCTTTGAACGCGACGACTTCTGGTGGATGGGATTTAAAGACAATCGTGTCAACAACTGGAATCCCTGGTGTAACTCTAACTGGCTTACCGCTGTTCTGCTAATGGAGACTGACGAGGTACAGCGTCTGGAAGCTGTTCACAAAATCCTGAAAAGTCTTGATAAATTTATATCCGGTTACCCTCCGGATGGTGGATGCGACGAAGGTCCCAGTTACTGGGGGAGGGCGGGTGCTTCATTATTTGACTGCCTCGAGCTTCTATATAGCGCAACAGATGGTGCAATTAATGTTTATAATGAGCCACTGATTCAGGAGATTGGGCGTTACATATATCGCGCACATATCAATGATAACTACTTCATCAACTTTGCCGACGCTCCCGCTAAGGTATCCTTAGCGGGAGACCTGGTATACCGCTATGGCAATAGAATCACAGATAAAAACCTTTCAGCATTGGGTGCATTTGTGGGGGCAAAAAGGCATGCTGAAAACCCTTGCGTTTCAGGAAGTATTGGACGCCAGTTACCCGCTATATTTAATTTGTCCGAATTACTGACTGCAGAAGCTTACAAGCCGCTTTTAAAAAATGTATGGTTTCCCAATCTTCAGGTAATGGCAGTGCGTTCTAATGAACGTTCTTCAGAAGGGCTCTTTGTTGCAGCAAAAGGGGGACACAACAATGAGAGCCATAATCATAATGATGTGGGCAATTTTATTGTTTATATGAATGGGCGACCGGCAATTATTGATGTAGGAGTGGAGACTTACACGAAAAAGACGTTTAGCTCACAACGTTATGAGATCTGGACCATGCAGTCTGCATTTCACAACTTGCCTACTATCAATGGTGTGATGCAGGAGGCGGGCAGAAAGTTTGCAGCACGGAACGCTACCTATAAATCCAATGAATCATACGCACAATTGACAATGGACATCGCTGAAGCCTATCCGTCGGAGGCAGGTGTGGGTTCATGGCTGCGTTCGATCCGTTTAAACCGGGGAAAGGAGGTCATAGTAACAGATACTTACGAGTTGACAGACTCCGCCTCAAACCTGACACTGACCCTGATGACTTCCTGCGAAGTTACTGTGGATAAACCCGGGCTGCTGACTTTGAAAGAAGTTTCAGTTGAGACTAACAATCAACCTTTTATTGTCCGTATCCATTATAATGCAAACAAGTTGAAAGTAGACCTTGAGAACATCGTTATTGAAGATGGTAGATTGAAATCACTGTGGGGTAACCGCCTTACACGAATACTACTGCATGCAGATACTCCCCAACTCCGCGACACATTGACAATGCAGATCACAGAGTGAGGAATTTATTGTTTATTAGACACTGAACATTCTAATAAAATCGGACAGTATAACCTGACTCCAATATGGGTTTATGAATCAGCAAAGTCCAAGTTAAAAATTCTTTGAAATGTTAAATAAAAATGAGTTTGCAAGAATTATATGACACTAACTATTCAATGTGTTTATTCTTTGGTTCATCTCCGATTTGGTTGGAGAAAAACATAAGAGAGTAGAATTATAATTATTTAATGATTATTAATTTACATACTTAGTTTAAGTATCTCTTAATTTGTCTTGGTGGAAAGAAACACTATTATGTCATGACGAGTAAAGCCGAAACATCTCTCTTGTTTTGAGATGTCTCGGCTTCATCACATTTAGTTCATCTTATCCATACAAATTATTCCAGATTATTTCATCAACAAAATGATTATGAGTATTCCCATAATTTTTCTTGTGTTTTAAATTATCTCAGTAATATCATCCTTTTAGAGTTAATAAAATCTTTTGTTCTTAGTTGATAAATGTATATTCCTGAACTGACCGGATTTCCTGAATTATTTTTTCCATCCCATATTACTTTATATTCACCCATAGTCTGTTCCTTATCAATAAGAGTCCTAACTTCCTGACCGAGAATATTAAATATTTTTATCGTTACCCTTGAAATTTTAGGTATTTGATATATGATTTTCGTTTCCGGATTAAATGGATTTGGATAATTTTGCTCTAAGGAAAATTCATTTGGGATTTGGCTTTCTGAGATTATCTCATCTATTCCTGTGGCTTCTGTTTCTCCATACAGCACAAGTGTTGAAAAATGCACAACATCTGCAATTATTCTGTTTCTTGAAGAATCAATTACAACGTTAGTTATTCCAGTAATATCAAATCCTTCGGTATCACTGTAATAAGCCATAGTTATATTTTCCAGGTCCAAACCTAATTTGGTTAACAATCCTCTTTTATATGGGAGAGAAACAGAAATCGGAGCATCGAAATCATAGGGACTTATAGTGTCACCATTTACAGTTACAACAAATTCAGCACCACTTGCTATACCTCTGTGGAGATATGCAGAGTGAAATTCTGCAACTATATCTCCTTCAATTCTCGCAATCTGGGGTAGCTTAATAGTTATTATTATATCTTCACTAAGAGAACCTGTTGGGAACATTAACCTTCCGCCATTGAGAAAGTTTAAAGGTGATGGGAATCCACTGAACTTATATTCTCCGCTTCCTTCTTGAATAACATCGATTTTATGATGCAGGTTCCCATTTGGAAGAACCTTTTGAATAGTTACTGTATTTATAACACCTGAAACTGAAGTATCGACCACTGTCACATGAGCGGAATCTCCCAGTGAATCGAGAGTTATTATAATATATCCTTCACCAGCATCAACTGCTGTAAATAATCCAGTAGAATCAATTGTTCCGATAGAAGTATCTGATATACTCCAGATAAATGTTGTATCTATTATATTTTGATTTGAATCATATGCAGAAGCATTGAATGTAAATGATGCTCCGATATCTATTGTTGTATCTGCCGGTGTGATTTTGATAGATTTTATCGAGACTTCTTGTTCATCTCCTTGAGAATAAACTGATAAAGGAAAATATAATAAGATAATAAAACTAAGAAAAATAATTTTGTAAGATTGTTTCAATTTGTTTTTCATTTTTATGTCCCTCCTTTATTTTAAAATACGCGTTTATATTATAATAACGCAATATATGTGCCATCTTATAAATTTAATAAAAACAATATAATTTGAAATGATAATTTTGGTGATTTTTCACCAAATTAATATAGCGATTAATATTCACCAGTTATATTTTTATTTTATCTAATTAATTGAAAATTGCAATGAAGGTTGAAGACAAAAAATACATCTATAATTGTCAAGATTTTTTATGTTTTTTCGCTCATGTTCAGCTCCAATATTGAAAATGCTTGAATTACTTTAATAATATTAATCTTACCAATGCTATCCTGCATTTTGAAATGTCCCTGAATATCTTGATAAATCCCCCAATGTCACCACTAAGTGCCACCTATTTGTCACTTTAATTCTTGACAATCCGATTTTAATTTATTATGTTAGAAACATAAGTTTACCTGATGAAATATATATTAGGGAACTCTGCGATAAAGATATATAATTAAGGCATATTGCTTCTATTATTAACTACATGTGTAGGTTACACAAAAAGACACTTAAGAATATCTTGCTTTTCTGAATCCATATCATTACAGTAAACAAAAAACCATAAATACTTCGAAAGGAGGAAGCATGAACAGTAAATGTACGAGGTACATAAAGAGCCTTGCGGTGGCGAGTCTGCTGTTGTCCTTGTTTATAGTGTTACCGATTCAGGCCCAGGAGACGGAACAGCAGCGCGAAGCAAGGATGAAGTGGTGGACTGAGGCACGGTTCGGCATGTTTATTCACTGGGGGCTTTACGCAATGCCTGCCCGGCATGAGTGGGTCAAGAATAGAGAACGCATGACCGATGAAGATTATCAAAAGTATTTCGAACTATTCAATCCTGACCTTTACAATCCCGAAGAATGGGCGCGTGATGCAAAAAATGCCGGGATGAAGTATTTTGTTGTCACAACCAAGCACCATGAAGGTTTCTGCCTGTGGGACTCGAAGTATACCGATTATAAGTCAACAAACACGCCCTATGGCAAAGACCTTATAAAGCCGATGGTTAATGCCTTTCGTAATGAAGGAATTCGCGTTGGATTCTACTATTCTCTAATTGATTGGCATCATCCCGAGTACCCTGTTGATAGTCGCCACCCAATGCGTGACAATAAGGAGTTCAGAGAAAAGACTAAAGACAGAGACGTAAGAAAATATGCAGAATATCTGTACAATCAGGTTCGGGAACTGCTGACCGAATTCGGTCAGATCGACTGCCTTTTTCTGGATTTTTCGTTCCCAGGAAAGGACGGCAAGGGCAGAGATGACTGGCAGTCGGAAAAACTTTTGAAGATGATTCGCCAGATTCAGCCTAATGTTGTCCTGAATGACCGCCTTGATCTGCTTGATGTACCAGGAGGGTGGGATTTTAGAACTCCCGAACAGTATATGCCCCGCGAATGGGTAACAGTGAACGGCAAGAAAGTGCCCTGGGAGACTTGTCAAACTTTTTCGGGATCCTGGGGTTACTATCGTGACGAGACCACCTGGAAGAGCACACGTCAACTGATAGTGCTGTTAACTGAAACTGTCAGTAAGGGCGGCAATCTCCTCCTGAATGTCGGACCAACCGCTCGAGGAACTTTTGACAACCGTGCAAAAGACAGGCTTAATGAAATTGGCGAGTGGATGAAACTGCATGGCCGCTCCATCTATGGATGTACGCAGGCACCGGAAGAATTCATAGCCCCAGAGGATTGCATCCTGACTTACAATCCCGAAACCAGACGTCTGTATGTGCACGTCTTAGACTGGCCTATGGGCAGACTGCACCTCGATGGTTTTGCCGGCAGGGTAAAATATGCTCAATTACTCAATGACGCATCAGAAGTTAGATTTTCCCAGCGCAGATTAAGGCTGGGAGCAGGAATTTCCCGCGAGACATTGACACTTCAACTGCCTGTAACAAAACCTGGTGTGGCTGTTCCGGTTATAGAACTTTTTCTGCAGTAGTTAGTGATAGTTGTTGGACGTTACAGATTGTTTAATACTTTAAAGATGAGAATTTCTATTTCTGTAGATTTGGTTCATTTTCCGGATATTTATGAAATGGGAAAATTTACTCCATTTTTTGTGGGAAAAAAGTGTCAAAATTCCCATTTTTCCCATATATGAGGATTTTTGGGAATTTTGTGCCAGGGGTTAATTTATTTAAATTCAAGGGTTAAAGGTAATATTTATTCGAAAAAAAGGGCATTTTATTTGGGTGCAGATTTCATTTATTGTATGTAATAAATTGTTATTGTTCATTTTATTGATTCAATATTTTATTTTTTATTTAAAGAGTTAGCTGAAAAACATGAATAAAGTACATTTTAAGTGAGTCTTACGTTTATTTTTTTGGACAGAACACTGTTCTGTCCCTACATATAAGATTTTATATAACAAGTATTTGATTAGATTCATAAACCAAAGTAAAATTTAAATCAAACTCTGTTGGAAGTAATATTTTATAATAATTTTTCAGCGGTCTCTAAAAAATTAATGGCGTTAGTATATATTATAATATTTTCAATTTTTGTTATATAATAATATAACAATTTAATGATGAGAAGTCAAGGAAAATTTTATTTATTTTAAACCACAGACCCGAAGGGCAAGGGCACAGAGGGCGCGGACCCAAAGGGCAAGCCCGAAGGGCAAGTTTTCACGGATGAGACGGATTATGTAAATTTGGGAATTTATAATTTAAGGATGATGAATGTTGGGGCGAATGAGGGTCGCCCTATTTGTTCTAACAGCTAACAACTAATAGATAATAGCTAACACATAAGACAATTGCTGCAACAAATAGAGACATTTATTTTTTTTATTTTTATTTTGTCAAAAAGATAAATTTTGCTTAAAAAGTGGAAAGAATTGGAAAGGCATTGTTAAGATATTGTTATTCTTACAAGTAAAGAATTATTAATTTGAATAAAATTTGAGTCCTCGGGCGATACTCTGGTCAAAACTGCATTAATGATTTGTTTCTCTTTAAGAAAGAGAGGATTTTAATAAACAGGCTACCGACAAGAAAAATTCTATATAAAGAATTGATTTAATTAAGATTATCAACTTTTTACGAGTTTTTAACATTTTTCAAAAACTGCCAATAAATTGATAAATTTCACAATCATAATTATTTATAACTTTACCAAAATAAGTATAACGCACGCTTAACCTGCGCCGCCACGCCACCTCTGAACTATTTGAACACTACATAAGTTTTTGTTTTCAATTAACTTTATTAAACAATCCAAAATTGGCGGCGTCAGGTTGAAGCGAAAGTTATACGCGATAAAACCATAAACTTACACCATAAGCACTAACGGACTGGCTAAAGGCTCATTGTATGCGATAGTGGGGATTAGAAAAACTTAACGATCTTGTGTCTTCTACTGATTAGGCTTGTTAATGTTAAAATCATTTCTTTCAGCCAACATTATCGCATATAATATTTTAGATGATGTACCCCTTGAATTGGTCTAAGGATAATTACTCCGTGCCCATGAAATAAGTGAACACAATGCCGGTCCGCCACCAAATTCATTATCACCGGATGTATCGTAGGCAGGCGTGGAGGCTTCAGCACTTTGAACACCTACTACCCTGGGCCATGCTTCTCTTGACCACCATCCCCATACCGGACCACCAGAATGACCGCCGGTAATGTCATTATAGTGCCCCATTACATATCCGGTTTGTCCGGAGAGGCTTTCTGAGGAGGTAGAAGATATCGTACAGTTGCCTTGAAATGCAGGACGCTGCGTTGATGTTAAGTCCCCGGGGTATCCCATATGTTGCCATACAGAATCTCCATTCCACGAACTTGAATAAGTTCTGTATCCGGGATAACCGACATGATTACCAACATAGTCATTCATTACCAGCACGACATAATCAAAAGCAGTCTCTAAATCGCTTAATCCTCCCAGTGCTCTGTTCCAATAAATCACCCTTGTCGCATAATATTCGCCCCAGGGTCCATTTCCATTATAATAGGCAGGTGAAAATTTTATCCAACCTACTCCTCCTCCACTTATCCAATTAATGCAATGACTTGCTGTCAATACAAGGCGAGGACCAATTGTGCAGCCAGCACAAGCCCCGCTGGCGGTCCAGACACGGCCAACCGTCCTCCATGGAAAACTTGAATCATTATAAATATAACGGTCATCAGCTCCAAAAATATTTGTGGGTTTGTCATCCTTCTTTCTTATTTTTCTAAACCTTTCCTCCATTTCCAAATCAATTTGCGAAATGACAGGTAAGTAATTCATTCGGGCATATAACGGATAGTTACCCTCAAGGACTGTAATTCTCTCAAATTCCTCTACATTGTTTTTGCTCAACCTAATCTCTGGAATACGTTCAAATGGAATTGTCCTGATAACCTGATTCCCAAATTTTTCAAGTTCAGCGCCCGACACCTCAGCCACAAGCCGGTAGGAATTTTCTCCGCTCCAATCCCTTATAACTTTTGGCGCATTAAGTACGGGTAAGGTAATTGAACCCAGATTGATATTCATTAATTCAGGTGGAGATGCTTTGGGTGGTTTCGGTTTTAGCCGTTTCAGTTGCCTAAAACTAAGCGGACGATCATTTTTTTTACGTTTAGCCATATTGTGTTCCTCCTATATTTTAGTTAGTGATTTGATTTAAATCATAATTATTTTTTGGCGGCATTTCAGCTAACTTTTGTGTATATATATTGCTTTAAAATCTTATCCATAAGACTTTACTTGTTTTAATGCAGAAGCGTATAACCAATGATCAACTTAATAATTATTCACTTATCATATATTAGTAAATGATCGTTAACTCAATAAAATATTTCTATATTAATTTTTTAAAATCAAGTAAATTGTTAACAATTATAAATTGATTTTTATTATAATGAATGATAAACCGAATTTTTTCAGTTTATTGTTTTACACTATTTTAATAATAACTTTCTCGGATAGATATAGTATATGGTTCAATGATAATCGTGTGGATCAAATTTGTAAATATTTTTAATTTATTTAAATTTAACAACTTATTTTAGGAAAGTCAAAGGATTTTTATTTTTTTTTATAATAAACAAATGAAGTGAATTAACCACAGAGAGCACAGACCCGAAGGGGAATGGGGAAATATTTTGTATGGATTCCCGCGTGCGCGGGAATGACAAGGGGGGGCGGGAATGATAAGGGGGATTTACGATTGAAAAATGGAACCACAGAGGGCACAGAGAAAGGATTTACGAATTAGGAATTAGGAATTACGACAAGAATTTTGACCTGAATTTATAACGACGGTGAGCCTCTACAATCGTGCTATACGAAAATGTCTAGTTTTCTAACTATATTGTCAAGAAATAAGTATTGTGTGTATGGATTTCCGAATTTTGTGAATACTATGTTCATTGTGTCTATAATATATATTATTAATTATGCAAAATCAACAAAAAACAAAGAATTTTTATTTTTTTTATAATAAACAAATGAAATGAATTAACCGCAGAGTCGCGGAGGGCAAGGAGGGATTATATGGATGAAAACCGTTGAACCGGGTTGAACCCCCTCACTGAAGTAAGGGGTTAATAGGTTATGGTTTTTGCCCCTCACTGAAGTGAGGGGTTAATAAGCCTGAGGCTTATTAATGAAATTTAGAGAATTAACCGCAGAGACACAGAGGGAAAGAGAAGGTATCCACGGACCCGAAGGGCAAGCCAAAATGTCAAAGCTCAAATGTCAAATCAAATCCAAATGACTAAATGACAAAAATAAGGGCGATTTGGGAATGGGGATTGAACCGCAGAGCCAAAGGGCAAGGAAGGGATAAATAAAAAGCTGTTAGCTATTAGCTTTTAGCTATTAGTCAGGATAAGAGGATTATCCACAAAAACAATAATTGAAACAATAATAATAAAACGCAGACCCGAAGGGCAAGTTTTCAAGGATTACACAGTCATACAAAGATAATTAAATTATGACAGACAAGAATGTCTATCCCACCATTTTTATTAAAAGGATGGGAAAAAAGGGAAAGCCCGCCAGAGGCGGACAAGCCCGAAGGGCAGGGAGGAAAATTGAGGTTTCTCCGTTTCGGTCGTCCACCAAAGGTGGATCCGCCTCTGGCGGAAAATAACAAGGAGGAAGGTCGAAATGACATGGGGGAAAGTTGAAATGACAAGGAGGGATTAGGATTTTGGAAGTACGAATGACGATTTACGAATTTAGAGAATTAACCGCAAGCCCGAAGGGCATGTATTCAGGGATGAGACGGATTGTATAAGTTTGGAAATTTATGATTTATGAATGATGAAAGCGGGGGCGCTACGGCGGGTTGCCTCTTTATTCTAATTGCTAACAGCTAATAGCTAACAAATAGCACCATTTCTGCCATAAATAGACACAGTTATTTGTTTTTATTTTTTAGTTTTTCTACACGTTTTTTTAGAGGGCGAACACAGGGGTTCGCCCCTACAATCGTGCTATACGAAAATGTATGATTTTTTTAATTATAATGTCAAGAAATAAGTATTGTGGCCCCGAATTTAAAAGAAGAACCGCACAGAGCAAAGGCGGTAAGGAGGAACCGCTGGTTAGGCTGGAACTTGCCATGCTTCAAGTTGCTTTCCGCAGTTGCATTTCTTTTGATACCACATTATCTCAGCACTGCAACTCTTGCAGGACCACTCTTGCTTTTGGGTTTTGAGCCACTCATCAACTCCGTGATCCCTAATGAATGCAAGATTAGGCTTCATGGTCCAATGGTGAGGCCATTTATCATTCATGAACTCATTCAGTTCTTTACATGGATAGTCTTCACAAAAACAACAAAAATCAAAGTTTCTTTCTTTTGTGCACGTCCTGAATTTACAATTTGAAACATATTCATCCACATTTGAACTTTGGCATCCATCGCAGTCTTGAGCACCACAAGCTCCACAGAAAAGACCGCACGGACCATATTGTGATTGTTTCATTTTTAGCCTTTCAGCCTAACGACCTGCATAAGTTGACCGCAGGGCTATGGCGTGATTTTAATTCGGGGACACATTACTAATTATTCTTAGTTTTTACATCGAATTTCGGACCACGTTTCCGAGGTAGAAGCGGTCTGTGTAGCATTCTCTAAATAACCTGTCCACTTTTCACGAGTATTGATCAGATTTGTATATAGCCGGTGGGCTTCTCCGAACGCACAACGAAGTCCATCTTCATTTCTTGGAACCGCAATAAGATGTACATGATTAGGCATTAAACAGTAACTCCACACCTCAACATTGCACTTCTTGCACCATTCTGATGTCAGTCTAATATAGGCAACATAATCTTCATCACAGAAAAATGTCTACTGACGACGATTGCCCCGCTGTATCACATGATGAGGATAACCGGGAGCTATAACTCGAGCTAGTCGTGCCATAATTAAATATACACATATATAATACATTTGTCAATAATTAGTATTGTGTCCCCGAAATAAATTTCTGACTAACCACCTGCTTTAGCCAATTGCTCCCAATCGATCTCATCAACCTGCATAGAATCGAGTGTAAAATACTCAAGAAGTCCGAATGCCTTTATAGTGGCCTCAACATCTTCAGGTTTGTCAGCTTCCCATAGGCAGAACACGTAGTCTGTCCTTCCGTGTGGTAAAGGACTCCAGGTTTTTAGACACTTACAGGGAGTCTCGCCCGCTGCCATTGCCCGCGCAATCTCAGGCGCTCCTTCGTTGAGAGCCTTAGAAACTTCTTCAGCACTTTTTTTGAGGGTGTGTAATACAATGTACTTAGCCATGACGCGTTTCCTCCATTTTTGTTATTAATTTTTTTTATCCAACTGCCCTAGTAATTTGGTGTATTCTGCAGAAATACCAGAACAGGTTGGGTTATGAAATTATGGCTCAATATTATCTTTTTCAAAGAATTCATCGTAAAAACAGTGAATTAGTATATAAATAACATTTAATCATGTCTAACTAAAAATTAACTTAATAATTATTCGTTTATCATACATTAGTAAATGAGCGTTAACTCAATAATATTTTACTATATTAACTTACTAAAATCAAGTAAATTATTATTATTTTTAAATTGATTTTTATTATGATGAATGATAACCCGAATTTTTTCAGTTTATTGTTTTACATTATTTTAATAATAACTTTCTCGGATAGATACAGTATAAGATTAAAATAAAATACATTAAATCTGTTATTGGATATTCTAAAATTTTTAAATAATAAAATCTCAAAATAGTTTTTATTTTATAAAATGGTAAAAAAGTTGAATAAATTAACCGCGGACCCACAGGGCAAGCCCGAATGGCAGGAGGGATTATATGGATGAAAACCGTTGAACCGGTTTGAACCCCCTCACTGAAGTAAGGGGTTAATAGGTTATGGTTTTTGCCCCTCACTGAAGTGAG
>JAUWXV010000218.1 GCA_030616165.1 bacterium | reverse complement strand
GAAATTTTTTATGAATGAATGTACATCTTTTAGGACTGCATAATCAACTTCTGGATTTTGAATTATTCCTTTAACTTTTTCATTTAGCAGTGAAATATCAGAATGAGTTGTTTTTTTATTGGATAAGTCCAGATATATCTTCTTTGCATTAGGATTAAGTAAAATTCTATTAAATATTTTTTCTCTTGGTTTTTTTCTTAATCCGATTCTATTTTGTAAAGGGATTTCTACTTTCAATCCATCTCTAATCCAACTTCTGCATGCGAGCCGCCAATTTTTTGAAATCTCCTTTTCTGAGAGAAATCTATTCTCAATTTCAACAGGTGGGTTAGCATTATTCAATACTTTTACTCTGCACCTTCCACAATAACCATTTCCACCGCAAGCAGAAAATATATTTATTCCTGCTCTCTGTATTGCTTCGAGTATGGTAATTTCTTCATTTAATTCAATTTCTATATTGTCAGGGAGAAATAGAAGTTTCATATAAATGTTTTATTCATCAAGTAACATATTTGATGTTATTTTCAGAAATAAATTGCTCAATTTTTTAATGGACTATTTTATAAATTTCCTTAATATAATCGGGATTAGTTCCACAGCACCCTCCGATAATATTCACTCCTTCCTCCACCATCTTTTGTACATAAATGATATATTCTTGAATTGATTGTTCATATAAAACTTTCCCATCAATGATTTGAGGTTTTCCAGCATTTGGCTGTATAATAATTGGCAGTTTAGCATGTTTTTTAATCTCCTTTAAAACTTCAAGCATATTTTCACTATTGAGGGTGCAGTTACTTCCCACAGCATCAGCACCATTATATTCAAGTTCTTTAATACATTTTTCAACGGAATCCCCCATCATAGTAAAAAAACCTTTTGGAGTAATATTAAATGTAACTTCTGCAAACACTGGTAAATTAGAAATACTTTTAACAGCCTTTAACGCAGTTAATGCTTCCCTGATATCAAACATAGTTTCTATACTGAAAAGATGAACTCCCCCCTCTTTTAAAGCCTCTGCCTGTTCTTTAAATACATCAATAAATTCTTCCTCTGAGTATGTTCCAGAGGGCTGTAAGAATTCACCGGTAGGTCCGATATCTCCTGCCACATTTTTACTTTCAGGACATACTTCAAGAGCAAGTTTAGCTGCTGCTGTATTTATTTCTCCTGTTTTGTCTCCAAGTCCAATTTTTTTAAGTTTTAGTCTGCTTGCTCCGAATGTATTTGTTTGAATGATATCAGACCCAGCATTATAATAAGCAGAGTGTATTCCAGCAACTTTATCAGGATGTTCAAGATTCCAGATTTCAGGCACTTCGTCTTCGGTTAATCCATATGCAATCAGCATTGTGCCCATACCACCATCCATCAAAAGTATCTTATCCTTTAATAATTCAAGTACGTTTTTTCTCATATTTTCTTTCTCTATTTACGTATATATTGTTATTCCATTTTACTTTTGATTTCATATAATTGTTTTATATGGCTCTTTTCCTCTTCAACAAGTCTCATGACTATATCTCTCGTCTTTTCCTTCACAAAATCTAAAAATCCATAAAAGAAAATAATAGTATCTTTCTCAAATGAGATAGCAAAGTTAATAGCTTCCATTTCGTCCTTTGCCGATTTTGCAAGTTGTATTGCGGAGTCTTCATCTGAAAAAATTCTTGTATCGATAATTGCCTTAAAATATC
This sequence comes from bacterium, assembly GCA_030616165.1. Taxonomy (GTDB): domain Bacteria; phylum SM23-31; class SM23-31; order JAUVVT01; family JAUVVT01; genus JAUWXV01. Next base: position 4,439 of record JAUWXV010000218.1, on the reverse strand, counting down.
TATCTACCTCTTCATCACTATAAGATATATAAAATTCACCTTTTTCTATAGAATCCAGAATATTTTGAAATATTTGTTTATGCCTTTTTTCCTCCTCCCCTAAATATTTAAACAAATCCTTTATCTTTTCATCTTTTGCCTTATTTACGTAAGTTTCATAAAATTTCTGTCCCATTTCCTCGATTTTAATCCCCATTTCCACTATCTCTTCACCAGAAAAATATATAGCCATTATAATCCTCCTTACATTTAAAGTCTATTTTTATTATTTTCTAAATTGATTAAGCAGTCTTTTAAATCTGGTTTCATAAATCATTTCATAAAGATAAAGTTTATCTGGAAAAAGTTTTGAACATTCTTGTTTGACTTTCTCTTTTTCAATTTCTATATCAACTTCGGGATAATCAGATATTAAAATCAAAGAGCAAACTTTATCAGTCATCCTTTGAAGCTTCCTATATTTTTCTTCTTCTATTCTTTTTATTAGTTTTTCTTTGTAATCGTTATTAAGATTAATTTTCATTGGTTGAGATGCATCAACCATTACTCCACATTCGCACTTTATCTTTTTACCAAACTGAAATAGGGTTATATCATACTGCTTCCCACAGTTTTTACATATATATGCCAAATTTTATCTCCGTCATATTTGATTACATTTTACAATAGTATTTGTAGTTATCTGTATCTTTTTTACAATTTGTTAAAAAAATTTTTAATATTCAACACTTATTTTTCTTTCCCATGTCCATAGATTATTTTTCCAGAAAGTTCTCCAATTATACTTCCATTTTCCACAATAATTTCACCATTCACGAAAACATATAATATTCCTTCTGAATATTGATGAGGTTTATCCCATGTAGCCCTATCTTTAATGTTATGTGGGTCGAAAATGACGATATCAGCACGTTTCCCCACAGAGATTATACCAGCATCTCTAATACCAATCCTTGAAGCAGGAAGCGATGTCATTTTTCTTATTGCATCTTCAAGCGTAATTAGTCCTTTTTCCCTTACGTATAAAGATAAAACACGGGGAAACGTGCCATAATTTCTTGGATGGGGAACACTTTTATTCATTGCAACAATACTGCCATCGCTGGCAGGCATAGTTGTTGGATATTTCATTATTCTTTCTATATCTTCATCTGAAAGTCATCTATAAATAGCACTTGCATTTCCATTTGAGTATAATTCTAAAATAAGTTCAGCATCGCTTTCCATATCAGGAGTTAGTCCTTTCATCTCAAGTATTTCTTTAACTTAGTTGCATAAATATTCAGTTCTTGTTTGAATAAATTTTGTTTGTCATTCCTACCGAATTTTTATGAGGAATCTAATTTTTTATGGCGTACTATAGTATATTGTTTATTATGGAATCCCTCCGAGTATTTTGGGAGAATAACAGAGGTTATTTGGCGTAGGTCGGCTAATACTTATAATACACACAATACTATTAAGTCAGGCATTCTTGCCTGACTTTACCAGACCTTGTGCAGCCAATATATGAAATTAAATAAAACTTTTGTGAACACTTCTTTAAAATAATAAAACTAAATATTATTAATATCAATCATTTTTATACCATTGACATAATCTTTAGTTTTTATTTTCTTAATTTCTCTTATTTTTTTAACTATTTCGGAGAGTTTTTTTGTGGAATTATATATTTCATTGATGCTTTTGTAATTTTTATCCTGGGGACTAGATTTTCTTAAAAGCAGTTCAATTCTCCCCATAATAACTGAAATGATATTATTAATTTCATGATTATACGTAACTATCATATTATGGAGGGTCTCATATTTTTCAATTTCATGCGCCTTTTCCCTAAGCTCTTTAACCTCAGTAACATCCTCACATATATAAAAGAAACCACCCACAGGGTTATAATATTCATCTCTGGCTAAATTGACTTTTACCCTGATTGTCCTTCTATCGTTATTATGTTGAATTTCATAAGTTATACAAATGTTATTTTCCTTTTCTGAAATAAGTGGTTCCTTTATATTGATAATCTTTTCAGGTTCTATTATATAATCCGTCAACTTTATATCTTTGTTAAAATATTCTTCCTGCTTAATTTTATGAACATCAAGGGCAATAACATTCATATATTTTATAATAAAATCGTAATCAGTCATAATTATTCCTACGGGACTATTTACTACAATATTTTCTAAAAAACTCCTCGGATATTCAAAGGGAATTTTTTCATTTTTTTTCTTAAAATTTTTCATTTTTTCCTTTATGATTATAAAAATTTAAAAATAAACCTAATTTTATATTTGTATTATTCTATCGAAATTATGCGTGAAGTGCATAATATTTTCATTTTTTATTAAATCAGGTCAGAAATTATTTATATTATTCTGCATTGGAATTATGTTTAATAAAAAGTCTTTTTTAAATATAATTTAATATAAAATTTTTAATATATTTATTCAAGGATTTTTTTACTATTTAATAATAGTGAAATAAATAATTTAAAATTGTAATTCCAGTTATATTTTTCGACAAAATATTTTAACAATGAATTCCAGATATTTTAGCTTTTCTCTTCTCTGTTTAAAAATAAATTTCGGTGATAAATCATTTCCAAACGAAAATACGGGATGCTACATCCTTTTCGAGTGCTAACTGGGCATTTTCAAGTTGTATAACAAACGATGGTGATTTTTGATGGACAGTAATATTAGTGCCGGGTACTAAACCAAACGAAATTAATTTATGTAAAACTGGATGTTTTTGAGTACAAAAATATGCTATTTTAATCCTTTTACCTATTTCTACTTTATCAAGTGAAGTTAGAACATTTTCTACATTTTTTCTTGTTTCCAGACAGCATTTTCCTTCGGGGATTGTATTTCCATGAGGGCAAGTTTTGGGATGACCAAGAAGAGTGCATATACTTTCTGTTATACCTGGTGCAAGTAAATGTTCATATTCACATGCACTAACTTCTATGCTCTCTAAATTCACACCAAGTATATCGACCATTAAACGTTCAGCAAGTCGGTGCCTTCTGATTATAATTCTTGCTTTTTCCTTTCCTTTATCTGTGAATTTTATTTTGTCATTATCTATTTTAACTATATCTTCTTTTTCAAGAATATTTAATGCTTCCGAATCCACTGAAATATGTGATATTTTTTTGACATTACTTATTGTAGCGTTTCCTTTTTCTATGGAACTCCATATTGCTTCTAAAATCTCTTCTTTTTTTATATCTTTCATATTTTTTTATCTCCATAAAGTCTGTATTTTTTATATCTATTATAAATACGATATAATATTAGTTAATCAGACAATTTGCATGTCCCTGCCATATCATACTTAACCAATTTGAAAATTTAAATAAATTTTTTTTAAATTCTTTTAAAATAATCCAGTTTATTTAATAAATAAACCTCAAAACATTATTTAAGATTCCTCCAGCAAGAATTGCAAAAATAAAGACGCCAAATATCATAATCAAAGCATCTCTTATTCCGTATTCCTTAATTAAAACTAATAAAGTAGAAAAACAGGGGACAAATAACAGGGTAACAACAACAATAATAATGGTCTGAACTTCATTTAACAAGTTAGTATCGACAAGAGATTTAATTACACCTGCCCCTGCTTCTTTTCGTGCAAATCCAAGAATTAATGCATCCGTTGATTCTAAAGGGAGTCCCCAGAAGTTTTTTACTATAGGTTCTCCCAATTTCTCAATAAGTTCCAGAACTTTTATCTTGTCGAGTATAAACATAATAATACCAGCGACCATAAACATAGGAAATACTTCCCGCATAAACATTATTACTCTTAACCTTGTTTTGTAGAGAACATTTTTAATTTCTGGAATTCTCAAAGGAAGAATCTCCATAATAAAAGAAGACTTTTCTCCCGGAATAAATTTATTTAGAAAATAACCTGCAGCTATGATTTGAGCACTAACTACAATAAACATTATGAATACAGCCTTGATAGATGTAGTAGCTATAACTGCAAATAGTATACTACTCTGGGCGGAACAGGGAATACCCAAAATCAGAATAATTACTGTAATTAATCTCTCTTTTTTTGTTTCAAGGATTCGTGTTGATAATATAGCCATTGTAATACAGCTGAAGCCAAGAGCAATTGGCATTATGGCTCTTCCGCTGATGCCAATCTTTTTTAACGTTCGATCGAGAAGGATGCTAAGCCTTGGAAGATAGCCTGAATCCTCCACAAATGCTGATGCAAAAAAAAATGTTGATATAATTGGTAAAACTACGCCAAGACACAAGGTTAAAGCAAATGAGATAATCCCATATTCCCCGGTTAATGTTTCCTGTAAAAATCTAATATCGATATGTTTCAACAAAACGTCAGTATAATGAATAATATATTTTTCAAAAATCCTGTATTGAATAAAATCAGCCAAAATCCCGGCACCAAATAATCCA
>JAUWXV010000157.1 GCA_030616165.1 bacterium | reverse complement strand
GTCTAAAAGAGCATTTTTGCTAACGGTGGCAATAAACACTGGCCAGGTTCATATTTCTATTTTTTCTTAATATACAAAATTTTATTTTCAACTACTATTTGTCTTATAAAACGCCCTACTGGCTTGGGTTTATTGCATGTTGGCTGCTGGGCGTTCTCCGTTGTCATTATACTTTTTTTAAAAATTTTGTTTTGGGTTTGCCATAATTTTCGGGTAGGCTTTGTAAGCTCTTTTGCAATTTTTGACTTGTGTGTCTGCTCGTATGAATTGCAAATGTGCTTGCAAATAGGGTTAGACTAATTCGTTAACTAAACATTTCCTTAATTTTTCTTTTAAATTGTTTTATTGTAATGAAACATTCCAATTCCAATACTCCAAACCACTTTAATGCTTTGCAGTCTTTGCCCATTCATTTAAAGAATCGATAAATACTATCCCACAACTTTTTAAAATTGTTCTTAATATCTTCTAATTTCGTCTTTACTATTTCTCTTTTTTTTAATTCTTCAAGAGCAGCCTTTATTTGATTCCTAGGGTAGGTAGCTTTGTTTGCTGCAATCCACCTAAGCTGATAGTCTGATTTTTGAGTCATATTCTCTGAATGGGCCATAGGATTATGTTTACATTGTTTGTTCACATTCAGCAATACATACCTTCAAAAGGGACTCAACCTCTTTATTTTTATAATTCAATTCTGCGACAATCTTTTTCCCTACATCGGATAATCTTTTGTATCCCCACAAGCACCGTCTTTTTGTCTCTATTAGATTATTACGTAAAAAATAATGAGGCAAATTTACATCAAAATACGAGATGCTATCTGCATCCTTCAGAATATCAACCCGATCTGTACCTCCGGTTTCATGATGCCGTACCAGAAAAAACACCTCATCAATCATTTTTTTATCAATGTCGCAAGCTTGCATAATTTCTGCAATGACATTAGCACTGTTTAAGGCATGGGCATCTTTAAATGCATCGTAATCTTTGTAATCCTGTCGCCTCACTTTCCGCTTCTCAATAGCTCTTTCAATATCATGTCCTAAAGCAGCTATTGTTAGACTCTCGTCAGCACCGGGCTTTAGTTTCAGCAACCATTCCAACGTGTTTTTTGAATGGATGGGATCTTCAGGAACAGATGATCCTTTAATTACCTCTTCAATTTTTCCTTTTACTAAATTAATCTTATCCATTCTTATATAAAATTAATACCCTCCTCACATTTTCTGCATTCGTTATAAAAGCAATTAAAATAAGGATTAAAAGAGGTTGATTTACCAGCGCTCCAAGAAATATGATGAATGTTCTAACGTCACGTCCTATCCTGAAATAGTGCATTCCTGGCTTGAGTTTTTTTTGCATCAATCCATCATACTTATCTGCTGTATAACTGTTCATAAATGTTCCGATAATTGCCAAAAATCCTATGATAATGTACAGGAACCTGCCATCAATCCAATAAACATGGTAAGTCAACCCAAAAAGAAGAAAAGCATCTCCATAACGATCCAAAACAGCATCAAACCATCCTCCAAACTCAGAAGCTTTAAACTTCAATCTGGCTATTTCGCCATCACATCCATCAATAACAGATGCTATTTGAGCTATAATCCCCCCTATAATTAAATTAATATATCCTCCTAAAAAGAAGAATCCGGCACCTAATACCCCTAATATAAAAGCCAATATTGAAATATGGTTGGGTACAATTTTTGTGTTTAAAAACAATCTTGTTAATCGTATAGACAGAGGCCTGTTTAAATATCTTGAAACAGGCCCGTCAGAAGCCTTTTTTAAATTGCTAATAAGTAAGTTTTCCGCTTTGCTAAATGCTTTTTCATCATCAACATCGATCCAGTAACTATCTTGGACATCAAATGTTTTGGCATTGCCGTTACCGGAAAGTATCATTATTCCTCCGGAAAGAGTGCTATCACCAGTGGATAAAAAACTATCTTCAATAGCATAAAAAAGAACAGGAGAACAAAGAAAAATTCCAGTATCATAAGCGTTATAATTGCTGATGTTTTTCCCAATTGCTGTTATCTTATTATTGTCTTCTATAAGAACTTTTGTAACATCATCAATATCAACAAATTTGTTTGATTCAATATTGCGATCAACAGCAAGGATAATTTCATCCTCAGAAATTTGTTCTTTTTTTAGACCTTCCAGAATGGAATAGTCAAAAAGATGGTCTGCCATCAACAGAATAAATGGCTCTTTGATCAAGTCCCTTGCTTTGAGCACGGAAATACCGTTACCCTTTTCCCATTCTTCATTGATAATATGAGTGATATTGATGTTTGTTCTCTGGCCTAACTTATCGAGATAACGCCTTACTTTCTCTCCTTCATAACCTGTTACAACGTAAAAGTCATTAATACCGCCTTTTTTTGCAGTTAGTATTGTACGTTCAATGAGGGGCAATCCCAAAAGCGGAACAAGTGGTTTTGAATTCCCCTTGCTAGATAATCTGCATCCACGGCCTGCTGCAATGATTAAACATTTCATCCCCTTTTTTAATTCTTATTTACTACTGAGACTGATTCTGATAGAGTTTTAATTGATGTGCTATTTTTTCCGGCTATGAATTTCTTCGTCAACTTATAGGCCTCATCATCTGTAAATTGTTTTGGCGGGTGCTTCATAAGAAAGGCTGATGGTCCATAAAGAATACCTCCCTGACCTCTTTCAAGAGCAAGCTTGCATAATCTAATTGCGTCAATGGATACTCCTCCCGAATTTGGAGAATCTTCAACAGACAACCGCAATTCTAAATTCATAGGTACGTCACCAAAAAGTTTTCCTTCGATTCTAAGGAAACAAATCTTATTGTCTTTTTGCCAGGGCACATAATCGCTGGGACCAATATGAATGTTATCATCATCAAGCTTTTCTGCAAGGACTGACTGTACTGCTTCGGTTTTAGATACTTTTTTGGAAGCAAGCCTGTCTTTGTTCAGCATATTAAGGAAGTCCGTATTACCACCTGTATTTAACTGATAAGTCCTTTCAATTTTCGCCCCCCTTTTATTAAAAAGATCAGCCAAAACTCGATGAGTAATTGTTGCACCAACCTGAGCTTTTATATCATCCCCAATTATGGGTAGGCCTTTGTCTTTAAATTTTTCTGCCCATTCAGGATTGCTGGCTATAAATACAGGCATGTTATTGATGAATGCCAAACCTGACTTAAGAGCACAATCAGCATAAAACTTTGTTGCATCTTCGGAGCCTACCGGAAGATAATTAATTAAAATTTCAGCCCCTGATTCTTTTAATACATTGATTACATCTTCTTCTGATGCTTCTTGTTCATCACTTATAACGAAGGTGTGTTTATCGTCATAATTTTTCATGTGGTCAGAAAAACCATCCAAAATTTTCCCCATTTTTACCCTAATTCCTGCTTTTGGTACATCTTTACAAAAAACGGTAGTGCAGTTAGGAAGCTCAAAAATAGCCTCAGACACATCTTTACCTACTTTTCTTTTATCAATATCGAAAGCAGCAACCACTTCAATATCACCAGGCATATAACCTCCTATATCCCAATGCATCAATCCGATTGCATTTTTCTCGCTTTTGTTTTTGTAATATTCAATTCCTTGAACTAATGAACTGGTACAGTTTCCAATTCCGACAATCGCTAGTTTAATTTTTTTCATGTAGATATCAATTTTAAGTTATTCTAATTCCCTTCTTAAACAGTTAAGTTGGGGCTTGAACTTTATAGAGTGTTCAAAAGGCTGCAAAGGTAATAAAATTTACTTACTTTTTGTGGGTTGGCAAAAGCAAGCTCTTTTGTAATTTTGGGATTGTGTGTTTGCCAGTGTGTGAATTGCAAATTTGCTTGTTGTGCTGCTGGCAAATTCACGTTGGTAAATATTTTTTTTTATTCTGTCTTTTCATCTATCCAGTCACTCTTGATTTTCAATTTTCTCATTTCTTTACAAAGGTCATTTTCAGTCAACCCGTTTTTATTTTCACCTTGCAGCTAACGTATGTGTAAACACTATTGTGTTTATATTTATTATATCAAGTGTATATATACCTTCAAAATAGAGGAGTATGTACACTTTTTTTATTTTTCTTCATTAAATAAACTATCCAATGGATTCATGAATTTACGAAAATTTTACTCCGATATATGAGTGTATATCTGCGTCGTTTTTAGAAAACGGCGAAACCCTCACCGAAGGTAATTATGACCTGACCACTCCTGAATATACCGGAGATCTGTACCCATCTATAAATAATGTGTGGCCCCGTAGGGATGGCTATGCCACAAAACTGTGCCTTAACATATGTGGAGTAACTCTTTTCTCAATTCCCGATCGCAGGGCAGCCTGCTCTACTACCTTCGCAACCGATGTGGCACTGTAAGTTCTCCCGTTCCTGCCTTCAATAACCCATTCATTAGGCTTGAATCCTTTATAATACAACCGCAACTTCTGTAATACCACCTCCGATAACTGAATATACCTGCCCTTGTTTCCTTTTGACCCCTTTATTTTAATTAACATCCTGTCTGAGTCAATATCCGAAAGCTTTCGGGAGTGGTGTGCCTGCCCCGTAACGAAGTGTATCGGGGAGAGGCGCATTGGCGGGGCAACAATCCCATCAGCCGCCTACTCAATTACCTGCTGGGCTTTTTTATTTTGTATTTATTCGTTGTCAAATATATTCCTCTTTAATCCACATATACAATCAATCCCTTTATTCGTTAATCAAGACAATCGATTATTGCAGTTTATTGGCCGTATTTTATAAAAATATTCATTTATCTATCCACTTTTTAAACTCGTTTACTTTTTCCCTGCTCACTACTAAATAATCTTCATTAATAGATTGTATCTTCTCATTTAACCTTAATTGCAACCTGCTCGATGAATAACTTAAAATATCGCTAATTGCATTAATGTTTACCAAATAATTTCTGTTAATCCTGAAAAATTTATCAGGGTCAACTATTTTTTGGAGGTAATCGAGAGAATTATCAATGGAATATTCTTTACCTGAGAATGTTCTAATAAATGTAGCGCGTTCGAGAATATAAAAACAGCATATTTCATTTACCTGAATCGACCTGTAATGTAACCCAATTTTAATAAGGAAACGGTTTTTATATTGTTTGTTTAATTCACTGAAAAGTTGCTTTAAGATATCACCTGGCAATTTAAAATGGAGAGTTTTGAATTTATCCAGTGCTTTGCGTAGAGCTTCTTCCTCAATGGGCTTCAAAAGGTAATCAACACTATTTACTTTAAAAGCCCGCAATACATATTCATTGTAAGCTGTTGTAAAAATTACCGGAGTATCAACTTTTATTGTCTCAAATATTTCAAAACATATACCATCGTCAAGTTGAATATCAATTAAAATCAAATCAGGAGACTGATTGTTTTGCAACCAGTTTACAGTCCCTTCAACTGTTTCGATAACTCCGACAATTGTAATATTCTCATCTATTTTTTGTAAAAGACGTCCAAGCTTATCAGCAGCCGGTTTTTCATTTTCAATTATAAGTATGTTCATAACAATAAAGGTACTTTTACAATAAAATCAGTATTTGTTTCTTCAATAATAAGCACTTCCCCTGTTATAAGTCTGACACGTTCAGCAAGGTTCTTAAGTCCCATTTTTGTCGATTTTAATTGTAAGGCCATTTTCTGAAGATTGTTTTTTACAATAATCTGCTGATTTTCAATAAAAATTGAAATCTTTAATGGATTTTCTCGTGTTGCCTTGTTATGCTTGATGGCATTCTCTATAAGAATCTGAAGCGAAACAGGAAGAATCCCGAAATTACCTGCATCGGGGGCATTTATGGTAAGTAATATTTTTTCTTCGTCTCTTATCTTATGAAGATCAAAATAATCGCTGATAAATGCTAATTCAGATTGAAGGGGAACTTTATCCTTCTGGCTGTTCTCAAGAATATACCTGTAAATTGAAGATAATCTGCTTATAAACCTTTCGGCAACTTCGGGTTTTGTACTGATTAATGATGAAACAGTGTTCAGACTATTGAACAAGAAATGTGGATTTACCTGATTTTTGAGTGTTTCGTTTTGAAAAATCAGGCTTTCTTCCTTCAGTTTCCGCTCTCTCTTTAAGGCATCCATCCATTGCACAAAGAGAAATATTACTGCACCAAAGGACAAACCCTTTATTATTGACTTAAACCATGAATTAAATTCAGAATGAAAGAAGTTGTAAATTACCCTGGTTAGGTCCAGGTCATTCATCCAATAATTAAAGTAGCGAAATATGATAAAAATAACCAGCGCAGAAAAAAAACAGGCAATATAAAAAATAAGAAACCGGGATAGTATATTCCGGAGAAACTCCTTACTTGTAGTATCCGGACCCAGACGCAGGAATATCTTCCTGGCAAGAAAAATGAATGCTTCCAGATATATGAAGATCAGAATAGCAAATTCAAGTTGATCCCTGATTGATGATGAATAGTTTCTGGCCAGTGCAGAAAAAACCACAATCAATAACGAAATAAGGAAAAATGCGATATGAGAATACAATCTCCGCTGGTCAATAATTGTTTCAAGATCGATCGTTTTCATAATTACAAAGTTACTTGATCTTACTGAATTTTCTCAACCCATAATTCCCTGATTGTCTTAACCAGAAATTTGTTATCCAAACCCGTTACCTCAATTTCCTGCATTGAGCCGCCATACATAACAGCGCACCCTATCAACCTGGTTTTAAGTGAAACCCATATGGTACCCCAATATTGTTCAGTTCCTTTCGTTTTTAAATTCTCCATTGATAATTCAACCTTATTATCAAGTGCCCTGTATTCAATAACTGCAAATAATTCATCATTAATCGCCGAAATACCTGTCCAGCACAATTGAATTTCAGCGTGAGAGTAAGTACCAATATCTGACATGTTAAATTCCCCGTTTTTTATAGGAATTCGATAGATCATGTTTAATTCTAAAGAGTCTGTATGGTCCCAGGCAAATCCTTCTATTGCCATCATATCCCAGATTAGATTTCTGGAAAACACAGCTTCCGTACCTGCGGGAAAATCTTTAAAAGCCTGGACATCGAGCATTTTCGGAGAAGGAACATATTTTATATTCTCCATATATTCCTGATTTGTCCCTGTCGGAAAAGGCTCTGAGAAATTGTTTGAACTGGAGATATAAATATTGTTCCAGATAACAAAACCATTTTCAAGACCCCTGGTATAATCGCCGGTAACTTTTGTTTTCCCGGTAAAGGTCCCATAAAGATCCCTGTTGGTGTAAACAGCTGTCATTCTGTATTTTTGCAGTGTATTACTAACCGGAACAGTGGTTAGTTCCCTTAAATACTTTTTTATAACTGTTTTTTCACTTTGCCCGTTAGAAACGGAAGGTACAATAACCAGCAGGCTCACTAGTAATCCTGCCAAACCTGAATTCAATTTTTTTTTCATTGTCTTAAATTTTATGGTTTTACATTAAATTAAGATCAAAGAAAAACAAGGTTGGATTCAATAAAAAATATAAAATGCAGAGTCGTGGAATTATGATGCCGAATAGTATAATAATTTGGTTTAATCGGAATGGCATTTGCCGAACAAAACAAAATCAGGTCACAAACTGTCAGGATACGGTTTTTAGCCTTGCAGGTAACGTTTGGCTAAACATAGTAGGTTTATATCCACTCTATAAAGATGTAAATTTAAATATTTAATTGCAAATTATCCAAAGGATTCCTGATGTTTTTCAAATTCTTTGTGGAAACCCTGGTGTACCTGTCCCTTTGGGAAATCCCGGTCGTCTTGGGTGAACTGTGGCCTGACAGTACCTGAATATATCTCAGATCAGTCCCGTTTTCAAGTAAATGTGTTGTCCCATGGGGATGGCTATGCCACAAATGAGTGACGCAAAGTATGTGCAGCTGTTACTCATTTTTCCTGTTCCAGTCAGGCGGGTCAAAACCAATAAGATGCTTTACAAAAAAATCCCTTCTTTTTCTCTCTCCGTATTTTCCTCCCCCGGTATGTTTCATGCCGGGCAGGACAACCAGTTCAAATTCTTTTTCTGCATCTATCAGTGCGTCAACAACCTGCATGGTTGAGGCAGGATCTACATTATCATCCATTTCACCCACCAAAAGAAGAAGTTTCCCCTGTAATCTATGGGCATTGTCAACATTTGAACTTTCTGAATAATGAGGTCCGATAGGGTAACCCATCCACTGCTCATTCCACCATATCTTATCCATCCGGTTATCATGACAGCCACAAGATGAAACTGCAACTTTATAAAATTCCGGAAAAAACAGTAATGCAGCTGAAGAATTCTGACCACCTGCAGAGGTTCCGAAAATTCCAACCCTGCTTGTATCCATATATGGATATTTTTCTGCAGCAGCCTTTATCCATGGGATACGGTCAGGGAAACCGGCATCTTTCAGATTTTGAAAGCAGACATCATGAAAAGCTTTGGAGCGGTTTGATGTTCCCATTCCATCAATCTGAACCACGATAAAACCTAATTCTGCCAAACCGGAAAAATTCCTGAAATAAGGAATGAAGTACTTAGGTACATTGGATTTATGGGGTCCGGCGTATATATCTTCAAGAACAGGGTATTTTTTTGAAGGATCAAAGTTGGTTGGCCGGTAAATAATTCCCCAGATATCGGTTTTTCCATCCCGCCCTTTTGATACAAAAACCTCCGGCATTTTATATCCACTTGCAAGCAGATCACTAATATCCGCTTTTTCGAGGTCCATCAGAACCTTAGCATTGGATGTCCTCCTTAAC
>JAUWXV010000007.1 GCA_030616165.1 bacterium | reverse complement strand
TCTTATTTAGTTGTTTTTATTAAAAATAAAATGGCTTACACAGTTACTGCAAGAAAATGGCGTCCAATGACATTTAACGATGTCATTGGACAAGAACCTGTTATAAGAACCCTCCAGAATGCAATTAAATTCAATCGAATTGCTCATGCATATATATTTTCGGGGCCAAGAGGTATCGGAAAGACATCCACTGCAAGAATTCTGGCAAAATCTCTAAACTGCTTTAATGGTCCTACTACTGAACCATGCAATAATTGCTCCAACTGCATCGAAATTACCGAAAGCAGAAGTATGGATGTATTAGAAATCGACGGTGCTTCAAATAGAGGAATTGACGAGATAAGAAACCTGAGAGAAAATGTAAGATATGTTCCTGTAAAAGGAAATTATAAAATTTACATAATTGATGAAGTGCATATGCTCACCCTTCAGGCTTTTAACGCCCTTTTGAAGACATTAGAAGAACCTCCCGATAAAGTAATCTTCATTTTTGCAACTACGCAGCCGTATCAAGTCCCTCTTACTATTCTATCAAGATGCCAGAGATTCGATTTCAAGAGAATTACTACCTCTGATATTATAAAACAATTAAAAAATATATGCAACAGCGAAGGAATAACAATCGATAATGATTCTCTCTCAGTAATTGCAAAAAAGGCGGATGGAAGTATGCGTGATGCACAAAGTCTCCTTGACCAGATAGTCTCTTTCAGCGGTGATGAAATCAAAACAGAAAATATTTTTAAAGTTCTTGGAATTGTGCAACAGGAAATATTCTTTGAGATTACTGACAATATTTTAAACAAAGACCTGAAAAAGGGGCTTGAGTTATCAGAAAAAATTATAAGCGAGGGTTATGACCTTCAAGAATTTTTTGCTGGTTTAATAGAACATTTGAGAAATTTATTAGTTGCAAAAATAACAAACTCCACAGATTTAATAGAAACTTCAGCAAACTATAAAAATAAATATGTTCAGACTGCATCCCACTTTAAAGAAGATGATATTTTAAGGTTAATTTCAATAGCCTCTTCAGCGGAAATATCCATTAAAAGGAGTCCCCAGCCAGTTATCAGGATGGAAACTGCTCTTATGAAAATGTTCCGAATAGACCGAAGTGTAGATATTGAAGAGATAGTGAGGAAAATAGATGAAATTAACGAGGACTTGAAAGGAAAATCAGAACAGGTTCACATTCCTCCAAAACCAGAAACTCTGGACCTCTTTGGAAAACGTAACAATCATAATACGACCGAAAAGAAAAAATATAGTGAAAAATCTGAAGGAACGGCTCACATAAAAGAGAGCATATTAGAACCGTCTTATGAAAACCTAACCCTAAATGATATAATTAATAAATGGGATGAAATAATTAAAAAGGTTGAATCAGAAAAGCCTTATGTGGGCGCTTTCTTAAGAGAAGGAAAGCCGACTAAAATATTCAATAATGAACTTGAAATATCATTTTCAGAAAAAAATGGGTTTCATGTCACATCACTAAAAAATAATAAAAACTTAGTCAGTCAAGTATTTGAAGAAACATTTCATAAAAAATTTATTATTAAATATCTAAAAACGAAAGAATTGAAAAAATCTAATAATCCACTTAATGAAAACCTTATCAAATCTCTTGAGAAGATTAAAGAAAAAGAACCCATTATAGACGACATTATAAAAATATTTGATTGCAGAATAAAAGAGATAAAATAAAGAAAGAATTTTATACTAAAATAAATGTTAGGTATTGTCAAAAGTTCTATGAAAAACGAGGATAAAATATGAACCCACAGAGACCACCCACAGGGCAGGCCCACAGGGCAGGCAGAGTAATACTCTGTGTACTCTGTGGTTAAATTTTGAAAAAATCAAATGTTAAAGGAGGATAAAGATATGTCAAAAGATAAGATGGGAGGGATATTTAAGCAGGCGGCAAAAATGCAGGAGAATCTTGAAAAAGCACAGGAAGAACTCGTTCATATGAAGGTTGAGGCTACTTCCGGCGGGGGGATGGTAACTGTAACAGCAAACGGAAAACAGCAAATTTTATCTATAAAAATCGACCCAGAAGTTATTAATTCTAACGATTGTGAAATGTTAGAAGACCTTATTATGGCAGCAGTTAACCAGGCGATTGAAAAATCAAACGATATGGCTACCGAACATATATCTAAACTTGCCGGCGGTTTACTTTCAAATTTGCCGAGAAATTTCAAACTCCCTGGATTCACTACTTGATTATCTCTATTAATTCGATTATAATGTCAAAATATATTTTTAAAAATAGATAATTTTATTTTTTAATTCAATATTTTTGATAAATAAAAAAAATTCAGAATATGTCAGCCCAAAATTCAATAGAAAATCTGATAGAAAAATTTTCAAAACTCCCTGGAATAGGGAAAAAATCTGCAAGAAGAGTTGTATATCATCTGCTAAAAATACCGAAAGAAAACTGTATTGAATTGGCAAAAGCTATAACAAATATTAAAGAAAAGATTAGATACTGCACTCATTGTTATAATATGTCCGAATCGGAAATTTGCAGTATATGTTCAAATCCACAGCGTGATAAATCTTTGATATGCGTCGTAGAACAGCCAAATGATATTCTAATAATTGAAAAAACAAATGAGTATAAAGGACTTTATCATGTTCTTGGTGGGGTTTTATCCCCCCTTGATGGAGTCGGACCAGAAAATTTAAGAATTAAAGAATTGCTTAATAGAATAACACAGGAGACTGAGGAAATAATAATCGCGGTTAATCCGAGCACCGAAGGAGATGCAACAACTCACTATCTATTAAAACTTCTAAAATTAAAAGTCCCTAAAATTTCAAGACTCGCAAGGGGAATACCGGTTGGGGGCGACCTGGAATACTCCGACAAAGTAACCGTTGCAAGAGCACTCCTCGGGAGAGTAAATATTTAAAACAGAACTTACTTTATTTGGAAAGAAATTCGTGGGGGTTCAATATATGAGCCCGCTCTAAAAACCGCCAATTACGCGAATTTCACGAATTTAACATTACACAATTTAATAAAAAACAATTAGTTTTGATTAGCGAAATTCGCGGTTTTTATCTTTTTAAACTTGACTCATATATTGATCCTACTTTATTTGAAAAGAAAGCAGGCAAGGAATTGTGGACAGACAAGAATGTCTGTCCTACCGTTTTTTATTAATATCAAGAATATGAAAATATTTTAAAAAAGTTATTTTATTTTACACCTATAGAAATTCTCTCCTGGTTCTTATATTGGAGGAGATATAGTTTATAATAGATTCCTCTTTTAGCAAGCAGCTGCTGGTGAGTCCCCACTTCTCTGATTCCGCCTTTATGTATAACGATAATTTTATCAGCATTTTGAATAGTAGAGAGTCTATGTGCAATAATAATCGAGGTTCTCCCATTCATCAATTTTTTCACAGCGTTTTGAATAAGAATTTCGGTTTCTGTATCTACATTACTTGTAGCCTCATCAAGAACAAGTATTTGGGGGTCATAAACAAGCGCCCTGGCAAAAGCCAGCAACTGTCTCTGCCCGAATGAGAGAATACTCCCTCTCTCTCTTATGTCTTCCGAGTATCCATTTGGCAATCTCGATATAAACTTTTCGATATTCACTTCAACAGCGGCTTTCCTTATTTTTTCAAAACTTATGTTATTATCACCAAGAGAAATATTATACTTTATGTCCCCAGAAAAGAGAAAGACGTCCTGCAAAACGACACCGATATTCTCTCTCAAAGTTTTTTTACTCATATTTTTAATATCAATACCATCAATAAATACAGCACCCCTATCGGGATCGTAAAAACGGGCAAGTAGATTTATAATAGTCGATTTTCCCGCTCCAGTTGCTCCAACAAAAGCAATGCTCTGACCCCGTTTAACTTTGAATGATATATCCTTTAATACATAATCTTCATTATAGGCAAACCATACATTTTTGAATTCGATATCACCACTTATTTCTTTAATCTTCACAGGTTTTGGTGATTCGGGAATGGATATTTTGGTATCAAGGAGTTTAAATATCCTTTCAGATGCAGCCATAGCCGATTGAAGAATATTGTATTTTTCACTCAAATCTCTAATAGGTTGATAAAACCTCTGGGCATAGGTTATAAATGCAATTAACGAACCTAAAGATAAAGCATTCTTTAATACATTGATTCCACCATACCAAACAATCAGTGCGATAGCCAGAGAACTGATAATCTCCACTGCTGGATAAAAAAGGGCATAATAGAAAATTGTCTGTAAGTAAGCATCGAGATAGTCTTTATTAAGGGAATCAAATTTCCCAAAGTTTTTTTCCTCTCTATTAAAAATCTGGACAATTTTCATACCTGTTATACTTTCTTGCAAAAACGAGTTAATTCTTGCAATCCTTATCCTTACCTCTCTGAAACTTTTTCTGACCTTGATTTTGAAAAGAAAGGCCGCAATAAATAAAATCGGGACTACCGAAAAAGTGATAAGAGCAAGTTTTACATTATAATAAAGTAAGAAAACGATAATCCCTAATAGGGTAAAAATGTCACCAAATATAGTAACAACTCCCGAAGCAAAGAGTTCATTTAGGGCATCCACATCCGTTGTAACTCGAGTTATAAGTCTTCCAACTGGATTCCTGTTAAAAAAAGATACAGAAAGTCCCTGTAAGTGAGTAAATATCTCCATTCGCATATCATACATTACCTTCTGACCGATTATCTGCATGATGTATGTATGAAAAAATTTCATAACAAAACCAAAAATCAATATAAAAAGATAAATTAAAGCTATATATGACAACCCTCCCATATTATTCTTCATTATATACTCATCGATTGCAATCTTAATCAGGTGTGGACCAATAAGATATAATCCAGACGATGTCAAAAGAAGTATTAATGCAAATAATACGCCCCATTTATAAGGTTTCAAATACCTCAAGAGTCTTTTCATTAATCGGGAATCATATACCTTCCCAAGTGAATCCTCTTCACTGAAAAAATGTTTATGCAATTATACTATTCTCCTAAAAATAAAGTAATCTACTTTCTTTGAAAAGAAAGTAGCAAAGAAACTTTATACCTATTTCTAATTCATCCCGAATATTCAGGATGAATTAGAAATTTTCAATATTTTTAGTAATCAATCGAAATTTAACAAAGTTTTTGTCATTAAACCAAAATTTAAAATTTTATTTTCTAAAAACAAGTATTTTATTTTTACTCAGAGTGGATAAAAAAGTTGATTAAAAGAAGAAATTCGATGGGCTTAAAATAGATAAGTATAATAATAACAATAGTATATATTAATATAAAAACTTATATACTTATTTATATTAAACTTAAGATTTTAATTTTACCAAAAAATTTCAATTAATCCTATTAATAATTTTTTATAAAATGTAATTTTTACTCTTTATACTTTATTACAAAATTACAGATAGCGTTCTTTAATTACGTCTATTTTTCTTCATCTTTCCCCGAAGAGAGTTTCTCTTTAAAAAGTTCGCCAATCCCGGCGATGCTTCCAAGAATTGCCGATGCCTCGTAAGGCAAAAATACCTTTGTCGCTTTTCCATCGGCAATCTTCTGAAGAGATTCAAGATATTTTATAGCAATCAAGTCATTTGTCGGTCTGCCCTCATGGATAGCTCCAAAGACAGTCTGGATTGCCTCTGCCTCGCCCTTTGCCACGGTTAGTTTCTGATATCTGTCAGCATCGGCAACTTTTTTTATCGCCTCCGCCTTTCCTTCAGCCTTAAGTATTGCCGACTTCTTTTGGCCCTCTGCTTCAAGGATCATAGCACGCCTTTCTCGTTCTGCCTTCATCTGGCGGTGCATCGCATCAGTAACATCTTCGGGCGGTTCTATTCTCTGAAGTTCGACCCTGGTGACCTTTGTGCCCCATTTGTCGGTAGCAGTATCAAGAATCTCGCGCAACTTGGTGTTTATTAACTCCCTCGAAGTAAGCGATTCGTCCAGAGCCAAATCACCGATAAGATTCCTCAAATTAGTTTGTGCAAGTTTGGTGGCAGCTCTAAAGAAATCGGCAACATTATAAGTGACCTTTATCGGGTCGGTAACCTCATAATAAACTACCGCATCAACCTCTACGACCACATTATCCTTGGTAATTACCCCCTGTGGGGGAACATCAACCACTTGCTCACGCATATCTACCTTTATCATTCTATCCAAAAAAGGAATGATAATTGTAAGACCACTATCCACTGTGCGCTGATACTTTCCCAGCCTCTCTATTAATCCCTTTTCCCAGGGCCTGACAATTCTTATACCTGTAGTAGTAATTATAAATACTACAATTGCTAAGACAATAAGTAATTGTATCATTTTACTCTCCTTCCTTTAAAGTTTTGACAATTAAACGTGTTCCAACTAACCTGGTAACTTCAACTTTTGTATCTACTGGTATAACTTCACCGGTATCGCTATCTGCCCTCCATTCTTCTTTTTCTATCCTGACACGCCCGGTATTTTTCGTATTATCGACCTCTTCCAGCACCACGCCCTTCATACCAATAAACCTATCAGCACCGATTCCCGGGGGCTGCTTTTTGGTAATCCTTTCGGCGAACCTTCTTGAAACAATAAAAAGCAGACCCGAGACAACTATAAAGGCTGCCCACTGCCAACCCGCACCAAAATCAAGCATCGCCAGGATACCAGCCGCCGCAGCTCCAATTCCAAACCACAAAAGAAAAAATCCTGCGGTAAATATCTCACCAATAATAAAGATTGCAGCGATAACCATCCATATCAACCAGACCTTACCATCCATTATTTTACCTCCTCTCTAAAATTTATTGTTTTATAAAACCCTGGCAAATTTGGTCTAAGGGCATTTATGTCCTGAGTCTTTTACACAGTATTATTTGCTGTCTGCAAATTTGACTTTTGTTTTTTACTCCATAAAGCAAAAATACCACAGACAACTGCGATACCTATCACAGTTGGCAATAACAATATTGTTGAAATAGCAAACGGTAAGTTTAATATAATCATTGCAGTTCCAATGAGACAGAATATCAGGCATACTATCAAGCTAAAAATTACATAGGACTTTGCGGCAGAAGTCTGACTTTTCCGGAAGTAAATGAGCCAAAGAATATCGATTATTAACATTCCACCAAAAACAAAGATACAAAGCACTCCAATTTCTAAAGAGTTACTAATTCGGTAATTAAACAGGATAAATACCGAAATTACGGCAAAAATTGAACCAAATACTCTTTGATACAAATTAAAAAATATATCAGGTACTTTTTCGGAAAATAGAAGTTTCATCCTGGGCATTATCCGGGGTTTTACGACCATTATTATAGAAAAAATCACACCTAATATTCCAGTGAAAATAGCAACATATATATTGTTTGTAAAAAACCAGACCAGAAAAAGCATACAAAATACCCAACCATACAAATAAACTATTCTATTTGGTACCTTATAAATTTTTCCCATAATATTTAATATGCAGACTTTTCTTTTTAAAACAAATAAAGAATCGACTTTTTATTAAATTTAAAAGGATGTAGATAAATCCTCAAAATTGCAGACGAAATATAAAATTATCAAGATGATGTTAGTATTCTGTAACGAAATAATCGGAGCAAAATTTCTTTTAATAAATATAAGTTTTAAAATAAAATATTTCAAGGAAAATATACATTTAAATGAAAATAATTCTTTCTTGACTTTTAATTATATTTCTATTAAAATAATTTAAAATATAAGATAATTAAATTTTAACGAACATTTAGGATTTATTATTTTTAAGAAAACGGAAATAAATAATAGTTAAATTTTAAAAAAGGAGCGGACAATGGAATACGAAATAAAGAGGTTTAACATATGGTCAGTGACTAAAATTGTTTTTATAATATTTCTTATAATTGGATTTCTTTTATCCCTTTTTTATGTAGTAATTTTTAGTATTTTTCAGAATTTTCTCCAATCCTTCGAGATCGGCGAATTTGAAGAAGAGGCAGTGAGACTTACTGGATTTGCAGGGATTTTTCTAGTTTTATTTTTATCATTTTTTTATGCGACAGTTTCAACAATTATTTCAATATTTTTTACTGGATTATATAATATTATCGCTGGAGTTATAGGTGGTATTAAATTCAATGTCAACAAAGAATCATTTGAAATTTCAGGAGAAAAAATACAATTAGAGAAGACTTAAGAAGGTCAGATAAATTATGAATCAAGAGATAAGAGTGAGGTTTGCACCAAGTCCAACAGGAGCGCTGCATACTGGAGGGATTCGCACAGCAATCTTTAACTGGCTTTTTGCCAGAAAAAACAAAGGGAAATTTCTTCTAAGAATCGAAGACACAGATAAAGAGCGTTCAAAAGATGAATTCACTCAAATGATATTTGATAACCTTAAATGGCTCGGAATAGATTGGGATGAAGAACCAGTTTTTCAATCTAAAAATATCAAAAATCACAATAAAAATATTCATAAACTCCTGAAAGAAAAGAAGGCATATTATTGTTACTGTAGTCCTGAACTGCTAGCAAAAATGCGAAAAGAGACTGAGAAAAGAGGTATTCCTTTCAAATATCCAAGAACCTGTCTTCAACTCCCGGAAAAACAAAAAGAGGAATTTGAATCAAAAGAGCTGCCAAGGGTAGTAAGATTTCTTATTTTAGAAGGGATTACCGAGTATGATGACCTTATACACGGTAAAATTAAAGTAAATAATTCTGAAATTGACGATTTTATAATATCAAGGTCTGACAATACACCTACTTACCAAATTGCGGCTGTTTCAGATGACCAAGATATGAAAATCACTCACATAATAAGGGGTGACGACCATCTTTCAAACACTCCGAAACAGATATTACTCCATAAAGCACTTGGTTTTGAAGTTCCAAGTTTTGGACATCTCCCACTTATTTTTGGAATGAATAAGAAAAAACTGAGCAAAAGATTCGGAGCGGTCTCTCTTGATGAATATATAGATATTGGCATTCTCCCTGAAGCAATGTTTAATTTTCTTGCTCTTCTTGGCTGGTCTCCTGGAAATGAACGCGAACTTTTCAATAAAACGGAATTAATTGAACTTTTTTCCTTAAAAGGAATTTCAAAAAACAATGCAATATTTGATATAAAAAAATTAGAATGGATGAACGGAAAGTATATTTCATCAAAGGAAAATTATGAACTTCTTCCGTTTGTCCTGCCATTCTGGATAAAAATGAGAATAATCGATGAAAAAATTGCGGAAGAAAAAAAGTCTTATTTGTTAGAAGTAATAGAAATCCTCAAAAGTAGAGTAAAAAAACTAAGTGAATTTGCCGAGTATGGATATTACTTCTTTGAAGATCCCTCCCATTACGACCAACCTGCTGAGAATAAATACTGGAAAAATAATATAAAAGAGAGACTGATGGATTTATTTAATTCTCTGGAAAAATTGAAAGTTTTTAATAAAGATACTATAGAAAAATCTTTAAGGCAATTAGCAGAATTAAAAAATATTAGTGCAAGTAAATATATTCACCCGGCAAGACTTGCTATAACTGGATTCGGAATCAGTCCGGGAATTTTTGAGGTTATGGAACTTTTAGGAAAAGAGGCAGTTTTAAGAAGATTAAAAAATGCCGTTCAGTATTTAGATTTTTCCTCGCCTAATTTATGAACCAATTAAGATGACACGGAAAAAAATGAAAATTCAGCAGGGACAACCCGAGGATTGCCCCTAAATTTTTGGGGAAATTACAGGGGTTCAATATATTCCCGCCGGAGGCGGACAGGAAATCCCTACTGTCTTTGAAAGATGAAGTCTCTGTCCATGCGGGTCTTCCTGTAACGGAAAAGAGGTTTTATATATATTCCCCATCCCCCGAGTACTCGGTGGATGGGGAATAATAGTTAAGAGTAAATAGTTCAATAAATCGGACACTTACTATACTTCATCGGGGACTGCATAAGGATGACGGTAAACTCTCTTCAGGTATGAGTTTGCGTCATCATCATTAACGAACTTTTCCGAATATGGATTGAAGATGAGTGTTCTTCTTAATCTACATGCTATATTACCCAAATGACAAAGGGAGGTTGACATATGTCCTTCTAATATATCACCATTTAAGTCCTGCCATCGTCTTGACCTCATACAATCAATAAAGTTTTCCCAGTGACCGCCTCCTACCGTTCCCACAAGGTTCAAAGGGTCATCTTTAATTGCTCCTTTAGAGAAGTTAGGGCCAGGTTTTTCCTCGTATCTAGAAAATCCATCCGGTCGTAAAACAATTTCACTAATATTGGTTTGGAAATCTCCAGCCGAAGTCATCCATCCTTTAGAACCGTAATAAAGATTACCGATTGTTTCGCCGCCTTCATCATTAGTAAATAAGCCGCGGACTTCAAATTGCAGTACCTTTCCATCTTCATATTCAAAAGTAGCATGTTGTACATTTGGTGTCTCCTGGTCGGAATCCCAGACATAATAATGCCCGGTACCGTGAATTCTCACAGGATGAACACGCTTATTCAGACCCCATCTGGCTTTATCCATTTCATGAATACCCTGATTACCCATGTCTGTTGTACCAGTGTCCCAGAACCAATGCCAGTTGTAATGAAACCTGTTTTCATTAAAAGGACGGTAAGGTGCGGGTCCAAGAAATAGGTCCCAATTGACTCCCTTCGGGATTGGACTGTCTTTTTTGTGGCCAATGCTTGCTCGCGGTTTATAACAAAGCCCTTTTGCCATATATATCTCACCCAAGTTTCCATCATGAAGAAACTTCATAGCCGCTCTGACTGATTGACTGCTTCGATTCTGCATACCTGCTTGAACAACACGGTTATATTTTCTCGCTGCCTGAACCGCCTTACGACCTTCATCAACCGTATATGAGACCGGTTTTTCTACATATACGTCCTTGCCTGCCTGACAAGCCCAGATAGTCTGTAATGCATGCCAGTGGTCGGGTGTTGCAATCGAAACTGCATCTATGTCCTTATCCTCAAGCATTTTCCGAAAATCCACATATGTCTTTGGCTTTTTACCGGTCAATTTTTCTATTCGCGCCACAGATTCAGGAAACAGGTTCTCATCAATATCACAAATTGCAGTGACTGTTACATTCGGAATTCCACAAAAGCTTCGAATATGAGCCCCACCTCTACTGCGGATACCTGTAACAGCAATATTGATAGTTTCATTTGGACTGTTCTTTGCCCAACCCTTTTTTATCGCAGGAGCGGCAACTACCATACCTGCAGCGGCAACTGCGGATTTCTTTAAAAATCCTCGGCGATTTATTGATTCCATAATTTATTCTCCATTTTTTTTATAAAAGTTAATTTAATATTATTTTTTTGATAAAACAAAGAGTAAGAAACACACTTTTTTAATAAACAAATTTCCCCCCAGTGTTATTAATGAAGTAAAGAAGATTCTAATTTTTTTCCTTCTTTTAATGAGTAAATTTTTACAATATAATGAAAAAATCCCATAATTAAAACGGGGATTATTACAAATATGGAAATAAATTTTCCTTATACTTCATCGGGCGCCGCATAAGGATGACGGTAAACTCGCTTCAGGTATGAATTTGCATCGTCATCATCGATGAATTTTTCAGCATAGGGATTAAACATGAGTTTTCGTCCGGTACGGTATGAAACATTACCAAGATGACAGAGAGCAGTTGACATGTGTCCCTCTAAGATATCCGATTTAAGGTCCTCCATTTTTCGGGACCTCACGCAATCAATGAAATTACTAAAATGTGGGTCACCTACCGGACCTGCAAGGTCCATTGGGTCGGATGCAAGGTCTTTCCTTGACATACTTTTACCGGGTTCATTTTTCCGCCCGAAATATGTTTTAAATTGACCATTTGCAAAATGCATCCATCCTTCCGAACCAAAGAATAGATTACCTATCGTGATACCATCTTCAGCATTTGTGTATAAACCGCGGACTTCAAACTGCAATATTTTGCCATCTTCATATTCAAAGGTAGTAATCTGAGTATTGGGAGTTTCCTGGTCAGAATCAAATGTATAATAGTTTCCTGTACCATGAATTCTAATGGGATGAACACGTTTATTTATACCCCATCGTGCCGCATCCATCTGGTGAATACCCTGATTTCCCATATCTGTAGTTCCGGTATCCCAGAACCAATGCCAGTTATAATGAAATCTGTTTTCATTGAATGGACGATATGGTGCAGGACCAAGAAAGATGTCCCAATGAACTCCCTCAGGAATTGGACTATTCTTTACACGCCCTATACTGTCTCGAGGCTTGAAACAAAGCCCTTTAGCCATGTAAACATCCCCTATATAACCATCATGCAGAAGTTTCACAGCCTCAATGTTAACCCTATTGCTTCTGCCCTGTGTACCTGCTTGAACAATGCGATTATATTTTCTGGCCGCCTGAACCGCTTTTCGACCTTCATCTACCGTATATGAAACCGGTTTTTCTACATATACGTCCTTACCTGCCTGACATGCCCATATAGTCTGTAACGCATGCCAGTGGTCGGGAGTCGCAATCGAAACAGCGTCAATATCTCTATCATTGAGCATCTTCCGAAAATCCACATAAGTCTTCGGTTTTTTGCCGCTCATTTTTTCTATCGATTCCACTGCTTTGGGGAATAGTCTCTCATCAATATCACAAATTGCTATAACATTAACATCAGGGAGTGCGGCGAAGGTTCTATAGTGACTTCTGCCCCGACTCCGAATACCTGTGACCGCAATGTTAATTGTTTCATTAGGACTGTTCTTTGCCCAACCTTTTTTTATTGCAGGAGCAGCCACAATCATACCTGCAGCGGCAACTGTAGATTTTTTTAAAAACCCCCGTCGATTTATTGATTCCATAATTCCTCCTACATTAATTTTTGATTAAATATTATGTTTAATATAATTCTTATTATATTTGCAACAAATATTTCTTTATTTTTAAATGGGAATTTCTAATAACTTTCTTTCATACTTAATGTATCATTCAGCAGCAATAATAGAGGTTAACTCGACTTCTATTGAGATTTGTAATAATTTTACTTTTTTAAATTTAATATTTTAAATTTAAAAATCAAGGAATAATAATTTATTTTGAAAATAAATTCTAATTGGTTGTGAATTGGGGTATGTTTTTAAAAAAAATTAATAAAATTTTCAAATCAAATTCTTGTTATATAAAATAATCCTGGAAATCGTTAATTATCAAAAAGTGGGGACTTGAGACATTATATACTATTAAAATTATTGGAACAGAGAGGGGTTGAACCGCCGACCTCATCCGTGCAGAGAATTTACTAAAGACTTAAAACCATAATAACATTATGATATGAATTAACGGGATTAACAAATATAAAATAAGAGCAGTTCAAGAAGATGATATTGATTAGGAACATCACCAGAAGGAGTAAGGAGGGATTTTTTAATTTCAAAACTTATATTTGCTTGAATTTTGCATATTTTGCATCTTGATTTGCTATTTTCTCCTTAATTTTTGGTTTTGCTTCAGCAATTATGTCCTGAACGAACTCTGCATCCAGTCTCCATGTTCTCTTTTCAAAGGTTCTTGCAAATAATAGTTTGAGAAAGTGGTTTGAAAATTCATCAAAATAACTGCCGTATATATGATAAGAGTCTGACTGATCTACAAACCTTCCGAGTTTGATTTCTTCTCCTCTAAGTTCAGATATTCTGTCTGTCAAGTTTTTTGCGAGGTGGATAAATGCAAAGTCATTCATAAATGCTGCCTTATAGGCATCCCTGCTTCTGAATCTCATGTTTAAATTGAGATGTGCCTGTCCTGTCTCGTCTGAATACAGTTCTGCTCCGGAACTGTCTCTCATGATTCTTCCCCACAGTGACTGCCAGCAGGCGGGGTCGTCTATGCCGTTATCCATCCACGGCTGCCATGTTATTATTTGCGCTCTTCGCGTTATGGGAACATCTGCCAATGCTTGTGCCATCTCTTCTAATTGGTTTATCGGCTTTTCTAATCCCGGCACTTTATAACCAGTCATTCTTTCATTATAGGTATATTCCCACCGCGTATCTTCTGGATTGTCAGGGTCTCTTATCCAGTGGTTCTTTGTCCCTTCGACAACTTCCTGTCGGTATTCTTCCAGGTCTTCGACTCCTCCAGGAAATGACAGGTGAATCATCGGCTCTGATAAAGGGTCTTCAATAACCATTATCATTGCGGCGTCTTTGCTCGGAGGGTCTTCCTTTTTATCATATTGCGTTTTTAATAATGTTCCGTGTGCCCATAGTGCAATAATTGAATTCTCCCATGCCTCAGGAAGACATTTCCCTTTTGCATATAATACCGGGATATGCCCTTTTCCTCCGGGCATTATTATACCGATGCCGCCTGATTTTGTTTTTTCTTCGGTAAGTTTTAAAAAGTCTTCTGTCAGTTTATACTTGTCTGGTAAAACATAATCCATATTTAAACCTCTATGTCTTATTAATTTCAATAATTGTTATTACAAATTCAGTCAAAAGTTAAAAATAATTTGGAATCTGTATAAATATCAACTTCAGTCATTACGAGGTAATTTGCGAATGTATGCCTGAGTATGTGAACGCTTGTTTTTGATTTAATGCTAATTATTTAACTTTATTTTAATTCCTTAATCCTGATATTACGGAACTCAAGATTGGAGCCATGGCCAAGGAATCCTATATGACCTTTGTCTCGCTTTAATCCCGGGTGCTTTCTTCCATCCATCGTCTCAGGTGTACTGGCTTTGTCAATGTCAGCGTCAACTATCGTAACACCGTTGAGTTTGATGGTAATCTGAGGGCCGTTTGCGATGACTTCCTCGAAATTCCATTCACCGACAGGCTTAAGGTATCCTCGTTTCGCCGGGACGACGCCGTAGATAGAACCGTGAAACTGATACGGTCTGAGGTTCTTATATCTATCAGCGGTGTTGTCAAGTATCTGAAGCTCCATTCCCACATACGCCGCATCGCCTGACAGAGGGGCGCGAATCCCCAGTCCATTGTTGGCACCGGGCGTGAGTTTGAATTCAAAACGCAGTATAAAGTTGCTGTATTCCTTTTCCGTATACAGGTTTCCACCACTACCACGCCTGGGGTATACAACGATTTTTCCGTTTTCAGCAACGTAGCTTATGGTATCGCCTGTCCAACCGCTGAGGTCTTTACCATTGAAAAGAGGTACAAATCCTTCTTCGTCCTCCTCTTTCACTGCCTTCTGCAGGATTAGGAATGCTGACTCATCGGCGTGCTGCCTGAGCACAGCCTGGCTCTCTTCCTGTGCTGCCGAATTAACCTTCTTCATCTTATTAACCCATTTTACAGCCTGTGTATACAATTGAACACCATCTTCCTTTGCACTGTAATCAGGTATATTGAAAGTGCCATTGGTTCCTACAGCAGGACTCAATTCTGCAGCAATAACTGTCTTTAAAAACAATAAATAAATTATTGCTAATAAAACGATTATTTTATTTGTTTTTTTTATCCAAGAATACATAATGTGCCTCCTTGATATTTAAACTAAAATTGTAATTTAAAGAAACCTCATCCGGCTTAAGCATGTATTTTATATTAAAACTACCATACAAAATACACTATTTATTATCAAAAGTGGCAAGAATTGGCAAGATACAATAAACATCAGAATTTTCTATTTTCTTGATGTTTAAAATAAGAATGTTTTTAAACAAAATCAATTTAAATATCATAGAGATTTACTTTATTACATTTTGGTATTTTCTTTACTTTTCCTGTAAAAATACTCCGTTATGTGGGAATATTTACTTAATTTCGTGGGAAAAAATTCCCATTTTTCCCATTTTTCCCACTTTTTCCATTTTTTCAAATCTTTTTAACCATCCGTTATTCATTGAAATACAAATATTTATGAGTGTATTTAAAATTTATTTTTTTCTGAAAAACCATATTTTTTTCTGAAAAAAATAGATAAATCATTATAAAATATAGTTGTTGTGATTGTAACTCTGGTATTTTTTTTCCCATTGAATATACTCGATAACGGGTGTACTTACTATAAACGAATTTATTATTTGTTATTGATAATAATATCATATTATAAATATAATAAATAATGTTCGTAAAAGCAAGAACTTTTTTGGTTTTTAGCTATTTGCTGTTGGCTATTAGGAAAGAGGGCGACCCCTCCATAGGCGGGCAAGCCGGCGGTTCGCCCCTACGTTAAATTTAAAATTTATATTATAACGGATTCGATAAATCGAACCCCTACATTTGGTTGAAATATAAAGAGATTGAAAATATAAAAAAGGGCAGAACACAGTGTGCAGGCATTTTTCTGACCCTATATTTAATTGAAGTAAAAATACATTTTAAAAGATTTTTTACATTTTTACTTGAAAAAGGTTGAATATTTAATTATATTTTAAGAGTATATATAATAGTGTTGAAGAAAAACACAAATTTTGCCACAAGAATGACAAGATTCGGCAAGTTCCGGATAGAGAACAACTGACTTTTGTGTCAGAAATATGATATAAGTTCTTGTTTTTACTTGTGGGCCCACGAGGACTCGAACCTCGGACCTACTGATTATGAGTCAGATGCTTACATAACACATATATCTTTGTTATTTAATCATATATATTAGACAAGAATATATCTTTTACATGAACAAAGACATGATTTTTATTTATAAGGCAATTTCTTAACATATTTTTGTAAATGTTCATCTGCTAAGTTTGCATAATGTTTCCTTGTTGTTTCAGGAGATGCATGTCCTAGTAATTCTTGAACAGTTGACAAATCAATACATTCCATAAGGGGTGCATTATATTTTATTATTATTTATTAATTATCCAATTTTTTAAATCTATTAAAAGGCTTAGTAAATGCATTCTCTCCGGATTTTTGAGATGATACTTCGAGTAATAATAACAACGTAATGATTTTATCATTTCCTTTTAAATATTTTAACAAATTACTCCATATATACTCTGAAGATCCTTCAAGTTCAATTTGCCCCTCATTTATTCCAATTTTTCGTATTAATGTTATTATATCACGTCTGTCAGGATAATACTCGCTTAACTTGCCCAATATTAATCTATAGTTACTGAAGACATATTCATATGTATTTTCGGAGACTTTTATGATAGCTCTTTTTATGCTATCTTCATCTATTATCATATCTGCTGAAATAAGCGGTTGAATTAATTTTTCAATCCATAGTATCTCTTCCCGATTTAAATTCAGTTTATTCTCTTTAACAATAGTTTCATTTATTGCTACAATACTTAGGTCAACATTATGTTGCTCTTGTTGTTTTAGCTGGTCTCTAATTTCTGATAAAAACTTTACTGGTGCAGCAGCAGGCCCAACTGCAACTATAAATGCTTCTATTAATGCTTTAAAAATATCAATCTTCATTGTTCTTTTTTCCTTATAAGTTTTTTCTTTTATTTTCTCAAAGCCATACGCTAATAGATAGCATTTTTTTGGTATTACACCTCTTTTAATTATTTCATTTATGCAATCTATTAATACTTGTAAATGTTTTGGATTTTGTTCTACTAGTAACCAACTTCCACCTATTGTAAATTTTAGTTTAATTAGTCTATCTAACAACGAATTTTTTATAATATCATATATTCCATATCTTCTCAGCCTTCTGATTATTTTTGATAGAGAAATAGTTTTATACTCAAACTTATTAATCCCTATTCTTAAATCATATTTGGGGAAATCACCTATAATATATGCATCGTATTCATTTAAATATAATTCAGCATAAAATGAATTAATTTTATCCTGAATAAAAAATTTAGAATTCTTGTATGATATAGGAGAAGGTATACAATCAATAAGAAAGTCCCACAAGACGGGTTTATCTTCAAGCTTTAAAGGTAATTCAATTAATTCTTTTATAAGGTCAATATTACCGTTTTTAATAATAATATTTGTTATCCATTCTTTTTCATTTTTTTCTATGTCTTCTATCCATTTAGCACTTGTTGACTCTCCAATATTGAAATATTTTCTTCTTATTAATAAAGAGGCTTCAAGATCTAAATATTTTCTAAAAATCTTTTTAGAATAATATCCCGGATATTTGTCTTTCTTATTACTAAATTGTACTCTCTTTTTTTCTAAATAATCATATGGGTCTGGTTCTTTTCCTGAAAATCTTATTAAATCAACATTAAAAATTTCTTTTAATTTGTTTATAACTTCATAAGCTATTTTATTTTCAAAATAAAATGAATTTGGAATAATTAAATATTCTTCAACCAATAAAAATGCAATTCTTGTAGCTAATATAAAATCATCGATAATTTTTTCTTCTTTATATCTTTTAGTAAGTTCATATTGGTCTATCACTGCATTATCTAAATAATGTAAGAATACTTTTTTTATAGGATTATCCATATAATTAAACCAATGATAGTATATAATTACGTGACTCCATAATATAATCTATATTTTCCTTAGTTGAAGTTAGGTCTACTATTTTTAATAATTTTTCCATTTCATTATTACAACACATTTTTTTATAAACATCTCTATCAATGTCTACATCTCTTTTACCACAATTTTTACAATAGTAAACGTTCTTTCTACCTGGGAAAACGCCTATTTTAGATTTTGGTTTTGAATCAACTTCAACTATTTGAAATGAGAAATCAAATATATAACCACTTACAATATTTAGCCCCACTCCAAAACTTGATAATATATCCTTAGTATTTTTTATTATATTGGAATCAACACCACCTGTTAATCCGATTTTAACTTCTTTTTTACTATAAAGATTTAAATACCATTTTAATTCTTTTAATATCTGAACTATATCTCCTCTTCTTGTTCTACTAGTATCTACTAAGAATCCTTTTATTTCATGTTTAAATTTTTCTATGGCAAATTTTGCTTCTGTTACTGTATCAGAGAAATTATCCAAAACAATATATATTCCACCATATTGTTCAGAGATTTTGATAAAAGCTCTCCAACTTTCGATTAAATCATCAGCTATAATATTAGATACATGCTCTTGACAATCAGATATTTCTAAATTAGGATCAATTTGTTTTGCTAAATCTGTGGCATTAATTTCAAAACCACCAGCGTAAGTAGCTTCTAAATACTGCATAATATGGGATGGATGCAATTTTCTTAATCCAAAAAAATAAATAGGTTTATTTCCAGCTATTTTTTTCAAGTGTGCACATTTTGTAACTACGGTGGAATGAAATGCTAGTATACCTGTTAAAGTTGATTTAATCATTGCTAAATCTTTTGCATAACCTATTAAATTAATTACTGGCTCGTTTTCAAAAAATTCATGTCCCGGTTCAATACTATATACTTGAACATCTTTCCCTTTCAGCAATCTTATAAAGTCATGCAATCCAAAAAAATGTGCTTTTTCTATTTCATTAGGGAAATTACTTACATGAGCTTCCAAGCAAATAATACTATTTTCTTTATGGATCTTCTCCAAAGTAAGCAAAGATAATAAGTTGCAGTGATCAGAAATTTTACCATTACAAATATCTTTTTTAGAAGGCGTTTCAAACACTGTTTATCTTCATTCCTCAAATTTTAGATTTAGTTGATTTTTTTCATAATTTATCAAGTCGTTATAATCTTTAATCAACTTGTTTAAATTTTTATTTAACGGGAATACTTCCCAAGATATTAACTCATCATAATATGTATCAGGAATATCATTTAAAAGATATACCTTTTTTTTAGCATTTATTGCTATTGCTATCTCTGCAAAAGTATTTGCACCTATATAATTTGGGATACCTCTTTTTTCTTTATTTATTACAAGAATTGCAAATACCTCTTTTTTCCTTATTTTTTTAAAATATTCTTCAGAGACTTTTCTTTTAAATTTAAAATATTGTTCTCCATTTTTTATACTTTCATATTTCGCTTCATCTTCTGGTATTACAGTATTAATTTTGTAACTATTTAACTCTCTCTTTAATTCAAGCATTTTATCAAAACAACTCATACTTCCACATATAACAACTTTCTTCTCAATTTGATTATTTTTCATATTGTTTTTAAAATTCTTTAGATATTTAAAGATTGTGTTTAGATACTATATTATTCTTTTAAAAATAATATTATATAAATAATAACATATATTTTAAAACTTTTCAAGCAAAATATTAAATCCCCCCACTTTTCACAATCTTCTCAACCAAACCTGCTTTTTTAGGCTCCCAATTAATATCTCTTTCAACCTCAAATCCATTAATATTTAAATCCTTAAGTTCCTTATAATCTATATATCCCCATTCAGCATTTTGATAATCATTATTTAAAATTGCAAAACCAAACATAATCAGATCTTTCGTACAATATTCTGCTATATACCAATCTGAAATAAAAATAAAAAAATGCTCATAAATAATCTTATCTCTTGCTGGAATATTTTCAGTTTCATATAATTTTGGAACCGGACATGAATTGAACTAATAATTAAATTGACAATAATAAAAATCGATTTATACGAAATAAAAATAAAAAAATTTTCGACATGCACAACGACATGCATTTTGTATAAAAATTTACAAAAACTTACAAAATTAAAGCCCTACTTTAAGTCAAAGAAGGGCTTTTTAATATATTGATTTTATTGATATTTTAACTGTGGGCCCACGAGGACTCGAACCTCGGACCTACTGATTATGAGTCAGTTGCTCCAACCAACTGAGCTATGGGCCCATTATAGAATTAATTTTAATAAAATTATTCCAAAATTCCAAGAACTTTTTACATCATTTCGTCTAACTCTTTTTCAATTTCCAACTTTTTATTTATTAAATTTTTATAATTTTCAAAAATATCTTTGTTGTTTTCATCAACTTTCCATTTTATTCGGACTTTGTCGATTTCCTTCTGGAGCATTTCCTTTTTTCTACCGAGAATTATTTTGTAAACAATTTTCTCAGGACTTTTCCCCGGCATTCTTTCATCTACCGCTTTTGATATATAAAAATGCTTGAGGATAATTTCCGATAAATATTTTTTTAAATCCTCTTCTTCAATAAAATCCATCAATCCAGCCACATCAATCTTATTTTGATTTTCATAAAACTGAAATATTATTTCAAAAATTCTCCCTATACGTTTATTCTCGAGCATATTTAATTCAAGTTCATTTAAAGTTAAATCCCTTGCATTTTCATCAGTAAAAAATAACCTTAATAAATCTTCGTCTTCATCGTATTTTCTTTCTATTTGCTTTTCACGATTTATTCTTTTCCTTTGAATTAATTTTATTGTTTTTTGTTGAAGTTCAACAGGGTTCATCTCCATTGGAACTGATAGTTTATTAATTAAGTATCCCCTCTTAATATTATCTGTTATGTTAGAGAAGAATGTAAGTATTTCATTCAAAAAAGAGATTTTTTCTATCGGTGAATGATACCGACTATGGTAAAGATTGACAAGAAAGTCTATAAGAAAGATTCTTTTTTTCAATAAATCATCAAATTGTTCTGCGCCATACTTTTTTATAAAACTATCGGGGTCTTCCCCTTTTGTCATAACAGCGATTTCCATATCTATGTTATTCTCGATTAAAATCTCAGCAGCCCTTAAAGTTGCTTTGAGTCCAGCCTCATCAGCATCAAAAATCATTACAACTTTGTTCGTAAATCTTGATAAAGACTTTGCCTGTTCACTGGTAAGGGAAGTGCCAAGAGGTGCCACGATATTTGTATATCCTTCCATATATAATGATATAAGGTCGATATAACCCTCAACAATAAGTATGCTCTTTTTTTCTCTGATTTTATCTTTTGCCTCAAATAATCCGTAAAGGATTTTACTTTTGTTGTAAATCTCGGTTTCAGGAGAATTTATATATTTCCCTCCGGGGTCGTCTTCGTTAAGTTTTCTTCCACCAAATCCTACTATCTTCCCGAATTCGTTCCTTATTGGAAACGTAATTCGATTTCTGAATCTATCGTAATATCCTTCCCCTTTCTCACTCTTTATCACCAGTCCTGCTTTTTCAAGAAGTTTGTTATTATCTACAATTCTGCCAAAGTGTTTAATCAGCCCATCCCACATATCAGGAGCATAACCAATCGTAAACTTATCAATTATCTCGCCTAATATGCCTCTATTTTTAAGATATTTTCTTGCATCCTCACCAATTTTTTCAGAAACAAGATTGTCGTGAAACCACGCTGCTGTCTTTTCGTTTATTTTGTACAGGTTTTCTCTTTTTATTCCGGGTTTTGCTTTTTCCTTTTTAATATGTATTCTGAGTTTATCAGCAAGAAATTCAACTGCCTCCGGAAAGGAGACCCTCTCCATCTTCATAATGAATGAGTATATGTTCCCCCCTTCTCCGCATCCAAAGCAGTGAAAGATTTGTTTTTCGGGATTCACGCTGAATGAGGGAGTCTTTTCTATATGGAACGGGCATAAACCGAAAAAATTTCTTCCACTTTTTTTCAGTTGAACATAACCGGAGATAAACTCAAGAATGTCAGCCGATTCCCTGATTTCCTCGATTTTTTCCTGTGGGATGTACATTGATTTTCTTTAAATGATTTAAATTATTTTCTTAAAGAACCTACTTCTTTTGAAAAAGAAGTAAGCAATCCGAAGGACCCGCCTATGGCGGGGAAAACTTTATACTTATATCTCTACAATGGTAACCCCTTCCCCCCCTTCATTCCACTGGGCGGGTCTTTTTGATTTTATTTTTGGGTGATTTTTTAGAAATTCATTTACCTTCTTTCTTAAGACGCCTGTTCCCTTTCCGTGGATTATTCTTATCTCATTAAAACCCATCATCCTCGCTTCATCAAGATATTTATCAATGGCATCACAGGCATCTATGGAATCCATCCCTCTTAAATCTATCTGGTCTTCTATTCTGACAATTGGAATCTTATCAACAATAAATAATTCTTCTTTATCTAATTTATCAATTTTTTCCAATTTTTCAATATTTGTTTCAATTTTTTTATCTCCGATTGCTATCCTAACCTTTCCGATTGAATCAGGTTTGGATATGATTTCGCCCTTCAAATTTAATTCCTTGTATAAGACCTTATCACCAACGGTGAGATTTTCATGTATAGTCACAGGTTTTCTTATTTCTTTTAATTTTTGCTCTACAAATGTTTTTTGCGCGGAGATAATTTCTTTTGCTTTTTTTATAGATTCCTTTTTTGCTGAATAATTTTTTATTTCCCTGATTGCTTTTTCAACTGCCTGGTTTGAGGTTTCGAGTATTTTTTCTGCTTCTTTTAAAGCCTCTTCCATTTTATTCCTTGAATATTCCTTCAGATGAGAAACTTTGTTCCTGTATAATTTAATTAGCCCTTCAAGTTCGGATTTTTTAATATTTATCCTGTATTTTTCTTCAGAAATATTCTTTATCTTTTCCTGAAGGTCTTTAATCATATCCTCGATTTTGTTTTCCTCTTTTCCGATTAATTCCTTAGATTTTTCAATTATGTCTTCAGGAAAGTTAAGCCTGCGAGAAATTTCTAATGCATAACTGCTCCCCGGAATTCCCTGTTTGAATTGATATGTAGGCTTGAGATTTTTTTCATCGAATATCATAGACCCGTTTTCGATTCCCTTTTTGTCGGATGCGAAAACCTTTAAAGTGCTCTGGTGAGTTGTTGCAACAGTCAATCCGCCTGAATCTGTTAATCTCTCAAGAACCGCCATCGCAAGGGAACATCCCTCTTTTGGGTCTGTTCCAGTACCTATCTCATCTATCAAGGTAAGGTTATACTCTGATGTATTAGTTATAAACTGGTTATATCTCTCAAGATGTGATGAGAATGTGCTGAGGTCTTTTTCAATAGATTGGTCATCGCCGACATCACAATAAATCTGGTGGAAAACGGGAAACCTCGAGTTATCATCCGCAGGAATATGCATCCCACTCTGAACCATTAATGATAGAAGTCCGATTGTTTTCAGAGCAACAGTCTTTCCACCTGCATTCGGTCCAGAAATCATTAGAGTCCTAAAACCGTCTCCAATTTTAACCGAAAGAGGAACTACGCTGCTCTTTTCTTTTTTCTTTAAAAGTAAAAGTGGATGCCTCCCATTTATTATTTCTATTACTTTCTGGTTATTAATCATCGGTTCCGTTCCGTCAATCTTTATCGAGAAAAGCCCCTGAGCAAAGTATAAATCAACCTCGGCAAGTATTTCACAATTTTCTGTGATTTCTCTTATATTTATCCTGATTTTGTCTGTCAGTTCTCTTAATATTCTTCTTATTTCTCTATCCTCTTTCAATTTCAATTCTTCAAGAGAATTATTCATTTCGATAATTTCCATTGGTTCGACAAAAAGAGTGGCTCCTGTTGAAGATTTGTGGTGAACAATTCCCTTTACCCTTGAGGCATATTCTTCTTTAACAGGAATTACACCTCTTCCGTCTTTTATTGTAACTAAATCTTCCCTTGTATATCCCGACTTCGAAAACTGCCGAAGAATCTTCTTGAGTTTGGTTCTTATTTCTTCTTCTTTTCTGATTATCTCTTTTCTCAGCTTTTTTAGTTCAGACGAAGCACTGTCCAGAACATTGTCATCATTGTCGACAGATTGTGTTATATTTTCAAAAAGTCTTTTCAATACAGAAATTCCCTGAACAACCGGATAAAGTTCCGGATATTCATCTTTTCTCTCATAAAGAAAAGACTTTATATTTTTTCCTATCTCCAGATTGACGGCAACTGCATAAATTTCGGAAGGTTCGAGCATCGCTCCTTCAACCTGCGCTTTTTGTAGTGAGGATGAAATATCCTTTATCCCATAAATTGGGAATTCTTCCTTTTTTTCGATAATTTCCCGGAACTGTGAAACTATCCGAAGTTTTCTTTTTATTGTATCTTTATTCTTATAAGGAGTTATCGAGAGAGCAAGTTTTTTGCCCATCTCAGAGATGGTAGATTCGGAAAGACATTTTCTTACTTTATCAAATTCGAGTGCCTTTTCAGACCTTGCATCCATTTATTTTAATTGAACTTTAGCAAATTTTTATTTTTCATTATTCTACTTTCTTTGTAAGATGACACGGCAAAAAGTAGAGACATGCCATGGCATGTCTCTACAATATTAACCTAATTCCATATTTTACAATTGAAGTTATCTCAGGAGAAATATTAAAAAGCAAGTTTTTTAGCATTTTTGCCGTCCTATCTTGTAAAGAAAGTAGCAAAGAAAACTTAAAACTATTTCTAATTCATCCCCCGATTACTCGGGTGATGAATTAGAAATTCTCAAATTTTTTCTCCATCAAAGGAAAAAATGATTATCCATAATACTTCTTATCTAAGCAAAACCATCTTCATTGATGCAAAAAAATCTTTTGTTTTAATAACATATAGATAAACTCCGCTTGAAACATTGATTCCCTTATCGTTTCTGCTTTTCAATATCAACATTTTTCAGACGCTCTATGTCTTTCATTGAATCAAGGATCGATTTTATTCCGCTTTTCCCTTCTTCATACCCACCTTTCAAAAGTTCTTTCACATCATCTATATCTACACCCGACTTAAGCAGTTGTTCTGATAAAATCTTATTTTGTATATCATCATAGATTGATTTTGAACCAGGTATTGCTTTTGAAAAAAAGTCATATACTCTTGGAGCCATTTTTTCAAAGTAAGGATAAAATTGTGAATTTTTCTTCCCTGGAGGAATCTCTCCCTCTAAAGGTATAAACGAAACCAAAAATACAGCCATACTTATCAGCATTCCACTAAAAAACAATCCAAATACAGCACCTCCAATCCTGTTCAGCCATCCAAGTGACGAAATTTTTAATAACTTATGAATTGCTCCGGCTATTATGTGAAAAATTATAAAGACTATCAAAAATACAGTTATATATCCCACGATTAATGATATCCAGTAATTCCCTATATAATTATCTAAAAAATTTGCTGCATTCTTCATCTGGCTTAATGCAATAACAAACGAAATTATAAAACTTAGTATCCCCATTAACTCACGCGCAAATCCTTTTAATATTCCCTTTAAAACAAAAAAAAGAATTACACTAATAATAATTACGTCAATATAATTCATTATGGAATGCCTTTTTCAAATTAATTTTTTATATAATATATGTATTCTTTTATGGTTAATCAAGAAATTTATAGGGGCGACTCGCCGAGTCGCCCCAACCAATTTATTTTGTAGTCATAGTATAAACTCCGTCCCAGTCTGTACCCGGAGGATTAATCGTATATTCCTGACATCTCTGAAGATAAACCTTTGAAGGTCCATCCTCCGAATCATTAGAGAGTGCATTTTCAAAGTAAAAAATTCCCTTTTTCCAGTCCTGCTTGAGATAGCATTCCATTCCCTGATTATATGCTTCAATAACCTTTTTTTTATTTTCAGGGAGCCCTTTTTCCTTTCTTTCAAGAACTTCATAAACCTTTACAGGGAGTTTTTTGCCTTTAACTCTGATAGAATCTAAGAATCTTGCTTCAATATCATTTTTTACCATTTCATAGGTGAATTCTGATATCATAATATAAGAACCATACTGTTTATTAGCCCCTTCCAGACGTGAACCGAGGTTAACGCTGTCCCCCATAACAGTATAGTCAAGTCTATCTTGTGCACCCATATTTCCGGCTATCATAGGACCAGTATTAAGCCCAATCCTTACCTTTAATTCCGGTCTACCTTCCTGATGCCATTTTTCTCTCATTCCTACAAGTTTTTCCTGCATCTCAAGGGAAACATAACAAGCCCTTGTGGCGTGGTCTGGCATCGGAATCGGTGTGCCAAAAACTGCCATTATCGCATCACCTTCGTATTTATCAATCATTCCATCACTTTTTAGAACGATATTCGTCATCGCAGTCAGATATTCATTAAGGAGTGATACAAGTTCTTCAGGA
Organism: bacterium; assembly: GCA_030616165.1. Taxonomy (GTDB): domain Bacteria; phylum SM23-31; class SM23-31; order JAUVVT01; family JAUVVT01; genus JAUWXV01. The sequence continues at coordinate 7,041 of JAUWXV010000007.1, read as the reverse complement.
GTCAGTTTTTCGGAAACAGAAGTAAATCCTGCTACATCGGAAAAGAATACGGTTAGGATTTTTCTTTCTCCGCCAAGTTTGACCATATCAGGATTCTTTATTAGTTCATCCACAACAGACTTTGTAACATACCTTGAGAATATTCCTCTAATCATCTTTTTTTCTTTTTCCTCTGAGAAGAAATTATAAACAGTAACCGACAGATACCCGATAATAAGAGTTGTGACCGAGCCAAGAACATCAACAATAATTCCTTTTGTGTTGAAGAGATACTGTGCGGTGAAGAGATACCCAGCAAGTAGAACAAAAACAATAACTACTCCCTTAACCGGGCTGAGCCTCGGGACTATTAAACCCATCAGAAGACCTAATCCCAAAATTATAAGTATGACTGACCAATTTGAAAGTTCTCTCAGAAAATTCTGAGTAAGGATTGTATTAAAGGCATTTGCGTGAAGTCCCAACATAGGATATCTATCCAGATAAGGCATTGGATTTAAATCCCACGTTCCAGCTGCAGTTAATCCATAGAAAAATATTTTATCTTTGAACATATCATCAGTTATTAATTTACCTTCAATTTCAATCGGGAAAAAATAGAGCGGATAATCTAATTCCGTTATTCCGTCAGATGAAAGTTTATGCTTAATAAATTTATAACTTAAACGTACCTTTTCCTCATCATCAATTCCGATTTTCTCATTTGCTTCCTCATAAGAAATCTCCAAATTCTCCTTTAATAAATCATACATTTTATGATTTATAAGAATCTCAGTATAAATTGGATAAACATCAGGTGGAACTAAATCTTTTGGTACTTCTTCTCCATTTTTTACAGCTTCATCAAATAATACTCCATTACTTAAAACACCATAAACATATTCAACCTGTTCTGTTATCTCAATTCCTGCTTTTTCAAGTTCTTCAATTAAAATATCGGTGTTGTTAACAGATTCGGGGATTTTGTTAAATATCTTCTTAATATTTTCTGCAATTACTTCACTTTTTCTTTGTTCATAATATGTAGAAATAGATAGGTGCGGGAGATGCTGGAAATTTTCATCCCAGTAACTTCCAGCCCAATTCATCATCATCATTCCTTTGTTATCAATTGGAATATCTATATCAACAGGTGTACCGTCAGGGAGATGACCCGGAGGGATATCGACTTTATCTCCGGGAATTACTTTTATATCTTTAATTTTGACACCGATATAATCGCAGAACATAACTAATGCTAATGCCGGAAAGAGTTTTCCGTCGTAAACCTTGAACAATGGATATCTGCGCACTGAACCGTCGATGTCCGCAAAAGTTTCTGCAAGCCCAACACCATTTGAAGTGGAGATAAAATCCAATAAGGGATGCTCTATGTTTGATTTAACCTCAAACTTATACTTGTTCCAATCTGGAAATTCAATATAATATGGAGCAAGCCTTTTTAAAGCCTCAGGAATTAACTCCGGCTTTGGAGGTTCATTATCATTCAGGGTTTGACCAAGAATTACATTCCCAGATTCTTTAATTGTCTCAGACATCTCCTTATCATAATCCTGAAAAAGGTTTAAAAGGTCATCTTTGTTATTAATATCTTTTTCTGGAACATCTTCAATTTTTAATACTTTTGAACTCTTCTCGGGAAAGTAAAAGTCAAACCCTATCATCCCTGCACCAAGTTCATTCACTATTTTAACAATTTTATAATGCTTATCTCTTGTCCAATCCTGGAACCTTCCCTCAATTCCAAGAGTATAGCCATCTATATCAATAGTAGAGATGCGAGGATTCATATAAACAGGTCCCCTTATCTTGAATCTCTCATCAAGGAGTTTTAATTCTATTGTTTCATAAAGACCGGTTAGAGAAAACAGAATTATAATGATACTTACCAAAAGACCAATAGAGAGTTGAGTAAATATTTTCTTGAAATTTCTTTTTTCTTTTTTCTCTGGCATTTTCACCTCTAAAATAAGTAAAACTTTTTATATTAATTTTATCATCAAAAATTTAGACAATTGGTCAGTCAATCCTGTCTGATTCACTTCTTTTAAAAGATGACAAGGCAAAAAATGAAAACTTATCAAGGACAACCCAAGGGTTGTCCCTACATGATAGTGGAAATTAAAGTAAATCAATAAATTAAAGTAGAGACGTGCCATGGCACGTCTCTACCTGAATATATATTTTACAATTGCAATTTTTTCAGCAAAAAGATTTAAAAACAAAATTTTTAGACTTTTTGCCATGTCACCTATCAAAGAAGGCGGACTTACCGAAGTTCGGTTACTAAATTAAAACCCCGATTTCTAATCGAAATTCGGGGTCTAATTTTACAAACATCCTTAAATAGTTATTACTTTTTTAAGTTGCCGATTTGAATTGAAGCCTCAGCTGCGGACTCAGAATTGGGATAATCTTTTATAATCTCCTCGTATGTATCCATTGCTCTTTGATTTTCACCGAGTTGTTCATAGATCTGTGCAATATAGAATATGGTTTCGTGAACGTTAGGAGCCTCCGGTTCAGATTTTATTATCTGATTGAGCATTTCAATAGCATTCTTTAATTCCAGCCGTGTAGGATACTGTCCTTTTCCCCTGTAATAAAGTTGTTTCAAGATAGCATCTTCGGCTTCTACACCACGAACACCTGCTACCGTAGTAGCTACTTCTACCTTAAACGAACGCTTCACCTTGGTAAGATTGCCTACCTTCTTCCATACAGTATTTGCCCATTTATCTTTTACACTTGATTCTGTTTCTTCTTTTTGTTTTGCCTGTCGTGCAAAAGAAAAAGAATACATCAAAATCAATGAAAGAATTATTATTAATGTTTTATATTTAATCATATAATTTTCACCTCCTTGCTAAAACTTGGAAGTTTAAATTCAATTTTCACTAATTAAACATTTCTAATTGAATTTAACTTTTTTATTTTATTTTTGTTCAAGGAATTCGAGCAATCCTTTATAATCCTTATCGGTTTCGATGACCTTTTCGTATTCTTTTTGAGCTTCGGATAGTTTCCCCTGCAAAAACAAAGTGATAGCCACATTCATTCTGAAAAGAGGATTATCGGGCTCAATCTCAACAGCACGATTATAATAATCAATAGCCTGATTATACTGTCTCCTCATAGTATATATAACACCAATAGTGTTAAGAGCGTCTGCAAAGTCTGGTCTCAATTGAACAGCCTTTTGCATCATATCGAGTGCATCATCGAGCCTGTTAAAATTAAGATAAGTAGCCCCTGCATCATAAAGACCATCAGGATTATCAAGAGGAACACCTGCTATCTGAGTCATCTGCCTGAATCTTTCTTGATTTATACTTATATCAGTATTTACAAGTTCGTCGATTATCTCTCTGGGAGGAATTTTTATTTCCTGAGTTGGAATAACACCCGATTTATAATCTATTTTAGCTACTGCGATATCAATCTCTTTAATGTAGCCCTGCCCTTTTCTTCTATGATATTCCTCTGCACCATTTCTCCATGCGTCTGCAAAAGAAAAACCATACATAGTAGTCTCAACCGGTATCCAGACCCGATTATTATAAACAATATACTCTGTTTCGGACAAAAAGTTTCTTGGGGCATCTTCAACAGATATACCGCTGTCAAACATCATATATATGTGCCCGGCACCCGGTGCAGAAACATCCAAAACAATTGTATCAATCCCAAGATTTTCAAGTAGAGATACAAATAATGCCATACAGTCGTCACAATCTCCAATTCTTGAACGCAATAGTTCACTTGGGTATTGGATATTATCGAAAATGGTGCTGTCCTGAGCTATTTTATACCATGGTGTTTTTACATCAGCCTGATAAACTATTCCGTGTTTCCCAAGAGCATCAAATAATACTACAGCCCTTCCTAAATTTGAATTATTGAACTCATCTCTAATTATATCATTATACTCCTGTATGACGGTGCGAGCAAATCCATCAACGGCTTCATCCGTTAGTGTAATAAATGCACCAACTCTTTCGGGTATACTCCAGGAAATCTTGCCCTTTCCAAGAACATATACAGGATCTATATTATAGGTTGTTTCTTTTGGATTTCTGTCCTGCATATATGACACTTTTACAACTGGCTGGACAAGATTATCATAAGACGCTCTGTCAGATGCAAGAATATCAGGAGAAAAGGTAACATTCAAAGGATAAGTCTGTGTTGATTGAGGTGGAAGAATTAGATTTACCTCAGCCGGTGTCTCCATAAGAGTAGGAACATCTATGCTGACACTTACGGGCAACTCCTTCTGACTGGTATTTTTTAAAATTACCTCAGAAAATTCTTCTTCTTCATATTTCCTATATAATGACCTGAAAAGCGGAGCAGGTTTAATTACTGCATTCTTTATCGAAACAAGTGCAGGATTATAGAAAAATGAAAGTGAAAATCGATGAGTGTTAGGAAGTTCAGGGTCATCCTGATAGGCATAATCTAACTGGAAGAAACGGTATTTGAATCCGAATCCACCGGAAAATATCATTCCCTGAGAATAATCACCCACTTTATTTATACTTTTCTGAATTCCTGCTCTTAAGGCTATTTGACCAAAAAGCCAGTATTCAGACCCGAAGTGAAACCTATCGCCAACATCACAGGCAATAAGCCAGTCTTCTATAGGCAGATATGCAAATCCAAATTTTAGCCGCTGTTTAAAGAGTTTCTCAGACACGTCATTGTCGTATCTGACAGATGTGCCTCCTATGTCATAACTTGTAAATCCAAATCTTAAATTGGTTATCGGAGTAAATAATAGACCAAAATCCAACCCATAACCCCTTGATTTCCCAATAGAGTTCTTATCAAGAGTGAGGTCAGAATCAACTATCTTTAAATTCATACCTAACGAGAAACTTCTTATAGGCCTTATCCCATAGGAAAGATTAAATTTATCCATACGGTATCCGAGTTCATCATCACCGATTCCAAAGTGAAACCAGTCAATACCAATCCCCTGTCTGTCGGAAAGCGGAAACACATATCCCAAATAACTATTGCTTATACCAAGACCCCCGCCATAGGGCTTTGCGTACATTGATGTTAATTCCTGCCTCTGAAGGAATGGAAGACCAGCAGGATTCCAGTATATAGAATTGGCATCATCCGCAACTCCAACATATGCACCTCCCATTCCAAGCGGTCTGGTGCCCACATCCATCCGATTATTAACCTGGGAATATAAATCTATCGAAAATAATAAAAATATTATTAAAAATATTATATTAATTGTTGAATATTTATTGTTGAACATATTAAGATTAAATAAAATTTTTTAGTAATTAAAATTATATCTTTCCTGAAAAATAAATTATTGCTCTTCAATAATTAGAGGTTCACTTCTCGGGATAATAACATATTCAGTAACACTTCTTTTATCGGGTCCCGGAAAGATAACCTCAACCGTATAAGTTTTACCTTTTTGCAGTCCAAATAATAGTTCCGGGGGCTGAGAACCACTTCTGAACTCCTTAAACCAAGAAGGCATTGATTCACTCTCCTTAAAAACATTCACCTTGCACCCTATACCAAATCTATTAGTAAATCCACTCCCTTTTCCTTTTACTCTTACCTTCAAAAAACTATTCGAATCATCTTCTTTCTGATTTTTAAAGAGAACATTACCGTTATATGTTGGGATATATGAAACCGGATTTGTTGTAACAAATATATCCGGGTCGCCATCATTATCATAATCGGCAAACGAACAGGAGGTAGCAAATAATGATACACTTGATAGACCAGAAGCTTGTGTAATATCCCCGAAAATAAAACCATAAATTTCCCCGGAATTCATAAAAAGAGCGGTAGCCTGGTATTCTGATTCCGAACCGCCCACAGAAACAAGGTCAATATTTCCATCACCATTAAAATCCCCCCATGAGGTATCCCAACTCTCCCAACCATATCCAGTGTATCTTGCATTTTTCTTAAGCCCCGTGTCTTCGAAGTTTGTAAAATTATTATTTATATAAAGATTGTTTGCTCCAATATTTGCAATATATACATCAAAGTCTCCATCATTATCAAAGTCAGCCCAAGCACAACTTTTCCCAATTTCAGTGTTATTCAATCCAAGTTCTCCTGAGATATCTGTGAATGTTCCGTCTTTATTGTTTTTATAAAATTTATTATCCTGCTCTCTATTGACAACGTAAAGGTCAATGTAACCATCGTTGTTATAATCGACCCAAACCGCTCCTTCAGAATCCCTGATATCCCTGACGGCAGAGTTTGTTACTAAAGAAAAAGTCCCATCTCCATCATTATGATATAGTTCATTCGGTGCATAATATTTACAAAGATATATATCAAGATACCCATCATTGTTATAATCTCCCCATACTGCTTCTATCTCATTTCCAGTAGGAACAATATTTATTCCTGCTTGAGAGGTAACGTATGTAAATGTTCTATCACCATTATTGTGATAAAGTTCATCCTGCTCGTAGAAATTAACCACATACAAATCGAGCCATCCATCATTGTCATAATCTCCCCATACAGCGGAGACGCTGTTATTTGAACTATTCACACCAGCAGAAGCCCCCACTTCTATAAAAGTTCCGTCAACACTATTCTTGTAAAGTTCATTTAAAGCGTCGCTCACTGCACTTCCCCAGTTAGTAACATAAAGGTCGAGATAACCATCATTATTGTAATCGCCCCACGCACAGTTTGTTGAATAAGGTGAACCTTCAATTCCTTGAACCCCCGCAACAGCGGAAACATCCGCAAACTGAACTATTTGAGAATTGCTATTTTCGCTCACAAAACTTAGCAAGGTAAAAATTATTAATATTATTCTTAAAATTTTCATATTAAGGTTTATTATGCAATCTCTCACTAAAAATTTGTTTACTTTTATTCCGTGCAGAGCAAGGAATAAGTCTAAAGTTTCTTTGACTACTTTCTTTACAAGATGACACGGCAAAAAATAGAGACATGCCATGGCATGTCTCTACAATATTAACCTAATTCCATATTTTACAATTGAAGTTATCTCAGGAGAAATAT
>JAUWXV010000082.1 GCA_030616165.1 bacterium | reverse complement strand
TTCATTTCACTGTTGGAATCAGTATCATTCAGAAAAATAATTCCGTGAATATAATTCGGCATAATTACAAATTTATCTACTGAAACATTTCTAAATTTGGCGGGTAATTTCTGCCATATTGAATGTATCATTTCTTTTATATCATCTTTTACCAGAGATATTTCACGATTATTTGTACAGATAGTAATAAAATATGCACCTGATTGAGAATAATCATAATTTCTTAATCTTATAGTTCTTCGATGATGTTTTTCTGGATTGTATTTCATAAATTTCCGATATTTAAATGAAAATTATGTATATTGCACCCATCACACCTTCACCATGTTAGGGCGGTTCGCGAACCGCCGCTACGTAAATTATAATGTTATATTGTTTTGCTAATCACGTATTTGACCCGCAATTTTTTGGATTTTCTTTTTTTACTTAGAATTTTTCTACAATCTTTATATTTTTTTCTTCGGCGGATTTTTTTAATTGTTCGAGTGTAGGGAATGATGGGATACTCTCTCTTATGGTGACAGCATACCCGCCAGCCAGACAGCCAACCTGGACAGAATCCTTAAATGAGAGTCCTTTCATAAGTCCGAGGACAATTCCAGAATTAAAAGCGTCTCCAGCACCGGGTGTATCAAGTGTTTTTACTTTTACGAGTGGAATACTCCAGCAGGAGCCATTTTCATAAGTAAAAGCACCATTTGCGCCAAGGGAGATTGCGATTTTATTTATGCCGAATTTCTTACTGATTTCCTCAGCAAGAATTTTCGGTTCAACATTTTCATCGGGGTCAATTCCGAGGATTGTTTTTGCTTCTGCGGTATTGGGAGTTAGTATATCGACATCTTTTAGAGATTTTCCGACAAGTAATTTAGAAGGAGCGGGATTGAGGATTACATTTGTATCATATTTTTTTCCGAGTTTGCATGCGTAAAGACCGATGTCAACGGGTATTTCAAGTGATACCATTAAATAAGATGACCTTAAAAATGCTTCTTTTGCAGATTCGAGTTCTCCAATACTCAAGTCTTCATTGGCTCCCATTGCAGATGTAATTGCGGGAACTCCTTTTGGATTAATCATAACAAATCCAGCACCCGTTGGTTTATCATTGGTGATTTTGAGATATCTCAGGTTAACACCTGCTTCCTTCATCCATTGAATACCTCTTTTACCAAGTCTGTCGTTTCCGACTTTTCCAACAAAGTATGTAGGTATTCCAAGCCTCGCACATGCAATTGCCTGATGCGAACCCTTACCACCATCAAGGGCTTCTTTGAAATCCCATCCGATAACCGTTTCGTCCTCTTTTGGGAAGGTTTCCACCCTCATAAAGTAACCTTGAAGGTGCGCACCTACAATAATAATATGGTCTCTTTTCATTTGAGGATTCCTGGTTTATATTCCAAGGTCTGGACATTCCGCTGTTGCTTTATCAACTGTAATCAGGCAGCCCGGGTTCTCCTGACAAAATGTAACCGGGTATTCAGTTGTAACCGGACCAAAAAGAAGTACTCTTATAACTGTTTGTTTCCATGAACCAGTCTCGCTGTAAAGTCTAATTCTTTTCGCATTTAAAATATCTTTCATACCCAGAGTAACAGCCATCGGCGGAACACGATATGAACATCCTCCAAAAGCTCGCTGACTCAAAGCAATCAATGTATCTTCTTTAAGATTGAGGATTCTGGTTTTCGAGTTCCGGAATTCATCTTTGCTTATAGCATACCACCTTGAATCGGGAGGCTCATTATAAGCGAGGTGCCCCCTATACCCTACTCCCCCATAAACAGTATCAATTCCACCAACCTTTTCAATTTCTTCGCTTATTCTATCGATATTAAACGGGTCAGGGAAATGGATTTGTTCAGGGGGTATTTGAAATTCTTTGCTAACAGCGTGGTAAAAATTTTTATACATCCATCCAGCAAAACTCATAGGATGGTCGAGCGGAATAGGACGCCCCTGCCAGTCAAGGCACTCGTCCATCTGAAAAGCATAAACATTTCTTAATGATAGGTGCATCTCATTTATCAGTTTTACAAGGAAAGGATATTCGCCTCGTGGTCCACAGGGAAGAATGAGGCGGGTCGGTTTTCCTGCTTCATTGTTGGATTTAATTTCATCATAGATTGTCTGTGCAAAGTCTTTATAAACATCCTCTTTTGTCGGAAGTATTTTGATTTTGACCTTTGCTTTTGGATGGTTTGGGAGTTCTTCTGGTGGGATTTTACACCACTCGTATAATTCCAGCGGATTTATATCACTCGACATAGTATAATCTCCATTGATTTTAGTTTTTTTGGTAAAAGATTTTCGATATTCATTTACTTGATTAATGTCATTCTTTTTGACAGAAATTTTTGTTTAGTTTTGAGGACATAGATATATATACCTGATGATACGGGAATACCCGATTTGTCTTTTGCTCCCCAATCTACAGAGTAAGTGCCAGGATTTAAATATTCATTTTTTAACCTTGTGATTTCCTGACCAAGTATATTATATATTATAATATCTACAAACTCCCTTTTCGGAATCTGAAAATCGATTGTTGTAGATGGATTAAATGGATTGGGATAATTTTTAAAAAGGGCGTAAGAGTTCAATTGAATTTGTTCATTTTCTGCAATAATTGGAGTGGGAATATAATAGTCTGTGGAATAGATTAACATTCTATAGTTTCCAGAGTACAAGTCCAGTTCATAAATCAAAAGTTCTACGATACTGTCAGAATCAACATTTTCTAAGTCAAATATAACATAATCAAAGGTAGAGCTTGTCTTTTCTAAAAGTAAATCACCAGTGCTTCCTTCATGGACTGCAAGGCTCTGGGTTTTTAATGTGTCGATATATTCAACTATAATATCTTTTGCGCCGTTATTGTTTAAATCTAATGGGAAGAAGTTGTAGACATTGGGGAATGGAATACTTGAGCCAATAGAAACTTTCCATATCCATTTGGCTTCAATGTAATCCCATACTCCGTAATAATTATCGGGTCCCATGTAGTTTCCAAGCACAGGTTCGTAAATTTTATCATTATTATAATCTGTCAAACCTATTAATGTTAAATAAGGGACAAATTGTATTGTATCGTAAAAGTATTCTTTTGTTTCAGAATCATAAAATTTAACTTTTAAGGAGTTTCCCTGATAAACTAAAAATATATAATCACTGCTCCCATTGTTATTTATATCTCCTACAGGTAACCAGTTGAAATCATTTGTCTCCATTTCCAGTGTCAATATTTTTTGTTGAGTATTATTATCCCACATACCGAAATATTTATTATCTTTTAAAACGAAATAATCATCAATAACATTGTTGACAGAAGAAACGCCCCCAGCAAGTGAATACTGTGGTGAAGTCCACTCGAGTGAAATGGTGTTTTCACCAAGATTGTTTTCGGGGATAATTGTCTGGCTTTCTATTCTTATTGGTAAGAGAATTAAAAGCAATATTAAATATTTTTTCATATTTTGCCTCTTTTTACTTAATTTGATAATTTAAAATATTTTAAAATATATATTAAATAAATTTTTTAATCAAGGGAAATTTAAATCTATTAAAATTTATAATTTGGACTATAAATTAAAATTAATTGCATTTATCTTAATATTTTTTATATTAAAATAAAATTATTTAATATTGATTAATGATTCCACTGGAGATAAGAAATAATGCTTACAAGAAAAAGACTTGCAAAAATGATAGTTCATTCGATGCTCAATCCTACGTTGAATGATAAGGAACTTGAAGAAGGATGGAAACTTGCTTATTGGTATAAGGCTGCTTTTATATACAGAATAAACAGTAAATAAAGGAATTATTAAGGAGTAATTTAATATGATGAAGGGAAAGATTATTATATTTTTTATTATTTTAATAGTATTTTTTACAAATAGTTTTCCGCAATTAGAATTAAAGAAATTTTTTGATGATTTTGAAAATGGGACTGCAAAAAATTGGGAGCCAAACAATCCCCAAAATTGGGAAGTAATAAAAGAGAATAACAATTATTATTATCATCTTAAAACCCCAGGACAATCAGAAGGGGCTATAAGAAAACCAGGTGCATTTTCATTGATAAAGGATTTGAATTTTACTGATTTTACGATGACATTAAAAGGCAGGTGTTTGAGGTCTGTTGAAACAAGGGGGCGGGACATAATACTGGTATTTTGCTATCAAGACCAGACTCATTTCTATTACGCACACCTTTCAAATTATCATGATGACGTTCATAATTCTATATTGATTGTTAATGGGCAGGACAGAAAACTAATATTGACCGGTGAAAGCATTCCAAGATTGACCGATAAAAAGTTTCACGATATACGTCTTAGACGAGATACCGAAAGTGGATTGATAGAGGTTTATGTTGATGATTTTGAATTTCCAATTATGACTGCTGTGGATAAGACGTTCAACTGGGGCAGAATCGGTATGGGCTCTTTCGATGATACCGCAGGATTTGATGATGTTAAAGTTGTGGGTAGAACCAAAAGATGATAATTTAGATAAATGAATAATTATTGATAATACCAAATAATTAATAGTAGGAAGGAATTATTAGCAATGACCAAGACCGAAGTAAGAATAAATGAAATTTCTTTTCCACTATATTCGGTAAATACACTTATTATCGGGAGCGGTGCTGCTTCTTTGAATACTGCAGTAAACTTATATGAAAGGGGATTGAAAGATATTGTTATAGTTACAGATTGTTGGGGAGCGGGTACTTCCAATAATGCAGGTTCGGATAAACAGACTTATTATAAACTTTCACTTTCGGGAGAGCTGCCGGATTCCCCCATCATAATGGCAGAAGACCTGTTTAAAGGGGGATGTATGCATGGTGATATAGCGTTATGCGAAGCGCAGAATTCTCTGCAGGCTTTTTATCATCTTGTAAGCCTTGGAGTTCCATTCCCTTTTGATAAATACGGTACTTATGTTGGTTATAAAACAGACCATGACCCACGTGGAAGAGCAACTTCTGCCGGACCTCTTACCTCTCATTTAATGTTTGAATGCCTTACTAAAGACATCCAGAATAAAGGAATAAAAGTATTCAATAATAACGAAATAATTGCTCTTTTAACTGAAAAAAGGGGAGATGAAAAGCATGTTATTGGCGCTATAGGACTTGATAAAGAAAATTTAGAGGGTGACAATTGCGGGTTTGTTTTATTTAATGCAGTGAATGTTGTTTTAGGCACTGGAGGTCCTGCTGGAATATATAAGACTTCGGTATATCCTGAAAGCCAATTAGGTTCAACTGGTCTTGCTTTTGAGATTGGGGCGACAGGTAATAACCTGACCGAATCACAATACGGATTGGCTTCCATAAAGTTCAGATGGAATCTTTCGGGCACATATCAGCAGGTCATACCAAGATATGTTTCAACTGGTCGAGATGGTGGTGATGAAAAAGAATTTTTGAATGACTATTTTCCTGATATGGGAAAACTGGCGACAGCGATTTTTCTGAAAGGTTATCAATGGCCCTTTGACCCCAGAAAAGTTTACAATTATGGGTCTTCTTTGATTGATATTCTTGTTTATCAGGAAACTGTTATTATGGGAAGACGAGTATTTCTTGACTTTTTGCGAAATCCCAGTGGAGAGAGCAAACTTGAGGATTTCTCTTTCGATTTGTTAAAGGAAGAAGCATATATGTACCTGGAAAAATCTGGTGCGCTATTTGGAACACCAATCGAGAGGCTGAAAAAGATGAATCAGCCTGCTATTGACCTTTATAAAAGTCACGATATCGATATAACAAAAGAGTATCTGGAAATTGCCGTTTGTGCTCAGCATAATAATGGAGGAATAAAAGGGAACACCTGGTGGGAATCAAATATAAGACATCTTTTTCCTGTTGGTGAAGTTAATGGTACGCACGGAGTTTACCGCCCTGGTGGTTCAGCACTTAATTCCGGACAGGTTGGAGGATTAAGGGCTTCCTTATTCATCTCCAAAAGATATAACAGGCAACCTCCAGGTGCAGATAATTTTATTAATGCTGCAGAAACACAAATAAAAAATAAATTTGATTTTGCAAAGAGCATTATCGACACCAATTTTGCAGATAAGGAATTTATGCCAAATATGAGAAATGAATTTCAGGAAAGAATGTCAGCATGCGGTGCTCACATCAGAGATTATAGTAAAGTCAGTAAGGCAGTTAATGAAGCCTGGGGTCAATATGAGCGTTTAAGAGCAGAAATGAGAGTCGTTTCGTTAAAAGAACTTCCTTCCGCATTTAGAAATATTGACCTTTGCTTGACTCATGCCATCTATTTAGAGGCAATTAAAGAATATCTGGAAAATGGCGGAAAAAGCAGGGGCTCTTATCTTGTTCATGACCCTGAGGGTGAAAAACCATGTAAAGAATTGACAGATGAATGGAGATTTACTTTAACGGAGGCGGATTCACCTGTTAATAAAAAAATCCTGGAGATCTATTTAGATGATAACAACAGCATTAAAAAACAGTGGGTAGATATCAGGCCTATTCCAAAGGAAGATACATGGTTTGAAAATGTCTGGAATGAGTTCATGAAAGATAATATCATCAAATAGGAGGAGGTACGATGAATAACAATTCTGTTGCGTTAATTACTGGTTGTGGAAGAGGAATAGGGAGAGGTATTGCTATTGAACTTGCAAAAAATGGATTCAGCATTGCTGGGAATGATGTAATTTTTGACCCGAATAACAGGGAAGCCGGGCTTTTTGAAGTAAAAGAAAAAATTGAAGAGTCAGGTGCATCTTTTCTCCCGGTTCAGGGAGATATATCCTCGTTAGAAGAGCATGAAAAGATATTAAATTCAGTTCTCGATAAATTCGGGAGAATCGATATACTTGTTAATAATGCCGGAGTAGCCCCTCTGAAGAGATTGGATATGCTGGAAACTACACCGGAAAGTTATGATAGAGTTTTGTCCATAAACGCAAGAGGTCCTTTTTTCCTGACTCAAAAAGTTGCCAAACAAATGATAGAACAGGTTAAAGACAATCCCGAATTTAAACCTATTATCATTTTTATTTCTTCCATATCTGCCTATGTTTCTTCTCCTTTAAGGGCTGAATACTGTATTTCAAAAGCATCATTAAGTATTACCGCAAAAATCTTTGCCGATAGATTGGCTGAATATGGAATTAATGTGTATGAAATACGTCCGGGAATCATTCAAACGGATATGACTGCGCCGGTGAAAGAAAAATATGATAAACTCATTGCCGAAGGGCTTGTGCCCCAGAAAAGGTGGGGATTTCCTGAAGATATAGGCAAAGCGGTTTTAGCAATTGCAAAGGGACATTTCCCTTATTCTACCGGGATGGTTATTGAAATTAGCGGTGGAATGAATATTAATCGATTATGAGTAAGTTACTTTCTTTTAAAAAAGAAAGTAAACAAAGAAAATTTTATACCTATTCCTCATCTCACGAGTACTCGGGGGAATCTAATTTTTTTATATTTGCATATATGATTTATTTTTAATATATTTAATAATGAATTTTATGTTCTAAAGGCTGCTCCTTCTTGTCCGGTTACTCCCCCTTCCATATCGACAGCATTTCATGATGAATAATTATTTTTCTGTTAAGCGGTGTAGGGGCGAAGCATTCAACGAAAGAGTTTTCGAAAAATTTACAGCATATACAAAAAAATGCTTCGCCCCTATTCTTTTCAGACAAAATTCCTGAAGAACCTGATTTTAAAATAACAAATTAAATCTTAATAAAATTTCAGGCAAGAATAGACAATGAAAAATGGTTTTTTTGAATCAATGTTGATAATCTTTTTATTTTTCCCATTCTGTTATTTTTATCTGAAAATAATTTTCAAGTCCCTCGATAGAATGGTTCCCCGTCCGAGACCTAAATCAGCCTTGGACCTTGAGGCAGAAACAATTGAAGAAGAGATATCCCTCGAAGCAAAGCGCAGGGCTGAAATGATGGGGAAAGTGGCTGGATACTCTTCAACAAAGCCCGAAAAGATCGCTTCTCTGCTGGCAAACTGGCTGATTAATGGAGAGTAATATGTTAAATCTAAAGAAGTATTTATTATATTCTTTTAAACTTATTTTATTATTTTTCTTTGTTATCATTGAAAACACTGATGCTCAAGAAGTTCAACTTAAAGAAGGGGACAAAATAACGATTGAATTATTCAATTCACGAAAATTGAATGGTAAATTCGTTAGAATGGACAGTGTAAGTATTACATATATACCATCAGGAAAGACACCATTTTATAATCCAAAGGAAAATATAGTAAAACTCGAAAAAATAAAACAAATATATAATGAAAAAGGTTTTTTTATTTATGTTACGCCCAAAAACCTTAGGGATTACGATTACCCGACACACGAAGCTTTCATTGGATATTCTTTAATAATTTTTAATAAACATACACATACATCTGGTGATTCCTACAAATCAATGAAAGGTATTTCACTTGCCGGCGGCGGAACAATTAATAAGTGGTTGAATCTGGAGTTAAAATTGAATGCATACAAAAAAGAAGGTGGTTATCTCCAATTATTCCTGAGTGCCACTGGATATCATAAAAAGCACAGATTTTTTGCAGGAGTTGGAGCTGGCGTTTTTGGTTTATGGCTTATTCTTACAGAGCCTGTATATTCTGTGGGAGGAGGAGCTAAATTATATCTATTTAAAGATATTGCTGTTAGGTTAGGTGCCTATGATTATATGATGCCCTCATTTAAAAGAAGAGAACATAACTTCATTATTGATATTGGAGTCACAATCGCAGAGTGGTAAAATATTAATAATATTTTATTTTGACAAATATGGAACAAAACTTTCATTTATAAGTTTAATTTATCATAAAATCTATTTTAAGGGGGCGAAAGGTTTCGACGGGATTAATGAGCTGAGAACTGCATACCTGGGAGTCAGCAAACCCAGTAAAAAGTGCTGGAAAAAGATTAACTGCAGACGGAAATGCGTTTGCAATGGCTGCTTAATAGTTAAGCAGCTCGCTTCTTTTTGCTCTCTCTTATCGGGGCTTAAAGAAGTGTCGCTTTAGATAAGACTGCTTACTATCTGCCCTGGATAGTAAGTTGTATTTTTCGGGATATCCCGTTATATATCCTGTCTGTTGGAGACATAACGGGAGAATAAATAATAGACAGACTAAGTATGTAGATGTTTTCAATGAGTTCTTCTCGGACGCGGGTTCGACTCCCGCCGCCTCCACTAAATCCGCAGATTCTGCGGATTTTTTTATAGAGTAATTTCATGGTATATGTTTACGTTCTTGAAGGTATAAATACAGAAAAAAGGTATGTTGGGATAACGAATAATTTAGATCGTCGTTTAACAGAACATCGAAGTAAGCAAACCAAAGGAGGGCAGATAATAGGTGATTTTAATCTACTTCATGTAGAAGAATTTCATGAATATAAAGCTGCCCGAAAACGTGAAAAATTCCTTAAATCGGGACAAAGACGTAAATAGCTTATTGATAAATATCCTCGGACGCGGCCCGCCTCAGGCGGGTAAAGCACGCCCTTGCGGGCTTGTTCGCCTCTGGCGAATTCGACTCCCGCCGCCTCCACAATTTTTAATTATAATTAGCTTAAAAATACTAAATTAAAAAATGTTTTTTTATTATCAAGTCATAAAGACCTCCAAAATTCTTGCTTTTTGTTATCCAACATGAATTTTTACCATTATCTTGAATGAGGATATACTTATCTACACCTTTTATTTTTAACACTTCTAAAAAAATCTTGCCGATTCTTTCGCCTAATGTTTCAGGCATATCTGCCCTTGCAGAACAGGTTTGGCGAAACGGCATGGAACTAAATATGCTGGATTGCCCGCCTTTTCACGTTAACAACGCAAAGATTTATAAACACGAAATTACTGGTCAATACATGAATGCTATGAGTGGCAGTTATATGCTTTGCCTGGCATCTATGGATTAAATCAGGCACGCTACAACAAGTAGCAATCCACACCTTTGAAGCCCATTCTAGCATAGTAACTATCAGACGCCAGCCGTATATAAACCTTGATACCAATTCCATCGCCCGGGCAGGGTATCAGTATTGGAACCTGCTCATCTGCAGTGAGCGGTTCGGTGCGCACCAGATCGCTTCCAATAAAGAACTGTGCGTTAGGATTACCACCTATCCCGCGGAGAGCAAAGAGCAGCATATAGTCGTTTTCTGTGCTGACATTTTTCCCATAAAAATATATGCGGATGACACAACGTCTATATATATCATTGATAGTATTGCTTATGGTCTGTTCATTAAGCCCAACGGGGTCGTATCCCACGATGATTTCGTCGTTGTTGTACTGTCCTGCCAAGGTCCAATAGCCCGAACTAAAAGTTATACCGCCATAACTATACAAATATGCATTAACATACGGGGCAGTAGGATTAGCCGAGTTGTAGGAATTGACTCTGGGGCTCTTTGGTGTTAATGAGAAAAAAGTTTGTAAAGCCATTATTCTCCCTCCTTTCTTTGTCTTTCCGCCTTTTTAGCCGCAAATACGGCATCCCGGCGCGCTTTCTCTTCAGCCTCCCTCTTCTCCATTTCTTTCTTCTCTTTTTGCCATTGAGGGTCCTTTGCCTCCAGTTTCTCCAGTTTTTGGAGAGAGGCTTTTAGTTTCTCACGACTTACTGTGATTAATTTAGCCATCGATTCCTCCTTTCTTGGGTGACAATATAAAGGCAATAGCCATACAGATAGTTGGGGAGCAAGCATTATGATACCATAAGTATGGAATTGGATCGCTATATAGTATCATAGGCTACCGCCTCTTAAACACCAGTGGCTGATGTATGTTCTGGTTTGACGACGGTGAATTATTTCCCCAGGTACAACAGCGCAATGGCGCATAATTTTAAGAATTTTATAAATAATTGAATACAATATATCCTGCAATGACTGCTTATGGACAACATACTTGAAAACTATCTTACATATTTAACTATTAATCAGGCAAATTACTATTCTTTGCTGTAAATGGTTAATATTAACAATTGCAAATATTTAATACTTAAGATTTTACACTTATTTCATCTCGTTTCTCGTCAGGCCTTTTAAGAGCAGACCGTTCGCCAAAATAAAAGGCTGCGATAGTGGTCGCTGCTGTTCCTATTACCTCTGCCGGTAACTCGTCCATAAAAGTCAACACAATCGCCCCTATGGTAAAAGATATTGCCAGAAAAGGACGAATAATAGCCCGAATGAAATCTATGACTTTCGTTTTTTTGTCTTTCTGTTCTCTGCTGTTATTGACAGTTGATTCTTGATTATCTTTTGGAAGTTGAGATGATTTTTTTAGCGGCATAATAACCTCCTTTTTCTCCAGCCCCCCAGACCGGCTTTTTGTTTTGCTTATGATTGATTAGTGCTTAATAAGAGTTATCATTCCATCGACGATTAGCCCTCTTTTAGACCTAACAACACTGCGCTTCAGTCATAGCGAGGTAACGAAGTCGATTGCAAGCGCTTGTTAGACCTCATTCAGTAAATAAAATAATAAATCTGGAATCTTCTTATTGTGGTAAGTTTGTATCAACACTGATAAATCGATAACAGAAGATGGCTTTTAAATGCCCTCCTCTTCTCCCACAGGCTCCCGACCAGTCCAAAGAATATCCGGACCCTCTGTCCAGAACACCGGCTTCTCATTGCGAAGTATGTCGACAAGAAGCATGGCGCGGGCTGGATCAAGATTAATATAATAATCCCAAGAGCCATCGGTAAAGTAAATATTTATCCGTGTTAACCCGGTGCGATAGTGGAGCACTGCATATTGTTTTACTTCCTTTTTTGTTGCCATTAGAAACCTCCTTTCGTTGTTAAAGATATATTTAAAGTGTTCAAGCAGGTGACTTCTCGAAGTTCACAAAAAATCTTGAATGTAGCCACCTAACTTATAATCAACTAAACTATCAGAGAGTTATCATGTTATTTTATAAGAGTGATAACTCAATAATGTTAATATGGCAGGCTCAAAACTTTTAGAGCGAGTAAGAGACGTGCTAAGCCGATATCTCTCACTTCAACTTCATATAGCGCTATGTTCGGAATTCTGTTTAACTCAATAATTAGAAAGATTTTCAAGAAATGTGAAAACTAATATGAAGGGTAACAATTCAGAAACAATTTCAGGTATATTTACAAGTAAGTTATTAAATATAGTATAATAGAAAATATTTAACATTTTCCATCAATCTATAACAATAAAATTCATATCTTATATCAGGAATATTAGAATTTAATGCTCACTCGTAAATTACGATTATATAATAAAAAATCGGTAATTTATAAAAATTCCACCTTTCTATTATGAAATATTTTAAAATTACTAATATTTTAATTTAATATAAAAATACTTTTGCAATTTGTCAAGGTTATTTTTTTTTATTTTGTATACATAGTGTGCAAATTAACTATTAGTCCATTTGCCCTCTGCTGAAAAGATTGTTATATTTAATGAAAAACCAGTAGGAGGTTAAATGCTAATAAAAAAGAGCAATATTTGACCGTTTAAGAACTAAAACATATAGAGCTCAACCAATTACAAAGTTAATAAAACTTTATATCTTATCAATAGCTGAAGCAAATGCTTTAACTGATTACCTTGCATAAAAATAAATTAAATTATCTGAATGTCAAATATGGTATATATTATTTTGAAGGATGAACCAGCTGGTAAACCATTATATAAATGTAAAAAGATACGTGTTAAATTAACCATTCATCATCCTCAAGACTTAGATTATAGAGAAAAATATGGTCTTTTTTTTTATTCAGGTTATACAATAATTATCCATCACCAATAGCAATATCTTAACAAATTAGTAAAAATAATAAAATAGTTCTTGACATAACGAATATTTATTGTTATATTTATAATATGATATTATTATCAATAACAATCAGAAACTTGTTTATATTTCGACGAACTCTAAAAAATTAATCTTAAAAATGAAATGTTAATAAAAAGCTTTAGTACGAAAATAGAATACGATTGTAATATATTGATTTGGGTTAATTGTAGGGACGACTCTCGGGTTGTCCTCTCTGCTGGCGATGGTGTTCCAGCCTTAAAAGTCAATATTTATGTCATTGAAAGGATTTTATCATAGTAGAAATCTCTATAATCTTATTATTTAATGATTTACACATTTTTCTGAAAAAAAATTGTAGTTTTTTCATAATAATAAAAAAAAATATTTTCGTAAACCCTTGTAATGCATAGAATAATGAATAGTTCAATTTTTCACTAACATAAAAATAATGATAAAAATGATAATTTTTTATCACATTTTATCACAAAATGACAAAATATTATCATAAAATGGTAAAATATTATCATAAAATGACAAAAATTTATCAAATTAGTAAAACCCTACCATAATTCCACCCCATTTTATTGTTTTGGTTTTATACTAAAATTATGTATTAAAAATTCCGCTTAGTTTTGTATTAAGTTTTGGGGTTCAGTATATCTTCATTTACTCGACAGATTATTTTTGAACATTCTCAAAATAAATGAATAAACATAAAGAGTATTTGTATTACTATATACAATATAATATTAAGTTCTTTTTCACCTTAGTTACGCAAAAAACGCGAAGAAATAAATTTTAAAAATTGTGGAGGTATAAATGAAT
>JAUWXV010000175.1 GCA_030616165.1 bacterium | reverse complement strand
AGCAGAAGGAAATATGGTAGGGGTAGGAGCAGGTCTTGCTCTTTCCGGCAAGATTCCATTTATATGCAGTTTTGCCTGTTTTTTAGTCAATAGATTTGAACAAATTCGGATGTCAATCTCTTATACCAGGGCAAATGTGAAGATTGTTGGGACTCACGTAGGTGTGGGGATAGGTGAAGATGGATACAGCCAGATGGCGCTTGAAGATGTTTCTTTAATCAGGTCTCTGCCTAATATTGCAATTATTCAACCTGCTGACGACATCGAGGCTAAAAGAGCAGTTCAATATATTGTTGAATATGACGGTCCCTGTTATTTCAGATTGACTCGTCAGAAACTCGAAGATATTAATCCTTCAGATTATAAATTTAATTTCGGGAAAGGGGTAGTCTTAAAAGAAGGAAGTGATATTACAATAATCGCTTCTGGGGGAGTGGTGTATAATTCATTAACGGCAGCCAACGAACTTGAAAATGAGGGAATTAGTGCAAAAGTTATTAATATTCATACTATAAGGCCAATTGATGAAGAATTGATAATATCAAGTGCAGAAAAAACAGGGAAAATAATAACGGTTGAGGACCATACAATTAATGGAGGTCTTGGGGGTGCTGTTTGTGAACTGTTGAGTGAAAAATTACCAACAAAAGTAAAAAGATTGGGTCTCAGTGATTTTGGAGAATCTGGAGACTCGAAAGAATTGTATCAAAAATTCGGTCTTTCTACCGAAAGTATTAAAAAAGAAATAAAAGATTTATGATTTATGATTTACGAATGAAAAATGGAACCACAGAGGGCACAGAGAAGGGATTTACGATTTACGAATGACGATTTACGAATTTATAAGATTAACCGCAGACGCAAAGGGCAGGAGGGATTATATGGATAAAAACCATTGAAATGGTTTGAAACTTAAGGCGATGTTTCTACCCCCTGACTAAAGTCAGGGGTTAATAAGCCATAGGCTTATTAATGAGAGGTTTGCCAATTATAAAAGGAGGTATGTATGAATTTAATACAAAGAATTGTTCTTATTTTAGGAGCTGTTGCTTTAATTATAGTTATTTGGACAACTCCAAAAATGATATACACAAATGCTCAATATTATGATATGGATAAATACATGGAGAGATTAGAAGGGTATAGTCGTTTGGAACAAGACCTTGCACCAACAATAGACTACAAAATAGCTTCTATGAAAGTAATTGCGGTTGTGGGTTCCACTCTGTTTGTGTTTTTTGCATTTAAGGGTGTTGGTAAAAAAGAGGGTGGTTAAGAAAAGTGTCTATAGGTGTATATCGCTGAGCGAAAAAATTACTTAAAAAATTAAAATCTATATCTTAATATTTTATGCAAAATGTCCAGAATGTTTTAAAGACTTATATAAGAAAAGGACATACAGAAAAAAAAGATTAAACTTCGGAGGTTATTATGGGATTAAATATAACCCGGAAGATAATAAAATCTCACCTGATATCTGGTGAGATGAAAGCGGGGGAAGAAATTGCAATAAAAATAGACCAGACTTTGACCCAGGATGCTACAGGTACTATGGCTTATCTTCAATTTGAGGCGCTTGGCATCCCGAAAGTTAAAACTGAACTTTCAGTGAGTTACGCTGACCACAATATGCTTCAGAGCAGTTTTGAAAATGCTGATGACCATAGATTTCTTCAGACTGCTGCCGCAAAATATGGAATATATTTTTCAAAGCCCGGCAACGGAATATGTCATCAGGTTCATCTTGAGAGATTTGCAGTTCCCGGAAAGACCCTTCTTGGTTCGGACAGTCATACACCGACTGCAGGCGGGCTGGGAATGTTAGCGATTGGTGCAGGTGGGCTTGATGTTGCAGTGGCTATGGGTGGAGGTCCGTTTTACTTAAAAATGCCCAAAGTGGTGCTGGTAAAATTATCAGGAAAATTAAATCCATGGGTTACTTCAAAAGATGTAATCCTTGAACTTTTGAGAAGACTGACGGTTAAAGGTGGAACAGGAAAGATTATGGAGTACGGTGGTGATGGTGTTAAAACACTTTCAGCAACGGAAAGGGCAACAATCACAAATATGGGTGCGGAACTCGGGGCTACTACATCTATCTTTCCGAGCGATGAAAACACTAAAAGATACATGATTGCTCAAAAAAGGGGAGAAGACTGGATTCCACTTGAAGCAGAACCCGATGCTGAGTGTGATGAGATTGTTGAAATAAATTTAAGTGAACTTGAGCCTTTAATTGCAAAGCCTCATAACCCGGATAATGTTTCGATGGTCAAAGATATAGCCGGGCTTAAAGTTCAACAAGTTTGTGTTGGTAGCTGCACAAATTCTTCATATATGGAATTGATGACAGTAGCAGCGATGCTTAAAGGGAAATCTGTGCATCCGGATGTAAGTATGGTTGTTTCACCGGGGTCGAAGCAGGTGTTAGAAATGATTGCCAAGAATGATGCACTGACTGATATAATCAAGGCTGGTGCAAGAATTCTTGAGTCTGCATGTGGTCCCTGCATCGGAATGGGACAGGCACCAGAAACCAATGCTATTTCTTTGAGAACTTTTAACAGAAACTTTGAAGGGCGTTCTGGGACAATCTCGGCAAACGTTTATCTTTGCAGCCCGGAAACCGCCGTTGCATCAGCGCTTGCAGGCGTAATTACAGACCCAAGAGACGTTGGAGAGAGGATAGAGATTGAGATGTATGAAAAATTTTGTATCAATGATAATATGATTATTCCTCCGCTTGGTGACCGGGAAAGGGCAAAGGTAGAGATTATAAGAGGTCCTAACATAAAACCGCTTCCCATTGGAAAGGAGATATCTGAAGTATACAGTGGAGAAGTTCTTCTAAAAGTGAGTAATAATATATCCACAGACCATATTATGCCTGCAGGAGCAAAAATTCTTCCTTTGAGGTCGAATATTCCAGCGATTTCCGAGTATGTTTTTTCAATGGTCGATTCTGATTTTTCAAAAAGGGCTAAAGAGAAGGGTGGAGGTATTGTAATTGGTGGGGAAAATTATGGACAGGGCTCAAGCAGAGAGCATGCCGCTCTTGCTCCTATGTATCTTGGATTAAAAGTAGTAATTGTTAAATCTTTTGCAAGGATTCATCTTGCCAATCTTATAAATTTCGGGATACTCCCACTTTCATTTTCTAACGTTGATGATTATGATAAAATAGACCAGGGAGACCAACTGGAATTTTCAGACCTGAAAAAACATATCAAAATAGGTGAACCTGTAGTCTTAAAAAATAAAACAAAAAATATTGAAATATTATGTAATTACACTCTTTCAGAAAGGCAGAAAAATATCCTCTTCGCAGGTGGCCTTCTCCAATTTACAAAAGGTGCGAAAAATTTGTAGAAGTTCAATAATCATTATCCCCTGACTTCAGTCAGGGGATAATTTGAACCAGTGTCATGTCACGTATGAATTGATGCTGTGTGTTGGTCTTGTGACCAACACACATTTTCTCTGTTGGTGACAACACCAACAGAGAGCTATAAAAAATAAAATTTAATAAGAATATTTTTTTTAAAATACATTTTGTATAAAATTAAAATTGCAGTATTTACACAATTTTTTATAAAAAGATGGATTTAATATCGGTTTTAAGCACTATAATTTCCATATTTATTAATCCCTTAGTAAAAATTTATAATAAATTTTTCGGTATTTATCTTATAAAAGATAAAGAAATGAAAGATTATTTAAAAAAAGCAAAAAAGAAGTTAAAAGCTAAAAACTATGTTGCTTGTTTAGTTAATATAGCTAAAGCATTTGGTTTATTTAATAATAAAGTTAGACGTGCATATAAAAAAGTAAGCAAACCTTTAGATATTGTTTATGCTATTATACCTTTTGAAACTTTAGTATCAAAGAAATTTATTGATGTAAATTATAAAGACTATAAAAGATTTGAAACTTTGATTCCACGTAATATTTATATTGAGAATGGTAGAATATGGCCTGATACAAAAAATATATTAGTAAACTTTAAAAATGAAAATGCACCTGAAAATTCAAGATTTTGTTTAGAATTTTTAATAGATTTAATTCTTAAAAACCAAAATGAACTAATAGAATAGAATTAATTAATATTTTTAATTTTAATACAATTTATTTGATACTTGATAAATATTTTTATATAATGCCATATAAATTTCATTTTTTGAACGTAGGTTATGGTTCTTGCATAATTTTAGAATGGAATGGGAAAATAATTGTAATTGACTGCAAAAAAGGTGATAAAGAATATAATGAGGATAATTTAACCGATTATATAGAGACTTCCGAGATTGAACTTCTGATAATAACTCACCCTCACATAGACCACTTTGACGGTGTGTACGAAATCTTTGAAAAGAACATTGAAGTAAAGGAGGTATGGATTACTCCTTATGATTTAAGGAAAGAAGATATAGAAAGCGACCCGGAAAGTTATAAAGAGTATTTTATACTCATTGATACAATAAGGAATTATGGGATTCCGATAAGAAAAGTCTCCCGCTCAAAAAAACCTCTGTATTTTTCAGAAGATATTCCCGGAGCGCAGATTTTTGTATTAAACCCGCCTAAAAATATAAATCAAGTAAAAAATAGAACAGTCCACGATGGATGTATTGTTTTAAAGGTTATAACACCAGGTAAAACTGCTGTTCTTGGTTCTGATGCGAGAGATTTAACCTGGAAGGTTATTGATGATTATGCGTCCCATCTTTTACCCGGCGATATATTTAATGTAAGCCACCACGGAGCAGCCGACGGTCTGGAAAAAGGTGTTCTTGAAAAGGTAAATCCTGAATACATTATATTATCAGCAAAAACAAGGCTATATGAAGGCATACCAGATCCTGAAACGATTGATTATTATGAAAATTTTAAAAAGGGAAAGTTTCTAAGAACTGATGAAGACGGGACTATTGTTATTGAATAAATAGTTATATTATACGTAATAGATTTTTTATTATGAATACCCCCTAAAAATCTTGGATAAATTAATGTAAGTTACTGATAATATAATATTTATTAAATTAATTGATTTGAAAAAAGCAATGAGATAGTGAGCAGGTTACTGCAATTCCCCCTTATCAAAGGGGGATTAAGGGGGTTGTTTTTCTTAGATCTGTTCTGAAGTTTCGGAATAATCTTTGATTGGTTTCAGTTTTATAATTAGTTTTTATTGTAATATATTTTCATTTTTTACAACCCCCTATGTCCCCCTTTTTTAAGGGGGATTTCAAAATAAAATTTTTTATTATATTGCAATAATGTTTAAGAATATTTATATTTAAAGTTACTTAATATTTAATCTTTTTTATTGTTTATCATCAGAAAAATTTTAAGAGGTTTGATATGAGTTTGCCAGTATATCAACAGTGTATTATACCAAAATGTGGAGAAACTTACGATTTTGGAGAGGCAGTTACTGAGTGTAAAAAATGTGGGAATTTGCTCGATGTGAAATATGAATGGGATAAAATAAACTATCCAAAGGACTTAAGATTTTACGAAGCGAGAAGGGGAAACATAGGGTTTATTTTTGACAGAAGCGGAGTGTGGAGGTTTAGAGAACTACTCCCATTTGTCAATATAGAAAATGAACAGACCTTTTCCAGGCAGATTGTCTCTTTAGACGGTGCAGAGGGACATACTACTCCGTATCATACAAGTTTTGTGGGGAAATATATCATTGGCAAGATATTCAAGGATAAGAATGGTACAATGAAAATTTTAGATGATAAATATCTAAATAAGAAGGAATTAGACTTTATATATAAAAATTTTTATATACAATTTGAGGGCACAAATCCGAGTGGTTCGTTTAAGGATAATGGATTGACAGCTGCGTTTACTCATGCTAATATGTTAGATATAACCAAAGCAGTGTGTGCATCAACCGGTAATACTTCTGCATCGCTCGCTGCTTTTGCAAGAAACTCGGGAATTCTTGATGCGTTTATAATTTTCGGAGAAGGAAGGATAGCATACGGCAAACTCTCTCAGGGCTTGGAATATGGGGCAAAGACTATTCAAATAGAGGGTGATTTTGATGATGCAATGGCGCTTGTACAAGAGATGGCACGAAAAAAAGGTGTATATATAATGAATTCAGTTAATCCATTCAGGCTGGAGGGACAGAAAACCATTATGTATAGAGTTTTAGAGGGATTAAACTGGCAGGCTCCAGACTGGATTATTCTCCCAGGGGGGAATCTGGGTAACGGCTCGGCATTCGGGAAGGCATTTATGGAACTTTTTGAACTGGGTTTGATAAAAAAGATTCCAAAAATTGTTATGGTCAATTCAACTGGTGCTCCGACTCTGGAAGTTTTATACAACGAGAAAAAACTGCACTGGAATAATGGGAATGTTGATAATAAAATAATTAATGAATACTACCAGTATATGAAGAAACACAATATAAAAGCTCGCACTGTCGCAAGTGCAATTGAGATAAATCATCCAGTAAACCTGAAAAAGGCTTTGAGGACATTGGAATTTACAAATGGTCTGGTCAGGAAGGTTACGGATGAGGAGATTCTTGATGCGAAAGCCATAATTGGACTTAATGGATTATTCGGATGCGAACCTGCATCGGCAGCATCGGTTGCAGGGGCAAAGGTTTTGTATGAAGAGGAGATTATTCAACCTGATGAGATTGTGGTTTGTATTGCAACTGGACACCAGTTGAAAGACCCAATTGCTACTATTGGCTATCATACCGAAGGTGTTGATAAGGAGGTTGACAGTAAATTTAAATCATTTGGAATCATGGAAAGAAAATTTGCCAATAAACCTCTAAAAGTTCAAAAAATTATCGAAGAAGTTATCGATATAATTACATCATCGTAAAAATCTCCTGTAGAGGCGAACCGGTGGTTCGTCCTTAAATAATGAAATCATGTTATTTATGTGGGTACGAAGCATTCAAACAAATAATTTTCGAAAAGTTTATGAAATATAAAAAAATGCTTCGCCCATATACCTCTTTTTTATAGTAGAAACACATTACAATGCGTCTCTTCAAACATAAATAAAAAGCAATAATGATATTAAAAGATAAAGTTGTGCTTGTTACCGGCAGTGCGAAAAGGATTGGAAAATGTATTGCTTTGACTCTTGCAGAGAGAGGGGCAAATGTTATTGTTAATTATAGAACCTCTCAGAAAGAGGCGGGAAAAGTAGTGGAAGAGATAACGAAATTTGGTGTAAGGTCAGCCGCTCTTAAAGCAGATATATCGAAGGCAGAAGAAGTTACAAATATGATTGAAAAAATATTACAAGAGTTTGGGAGCTTGCATATCCTCGTAAACAATGCTGCGGTCTTTTTTAAAACACCTTTTAAAACAATTACTGAGAGAGATTGGGACAAAACAATAGATATAAATCTGAAAGGAACATTTCTTTGTTCAAAGTATGCCGCTGACGAGATGTTGAAAGGAAAAGAGGGAAAAATTATAAATATAGCCGACTGGAGCGGTATCAGACCATATACTAATTATATTCCATATTGTGTATCTAAAGCAGGAGTAATCGCTTTAACAAAGGCTTTTGCAAAAACTCTTGCTCCTTATATTCAGGTCAACTGCATATTACCGGGTCCTATAATTCTTCCGGAAGATTTTACCGAAAAGGAAAGAGAAGAGATAATTGCATCTATTCCGTTGAAAAGGATGGGGTCTCCTGAAGATATTGCTTCTACCGTTGCATTTCTGATAGAAGGCTCCGATTTTATAACTGGAGGAGCCTACGCCGTTGACGGCGGCAGACTGATAAGTTAGCAGCCTTTTTGTAAAAAGGTTGCACCAAAAACTTTTAACCTATTCTTTATCCCTTGCTCTGCAAGGGATAAAGAATATAATTAAAGTTT
>JAUWXV010000054.1 GCA_030616165.1 bacterium | reverse complement strand
CTAAATTCTAAATACTAAATACTAAACAAATACTAAATTCTAAATACTAAATACTAAACAAATACTAAATTCTAAATACTAAATACTAAACAAATACTAAATTCTAAATACTAAATACTAAACAAATACTAAATTCTAAATACTAAATTCTAATAATTATTTTGATTTTTCTATTATGGAGCCAAATATTTTCATAAGTTCAGTTGCCTCCTTTATTAAGTATTCTCTTTTTTTCTCACCACCATTATTTTTTGTTTCAATAAGCTTCAGCCAATAAATGGTTTCTTTTGATTCTTTTCTACAAATCTTTATCCTCATTAAAAAATCTTTCTTGCCCAATGATTCATTCGCTTCAATATAATTTGCTCCAACAGAACAAGAAGATCTTATAAGTTGTTTTATTATTTCATTATTAGCTAATGTACCAGATATGGTCTTTAAAAACTTGATAATATCTTTCGAGAATTTTAAAGTTCTATCCTCCAAATCATATTGTTTTGAATTTTGAATTTTCTTCATTTGAATTTGTTTAGAATTTAGTTTTTAGTATTTATTATTTATATGTATTATTTTTCCTTTTTCTTTTTATGAAGTTCGAAGATTTCGTTAATTGCATCAATCATTTGTAAATTAATATACGGGTCTTCATTAAAAGTTTTCATTTTGCTGATTGGGTAATGAAGCAGCCTGTTGATAAAGTGCTTTGTAAATAAATCCAACTGCTCCCAGTCTTCCTTTGAAAATTTTTTCCTGTGCTGTTCAAATTCCGACTTCCTGATGATTTCAAATTTTTCTCGAAGCATCTTTATAACAGGAGTAACTTCAAGAGATTTATACCATTCGATAAAGTTTTTTACTTCATCTTCGACAATCCTTTCTGCTTTTGGAATTTCTGCTTTTCTCTTTGTTATATTTTTATCAACTATGACATTGAGGTCATCAATGTCGTGCAAAAATACATTCTCAATTTCCCTGATTTTTGGAGAGAAATCACGTGGGACTGCAATATCAATTATAAATACAGGCTTATTATCCCCCGTATGCATATACTTTTTCATCATTTCGTAATCGACGATATATCCAGAAGAGCCAGTAGCACTAATAACTATATCAACTAATGGAAGAATCTCGCCAATTATATCAAAAGGGACTGCTTCACCTCCTAATTTTGATGCAATACTTTCTGCCTTTGAAAAAGTTCTGTTGGTAATGAAAAATTTACCCATACCCTTTTCTTTGAGATGTTTTGCGGATAATTTTCCGGTCTCTCCTGCACCTATTAGAAATGCCTTTCGCTGACTTAAGTCTTTGAAAATTTTCTGGGCAAGTTCTATAGCAGCCAAACTCACCGAGACTGCCCCAATACCTATCCGTGTCTCACTCCTTACCCTCTTTCCTACCCGAAATGACCAGTGAAGAAGTTTATTTAAAAAAATGTTGTTTATTTTGAATTTACAGGATAAACTGTATGCTGTCTTTATCTGTCCAAAAATTTGTGTCTCCCCTACTATCATTGAATCAAGTCCGGTCGTAACTTTGAATAAATGCCTCACAACATCTTCACCTTTTAATATATATGAATATTCACTATTAGAAAACCAATTTACTCCTTTAAACTTATCCAGAAACAGACGGATATACTTCTCTGGATCATTATTTTTAATGCTGACACCATAAAATTCTGTTCTATTGCAAGTAGAAACAATCATCCCTTCTGATAAGATTCCATCTTTTTTTATAGTTTTAAGAGCCTCTTTAACCTGAGGTTCCGAAAATACCACCTTCTCCCTCACCTCAACCGGAGCAGTATTATGATTCATTCCGATTAAAATAAAATCCATTTTTCAACTTCTTCTTTAAATTTTTCCTGGTCGCCATTCTTTAAATAAAAAATCGCATTTGAATTTACGATATTTTCAAATATCTCTTTTCTTTTTTTATCATTAATATTCTTCATTTTTAACAACTTTTCTCTGAGTTTACCCAGATAATCCAGAAAATGAGCATACTCACTGCCGTAAATATTTTCAAGTTCTTTTCTAATCTTTTTTGCAAGTGCCGGGCTTTTACCATTTGTCGAAACTGCAATTTTTAAATCACCGGAACTCACAATAGATGGGACGAAAAAATTGCAAAAGTGAGGACTATCAACAATATTGCAGAGTATTCCCATTTCTTTTGCTTCTATTGAAATTAATTCATTTATTTCACCTGAGTCAGTGGCACCTATAACAAGAAAGAAGCCTTTTAAATCACCTTTTTTATATGAACGTTTTTTGTAAATTATCCTGTTCTCTTTAGCCAAGTTTGCAGTATATTCACTAATATCAGGACTTATCACCGTAACATTTGCCTTAGATTCTAAAAGCCCTTTTACTTTTCTTTCTGCAACCTCACCACCCCCAACTACAAGACATCTTTTACTTTCAAGATTTATAAATATGGGATATAGATAGTTCATAATACAATTTAAAACTACTTTCTTTGAAAAGAAAGGTGGCATTGCCACATCAGCAAAGAAACTTTATACTTATCCCGAAGATTCGGGATGAGGAAAAGAATAAAGTTTTTGGTGCAACCTTTTTTCAAAAAGGTTGCTTCGATTAAATAAATTCATGAAACGTCGGGAAAAAAAGATTAACACCAATCATAGAAAAAAGCATAACAAAAAAACCCAAAAGAGAAATATAAGCAATTTTTTTTCCGCTGAAGCCGAGAAATTTTTTTGCACAAACTCCGACTCCAAATATCAGCCATGTAATTAGAACTGATATAAGTTTTGGGTCCCAATTCCAATACGTATTAATAGACATTGAAGACCAGACCGAACCTAAGATAATTGCCAATGTAATGAATATAAATGCAATTAATGTGGAATTATAATTCATATTACCGAGAACCTCAAGCGAAGGCAGACGGCTGTATATGATACCAAATTTGCTCGATTTTATATCGTGGTAAAGCATCAGATACATAAAACCATATATAGCAGAAATAGTAATCGCAGAATATCCAAAGATGGCAAAAGCAACATGAATGCCAAAAAATTTACTAGTCAAAAGTGGACTTATCTCTACCGTCATAGTCTGAAAAACTGATGAGATAAGTTGAAACACAAAAACAAATACCATTATAAATAAACCGGTTGTTCTGACACGTGTAATTTCCTCTATATACAAATATACTAAAATAATTGCCAGTGCAAGAGCAGAAAATACCTCAAATATCGATGCGATAGGAATATGTTGATAGACAGAGGTTCGAAATACAATCAATATCACATGCAAGGATATAGATATTTTTAATAGAATATTAACAGTCTTTTTCGCAAAAGGGTCATCTCTGAAAAATAAAAGAGCGTAATCGATAAGAACAATAACATAAAAAATTGGCAATAGTATCGATAATCCGTTAATGAAAGTTAGCACAGGTTAACCTTTTTTATTTAATATATACTGACCAGTCAGTCATTAATTTATTAAAAATTTATTTAATTTGCAATATAATAATTCGTTGACAGAGAGGGATGTCTGTAATTAAAGGATATTTAAAATAAAGGTAATAAAACTTGATGAGATTGCCACGTCGTCCCGAGTACTCGGGACTCCTCGCAATGACAAGTAAGTTAGAGAGATATGTCTGTCCTATCGTAGTTTTATATATATTTCATCTTAATAATTAATGAATTTTAAAGGCGGGTTCGATAAATCGGACCCCTACATTTATGCTTAGTGAGGTGATTTCTTAACCCTTTAACTAATAATTCTTCTATATTAGTAGAAAATAGAATATTTAATGTCAAATGTCAAATCAAGCTCTCCTCCAAAGGCGGATTAGGAAAAAAATCCAAATATCAAAATAACTATAAATACACAAGTTTTGACATTTAGTCGTTTGGATTTTATTAGGCATTTGAGCTTTGAAATTTAAGCTATTATTATTAATAAACCATAAAACTGCTTTTTTAAGGTGCGAATATTTAAAGTTAATGTATTAACAAATCGTTACATTTAGCAGGGATGTCTGAAATACAGGGAATGTATTCAGGTAATAGAACTTTGGTAAATTTCCACTTCATATAATTCAAAACATTTTAAAACAAGTAGAGTTTATTTGTCATTCTGAATCAAGTTCAGCACAGGGTTCAGAATGACAGCTATCTGACTATTCAATACTTTTGTGAATTAAGAAACTCAATATATTTACAAAAAATAATGAGTTTTTAAAATTTACCAAAGTTATGTAAATAAATCAAAATTCAATTACAATCCCACCTACAGGCATTGTTTTAAATTGCAATATTTTTTCTATTGTTCCATTCTCCTTATACGAATAATCCCATATATTATCTCTGTTATATACGTTCATTATATCAAAATATGTCACCATATTCCATTTATTAAAATAATACCTGCGGTCTATTCTCAAATCAAATTTATGGTATTCCGGAAATCTATTACTATTCAGTGGCAGATAATCTTCTGTTACCCATGTGTGGAGGTTATTATGATAAACCGGCATAGTATAAGGTCTTCCACCGAGATATCTCCACCTAAGACTAATAATTGTTTCATCACCAAATGGAATAATAAAGGCAAATATTTTGTAAAAGAGTTTATTTTTGAGATTTTTGTACCACTCTTTTTGCATTAGTTTAAATTTATATCCACCGATGAAGGTAAAAATGTTTCTATAATCATAGTCCCAATTGTAATATTTATTATGCCTCAAGTCATACCCTTTCGCAATTGAATGAGCATAACTAATAATATATTGTAGATTTCTTGAAAGTTTCTTTTGCAAGAAAAACTCAATCCCCCTTGCGTGACCTTTTCCACTGTTAACCATCCAGCCACTATACGAATCATAGGGGTCTGGAGTTGTCCATTCATAAGGCACTATAACATTTTTGTAATATTTATTATAGAGTTCAACAGTGCATTTGGTATCCTCGGCTAATAAATATTCAATACCAACGATAAGTTGTTCTGCAATTTTTCCTTTGAGGGATTTGTTTTTTGGATTTGCAGTTAGTTCGATAAAGGATGGGTTTTGTGTATGATAACCATATCCAAAGTTTAATGCCGCTTTATCAGATAAAATAAAAGAGAGTCCAAATCGAGGATTAAATTTTCCATAATTGTTATAGTCAAAATAATCATACCGTAAACCTATATTTGCAACAAACCTTTTCATCCACGTTCTTTTCAACTGCAGATAGGCGGCATACTTGTATGAAGAAACATCCTGTAATACTCTCCATTCGGGGTAAACTTTAAATAAACCTGTCCTTTTATGCGGGTCTTGAGATGTATCCCAGGTATAAATCGTATCCGGTTTTGACCAGATATCGTGATTAAAATCACATTTTTTCACAAGCATACCGGAAGAAATTTCTGCTCCTTCCCATGGGTGGTAAAAAATATCTCCCTTCACCTCGTTAATAATTTCATCAGATTTATTATTATAAATATCATAACCGTTATCATCTATTACTTTGATACGCCAGTAATTTCCCACTCGAGAGACAGTAATATCAGAAAATATCTTTTCATTCCAGACAGTTCTGAAAACGGTTCCTAATGCATATTGATGACTTTTAGCATCGATGTCTTCGGAAACGCCCTGCTGGTAAACGCTTTCTTCTTCACCTCCTTCAATAAATATTTTATCGTCGCCGTAAATCGCATTAGTAATCATTTTTGTTCTGTTTGAAATATCATACACAAATTTTCCCTGAAGATTGTAATAATAAGGGACAGCAGTGAGCCCCGTGCCTGAAATGATGAGGTCAAGAAAACTTTTTCGAGCGGAAACGATAAAAGAACCTTTTCCTTTTTGAACAGGACCCTCGAGTAGAATTCCTGCCCCTGCCATACCTAAATATCCATTTCCTTCAAATCTTTCACGATTACCTTCACTTAATTTTATATTCATAACAGAAGAGACTTTGTCACCGAATCGTGCAGGAAAGGCTCCTGTATAAAAATCGACTTGCCTTACAAAGTATGTATTTATCATATTCATTGGACCGCCTGTCGTACCCTGATTACCAAAATGATTCGGATTAGCGATTTCAATATTATCCATGAGAAAAAGGTTTTCACCGGGCATTCCACCTCTGACAATTATTTCATTCATCTGGTCGGACCCAGAAACAACTGCGGGAAGCACCTGCATCGCCCTTTGTATATCCTCCGCACTCCCGGGGTCCTGTCGGATATCTTCAAAATCGACGGTACGCTCACTTAAAATTGCATCACTGCTCTTTTCAAAGTATGTGGGTGTTACCGTAATACCTTCCAATTTTATCGGTGTTTCCTGAAGTTCTGCTAATATATAATTTTTTCGATTTGGTCTAATCATAACTCCCGATTTTACAATAGGTTTATATCCGATAATTGAAAACTTGATGCTATAGAGACCAACAGGTATTCTGGGTATATAAAATTTTCCTTTTTCATCGGCTGCGGCACCTAATTTTGTCCCTTCAACAATCACATTGACATAGGAAAGCGCCTTTTTTGTAACCTTGTCTATTATATCACCCTGAAGGCTGCCGTAAATTTCCTGCGAGTTTACATTTTCTGAGACAATTACAAGACAGGATAGAAAACAACCAAGAATAAATAATATTCTATTAATCATTAAGCAAGTCCTTTACTTTTTGCATTTAAATTATCGTAAAATTATATAAATTTTATAAAAAATACAAGTATTAATTGACAAAGCAAATTTAACATTTTATATTAATAAGGTGGAGAAAATTTAGTATGGACAACCCGAGGATTGTCCCTACATGGTTACTTAAGTTAAAGTAAATCAATATATTGCAGTTTCCCTGTTGAGGGAACACCTTCGCCAGCAGAAACAGTGTTTAATAATAATTTAAACTATCAACATTAACAAAAAAGGAGATTTAATTATGTCAGTTTCCGGGTATGTATTAATAAATGCAGCAATGGGAAAAGCAAGTGAGGTTATAAAAGAAGTTTCAAATATCGGTGGAGTTATTAAAGCGCAAAGTGTTACCGGACAGTACGACGCTATTGCTATCGTTGAAGCCGATAATATAAATGTCCTGGGAAAGATAGTCGCTAACCAGATTCAAAAAGTCCCCGGCGTTATCGGAACTATTACCTGCCCTACTATTGATCTTGAATAAATATTTTTAAATAAAACATTAATAAAATCATAAGGTTAATTATATAATTTATAAATTTTACATAAATTCTTAATAATCAACAATATGAATTTATTAAATATTTATTTTTATGCCTGATTATTCTTAATATTCTTGTTTTTATAAATAAAATTTTATATCTTTTAAAATTAAAAAAATAATAAATTTACTTAAATAAATCGTATTTGATAATGGTTATATCCGAAAAAATTGGATTTATAGGGGCGGGAAAAATGGGTGAGGCATTGATTAATGCCATAATTAAAAAGGGAATATCTACTTCACAAAATATTTCTGCAAGTGATAAAAGGAAGGATAGACTTGAATATATAAAAAGGGAAACAGATATAAACATATTTTACGATAATATTGACGTTGTTAAAAACTCAGAGATAATATTTTTATCTGTAAAGCCTCAGGACTTTAAAATAGTTTTATTAGAAATAAAAGATTACATTACTTCGGACAAATTAATAATTTCAATAGCGGCGGGTATAAAAACAGAATATATAGAAAATATAATAAAAAAGTGTAAAGTTATTCGAGTTATGCCCAATACTCCATGTCAGGTTGGGGAGATGGCAGGGGGATTTTGTGCTGGGAAATATGCGGGTAAAAAAGAGATTCAAACTGCCTATGATTTACTTAGTTCTGCCGGAAAGGTATTCTTCATGAAAGAAGAACAGCTCGATGCGGTTACAGGTTTGAGTGGTTCGGGTCCTGCATTTGTGTCGTATATTATAGGTTCATTTATTGATGCTGGAAAAGAACTCGGAATCGAAGACAATATTTCTAGGGAACTAACTTTACAGACATTTTCAGGAACCGCAAAACTTCTTCAAGAATACAATTTATCTCCGGAAGAATTAATAAAGATGGTAAAATCCCCCGGTGGAACGACCGAAGCAGGAATGGAAATTATTACTGAATTAAAAGATATTATCATCAAAACAATTAAAAAAGCGGCTGAAAGAAGTAGAGAATTAGGGAAAGATTAACTATTGTTTTGTGGACAGACCCCAAGGCAAGCAGGAATGTCTGTCCTACCTAATTTTTTTTAAGATGAAGAGGCAAAAGGTGGATTCCCGCTTTCGCGGGAATGACATTTTTATTGTTTTACTATCTATGTACATATTTTAAAAAGATATTTATTTGTTAGAAAGCATTGCATAATGTATAATTTTTGTTTTCTGCCTTATCATCTTGTAAAGAAAGCAGGCACTGCCCCAGTGGTTCAGCAGAACAATCTGGGGAAAAGAAACTCTTTATGCATATTCCTCCGAGTACTCGGGGGAATAACGGAAATATTTACTATTGTTTTGTGGACAGACCCCAAGGCAAGCCCACAGGGCAGGCAGGAATGTCTGTCCTACCTGAGATATTTTTTAGAAAGGATTAGAGAATTAGGGAAAGATTAACTATGGCTGCGACTTTTGAAAAAATTGAGAATCTGGCTAAAAATGCAAATGGGAAATATAAAATTTCAGATATAATTTCAAATAAAGTTAAAAGAACAATTTTAACAGCAGAATAAAAATGGAATATACATCAATAGTATTGATAAAGCAGGTTCCGGACACAAAAAATATTACAGGTGACGTGATGAAAGAGGACGGGACAGTAAACCGAGCATCCCTTCCAGCAATATTCAATCCCGATGACCTCAATGCACTTGAGATGTCGCTCTCTATAAGGGAGATATTCGGTGGAACAGTAAAAGTGATAACTATGGGACCTCCATGGTCTTCGGAAATACTCCGTGAATCTTTATACCGAGGTGCCGATGATGTAATACAACTTTCAGATAAAAGGTTCGCAGGAGCGGACACACTCGCTACAGCATACACCCTTAGCAAAGCAATAAAGAAATCAGGGAAATTTGATTTTATCTTCTGTGGAAGACAGGCAATAGACGGCGATACTGCACAGGTCGGACCACAGGTGGCTGCTAAACTTGATATACCACAGGTCACCTTCGTAGAAAAGATTGAGCAGATTGACAATTATTCCATTACCGTAAGAAGAAGTATAGAAGGGGGATACGAAATTATAGAGACAAATCTCCCTGTTCTACTTACTATAATGGGAACTGCAAACGAACCAAGATATCCATCATGCAAATTAATGATGAAATATAAAAAAGCCAAGTCCATCGCAGAAATCGAAAGAGAAAATAATTTATCAGACGAAAAGATTAAAAATTTATCAAAAGAACTTGAAAGAAAGAAATTACTGATAAAGACATGGAAGGTGGAGGATATCGATATAGACTCATCAGACTGCGGCTCAAATGGTTCACCAACAAGGGTCGCTAAAGCAGAAAATGTTCAATTAATATCTTCTGAAATAAAAAAGGTTGAACCAAATATTAAAGATATAAGAGGACTTATAACAGAATTAGTGTCCGACCATATTTTGGGATAAAAGAATGGAAAATAAAGGAGAAGTGTGGGTAATAGCGGAACAGGATGAAGGGAAACTTGCAGAAATTTCTATTGAACTTGTCTCCAAAGGTAGAGAATTGGCGGACAGGTTGAATACATCTCTTGGGTCAGTCGTTCTGGGACATAATATTAAGCATGTTCCGGAAGAACTTTTCAAATATGGCTGTGATGTTGTTTATCTCGCCGACCACCCAAATTTAGAATACTATACTGTTTTACCATATACAAAAGTAATTTATAATCTGTCAAAAAAACAGAAACCGGAAATTATCCTGTTTGGAGCGACAACAACCGGCAGAGACCTTGCTCCAAGGCTTGCCTCAATACTGCCTGCCGGGCTTACCGCCGACTGCACCGACCTCAAAATTGGTGATTATAACGATGCCCGTTTAAAAAGGATTCTCAAAGATACTCTATTCCAGATAAGACCCGCATTCGGAGGAAATGTTATTGCAACCATAGTAAATACCTGGGACCCACCCAAGATGGTAACCGTCAGAGAAGGTGTGATGAAAATATCTGCCCCAGACTCAAACAGAAAAGGCAAACTTGTAGATATTAATCCTGAATTCAGCGAAAAAGATTTAATTACAAAGGTTATCAAGAGAACAAAATCTGAAAAACGAGTCAACCTCAAAAATGCAAGGATAATAGTATCAGGTGGTTTTGGTGTCGGGAGTAAGGACAATTTTAGATTAATTTACGAACTTGCCCACACACTCGGCGGTGATGTCGCCGGTTCACGCGCTGCTGTTGATGCAGGTTTCATCGAAAGCGAACGACAGGTCGGGCAAACCGGAACAACCGTCAGACCCAAATTATACATTGCCTGCGGAATATCAGGGGCTGTCCAGCACAGGGCAGGTATGGCTGAATCTCATAAAATCATCGCAATCAATAAAGACCCCAAAGCTCCAATATTTAAAATCGCACATTACGGAATTGCAGGAGACCTTAATCAAGTTATACCAATGATGATTAAAGTATATAAAGAAAAAGGAACCCACTTTCTTTGAAAAGAAAGTGGGCAAAGAAACTTTTAACTTATTTCTAATTCCGTGCTTTGCACGGAATTAGAAATGGATAAATTTCTCCTCTTGAGAGGAGAAATAATTAAAAGTTTTTTTATGCAACTTTTTTTTCAAAAAAAGTTGTAAATTAAAAACTAAAGGTATAGAAGATGGCGAACTTTTTTGAGGATAATGAAGATATTTTATTCCATTTCCAAAATTCAGATATAGATGAAATAATTAAAATAAGAGAAGATAATTTTAATGAAAAAGATATCTATCCTTATGCCCCGGAAAATATAGAAGATGCAAAAGATAACTATAAAAGGGTCTTAAGTATTGCTGGAGAGATTGCAGGAGAATATATTGCGCCAAAGGCTCCCGAAATTGATAGTGAGGGGAGCAAATTAAAAAACGGCAAGGTTACATATGCAAAAGGGATAAAAGATTCCCTTGAAATGATTAAAAAAGCAGATTTATTAGGAATCACCGTTCCCAGAAAATACGGAGGTCTGAACTTTCCACGCATAATAGGTGCAATATTCACAGAAATGATTTCAAGAGCAGATGCAAGTGTAATGAATATCGTCTGTCTTCAGGATATTGCTGAAACCGTTTACAAATTCGCAAGCGATGAATTGAAAGAGAAATACCTTCCTAAATTTTGTTCGGGAGAGATAACAAGTGCAATGGCTTTAACTGAACCTGATGCAGGTTCTGATTTGCAGTCTGTACAACTTAAAGCAGTTGAAGACTTGGAAAACGGCTGCTGGCGTCTCAGCGGCGTCAAGAGGTTTATTACGAATGGCTGTGGGGATATTTTGCTTGTTTTAGCAAGGTCAGAAGAAGGAACAAAAGACGCAAGGGGATTAAGTCTGTTTATATATGAAAAGGATGATACCTTAAAAGTGAGAAGAATAGAAAATAAACTGGGTATCAAGGCATCACCGACTTGCGAATTGCAATTCAATAATTCGCCTGCATACTTAATCGGAAAAAGGAAATTTGGACTTATCAAATATGTGATGTCTATGATGAATGGTGCAAGAGTGGGAATTGCTCTTCAAGCCCTCGGCATAGCAGAAGCAGCATACAGAGAGGCACTCAAATATGCAAACGAAAGGGAACAATTCGGCAAAAAGATTATTGAGTTCCCCGCTGTCTATGATATGGTCATAAATATGAAGACAGAAATTGAAACGACAAGAAGCCTTGTTTACCGAACTGCCTGGGTGGTGGATATGGCAGAATGTCTTGAGAAAAAACTTGAATCCCTGAGCGAAAACAATGACGAAAAAAAATTGTTGCGAGAAAGAATTAAAAAGTTAGAAAAACATGCCAACATTTTAACACCGATGAGTAAATATTATGCATCTGAGATGTGTAACAGGGTTGCATACGATGCAATTCAAGTTCACGGCGGAACGGGTTATATGAAAGAATTCAACGTCGAAAGACATTTCAGAGATGCAAGGATTACAACAATATACGAAGGGACATCCCAGTTACAGGTGGTTGCTGCTATTGGGGGGATACTTACCGGAGCTCTGAATGAAGAGCTTGACAGATTTTCATCCCAGAAATACAATGGTGACTTAAAACCGCTTTCCATTAAAATGAGCGAAATCTATAAAAAATTTCTAAACTCTGTTAATTATCTTCAAGAAAAGAAAGATTCGGAATATATTGAATTTTATTCGAGGAAAATGATAGATATAGCAGTGGCTGTTTATCGCGGCTATTTAGTTCTTAACGATGCAAAAATATCGGAAAAGAAAAAGGTATTAGCGGAAAAATTTATACAGGATATATCCCTTAGAGCGGCTATGAATGAAGAATATATAACAAGCGGTAATGAAGTTACATTAAAAAATAAAGAAAAACTATTGAAAGAATTTTAAAAACAGCATCGGTTCAATTTTTATAACATCAATAACTTAGTTGCTAAAATAAATAATTTTGTAAATTATTCAGGTTATATTTTGTCTTTTGAAAAGGACTTACTTTCACATTAAACTTATTTCCATCGATAAAATGGGAAAATTTGATTAAGAGTTTTATTTGCCCTGTTCGATCAACCATTTCGGAATCTTAGTTTTTCAAAAAAGAGATATAATTTCGAAAATTGTAAGAATTAGAGATGAATATTCCAAAATTTCATACATTACCAGAGGATACCATAATCCTTGTAATTGATGAAGCCATGGATGTATTGGAAAAGGTAGGTTTCTTTGTTGAAAATGATGAAGCATTGACTCTTCTCGGGGATAATGGTGTGCGGATTGATAAGAAAACCAAACGTGCATACTGTCCTCGATGGAGAACGGAGGAGATTCTTTCACAACCCCCCGGAACGATTTCCTTTTATGACCGTGAAGGTAAGCATTCATTTATTTTAAAAGAGGATACTCTGGTGTTTACACCGGGTTCAGCAGCGCTTAATATATTAGACTATGAGTCGATGAAAATCCGTCCTCCTCAAACACCTGATGCAAGGATTTTTCATTGTTTGCTTCAAAAATTAGATTATATCAAGGCTCAGAGCACAGCACTTATATATAATGATGTCCCGGGTGAGATTCAGGATAGTTACCGCTTGTATCATGCTCTCCTTTACTGTTCCAAACCAATTGTAACAGGGACATTCCGGAAAGAGAGTTTTTCCGTGATGAAAGACCTTCTGTTAGCAGTCCGCGGTTCGGAAGAAAACCTGCGAGAAAAACCTCTTGCCATATTCGACGCCTGCCCATCCCCTCCATTAAGGTGGAGTGACTTAACCGCGCAGAGTCTTATAGACTGCGCCCGGAGCGGAATCCCATCAGAGTTTGTATCCATGCCTATAGCCGGGGCAACCTCTCCAGTAACCCTCAAAGATGTCCTTGTACAGCATACAGCAGAAACCCTCAGCGGTATCCTGATTTCCCAGTCAGTTTCTCCTGGAGCACCGGTGATTTATGGTGGTTCGCCATCGGTTTTAGATATGCGGCATGGAACTACTCCCATGGGGGCTATTGAAACAATGCTTATAGACTGCGGTTTTGCTCAGGTTGGGAAATATTTCGGTTTACCCACACATGCATATATGGGACTTTCCGATTCCAAGCGGACTGACTATCAGGCTGGATTAGAATCGGGCATAGGGATTATCCTGGCTGCACTATCAGGCATCAATATGGTGGCAGGTGCGGGGATGCTCAACTTTGAAAGCTGCCAAAGTTTTGAAAAATTGCTGATGGATAACGAGATATGCGGAATGGCTTACCGCCTTCAGAAAGGAATTACCCTCCAGGAAGAAACTTCAGCGGCGGTATTACTCGAAAGGCTTATCTCCACAGGAGATTTCCTGAGCGACCCTCATACATTAAAGTGGTTTCGTGAAGAATTGTTCTTGCCGGGTAATACCATCGACCGTTCAATCCACCAGTTTGGTGAAATCAAACCAGGGATGAGCGCAGTGGACCGGGCACATCGCTCCATTGCTGATATAATGAAATTAACGAAAGATGCCTTTATTACAGATTGCAGTCAACAGCTTTATAAAATCATGGAAAGAGAGGCAAAGCGATGGGGATTCCATATTGAGATGAATAATTATATATAACGTCTTAAATAATATGATATA
Source organism: bacterium (assembly GCA_030616165.1). Classification (GTDB taxonomy): domain Bacteria; phylum SM23-31; class SM23-31; order JAUVVT01; family JAUVVT01; genus JAUWXV01. The sequence continues at coordinate 3,075 of JAUWXV010000054.1, read as the reverse complement.
AGATTGTGTTGAGATTGCCACGTCGTCCCGAGTACCCGGGACTCCTCGCAATGACGTGTTACACCTGTCATTGTGAGCGAAGGGCAGGAATGACAGAGAAATAAGCACAAAAATAGTAAAAATAAAAAATTTATTTTTGACATTACGTATTTAAATTACAGGAGGGAAATTATGAAAAAATTAACGCGCAGAAATTTCTTGGGCAAAACGCTCGCATTGGGAGCTGGATTGAGCAGTTTAACATTGGCAAAGAACACAAAATTAAATGCTGCTCTCAGAACTACTAAAGATGACATCTCATTGGCTGAATGGGCACTGGTTAAAGAAATCCGAGAAGGAAAATGGACAAATTTAGACTTTCCAAGAATTGCTAAAGAAGATTTTGGCATCAATGGAATTGAATTCGTCAATACACTTTTCGAAGTCCCAACCTATGGTTATCTCCAGCGGTTAAAGAGGAATGCTGATAAATATGGAGTTAAAATGGTACTTATAATGGTAGATGATGAGGGGCCAACGGCTGCTCCTACAAAACAGGAGAGGATGCAGACAGTTACAAACCATAAAAAGTGGATTGACATTGCTGCCTACCTCGGATGTCACGCTATCAGAACTAACTGGTATGGACCTAAAGATGCATCAAAAGAGGACATGATTAACTACGCAGAAGAAACCTATAATCTTATGTTAGAATACTCTGTGCCGAGAAAAATAAGTATTTTAATCGAAAACCATGGAGGAACATCCGATGACCCGGATGCTATGATTACTCTCCAGGAACGAGTCAACAGTCTATACTTCGGTCTGCTTCCGGATTGGAGAGGACCCGGCGGTAAATTTGATAATGTTGAACGTGTGAGGAGATTCCTTCCATACTCTCATGGACAGTCCGTCAGGTACCAACCTACAGAAGAGGCAACTATTAAAATGATTGAAATGTGTCGTGACGGAGGCTATCGAGGTTTTTACGGCATCGAAACAAGTGGTCGGGAAGGGATCAAACGCACGAAAGCAGTGCTTGATAAGGTTCTTTTTGGAAAATAATAAAATCATAATCCAGTTATACATTCGGAGATAAAAAAAGGCGGTCTTATTATTATAATCAAGACCGCTTTTTGTCTTTGATTCATTATCTCTTCAATTAATTCTTTGGATTCAAATATTCTAAAACACGTTTGACACTTGATAGAAATTTTAAAAAGAATGCACATTGATTTATAAGGACTTAGAGAGATTTAATTGCCAAATCTTCAAAAAATTTATTAACATCCTGCTTATTGACTATTAGGAAATAATTTTATAAATTAGGGAAAGTTAAGGAGAGGATTGTCTTGTGCTTTAGGATGTCGAAACCAAATATTAAGGACTGACCAAATAAGTATATAGACCTTTTGCTGGAAAACCTTTGCCAGCAGAAAAAATGATTTAATCTACCAAAAGTTGAGAGTTAGATGAGAAGCAAATCATTCTTATTCCCATTTTTCTTCAGACTTTATAAATTCTCTTTAAGCAGTGCCTGTGGTGTAGTTGTCGATACAGCAGTATTGTTTATCCTGTCCCGATATATATTCAAATCCGAATCTTTAATCTATTTTATTGCCCCGGTGATTTCGTTTGAATTTGCGATGTTCAACAACTTCAATATTTCCTATTATTGGGTTTGGAAGGAGAGAAGAGGAGCTACTTCTTCATATTTTAAGACATTATTGAATTACCATCTAATCTGCATCACAGCATTCGTAGTAAAGATGATAGTATTAATCCTTACAATGCAGTTATTTCATTTTGATGTCATTTTGTGCAATTTTATAGGATTATGTTTTAGTTTTTTTGTTAACTTCCTTGGCGGAGACAAATTTGTTTTTAAAAGAAAAGTTTAATCAAATCAGACTTTCAGTTTCTCTGACAAAAAAGTGAGACTGTAAGTATTAAGTCAAATTTGACCTCGAAAAAAAATTTTTATAGGAGGATAAAAGATGGAAGCAAATGTCGTTACTTTGATAAGAATAGCTCTTGTATTTGTGACAGTGGGTTTGTTTCAGATTAGTTCTTTTTATTTGCAAGCATTTGCAATCTTTATGGTGATTTTTGTCATTTATCTCGATTCACTGGATGGATATATAGCAAGGAAATTTAAAGTAGCATCTGAATTTGGCGCTTTATTTGACATTGTGGGAGACAGGATTGTAGAAAGCATATTCTGGATATATTTTGCCTATACAGGAATGATAAGTTTTTGGGTGCCGATGATTGTCATTACAAGAGGATTTTTATCAGATAATGTAAGAGCTCTGGCATTCAGGAGCGGTAAAACTCCATTCGGAAAGAAGACTATGATGAAGTCAAAATTCACAAGGTTCTTAGTTTCTTCCAGATTCAGCAGAGGTTTTTACGGAATTACGAAAGCTATTTTGTTCACATATTTAGGCATATTAATATTTTTAAATACTGGAATTGAAAAATTTAAATGGACAATAAATTCGGATATTATTGGTACTTTATATTTATTCTCGGATATATTAGTTTATATCACTTTATTTATGTGTATTGTGAGAGGGCTTCCGGTCTTATGGGACGGCAAAGAGATACTCTTTGATAAAATCTATCCACGAACAATAAATATGATCGATGAAAAAAGCAGCAATATTTGATTTAGATGGAACTATCATATTAGGAAAGTCCACCGAGATGAGATTCATCGAACATCTCTTCAAAAAAAGAGAATTAAATCTTATTGATATTTTCTGGTATTTTTTAAAATTCATCCGAAATATCGGACAATGGAATCGAATGGTTTCACAGAACAAATATTACCTTAAAGAAAAATCTTTTGAAAAATTAAGCAATATTGCAACCGAATTCTTTTTGCCAATAATAGATAAACTTGCTCCAGAAGAAATAAAAAGGATAATTCAGACTCATAGGGAAAACGGTGACTTACTTATTATTGTTTCCGGAACATTAAATTTTATATTGGATATATTTTCGAACTCATTTTCTTTTGACGATAAAAAAGGAACAGAACTCGAAATTAAGAATGGAAAATTCACAGGTAAAATTTTAGGAATTCACCCC
>JAUWXV010000176.1 GCA_030616165.1 bacterium | reverse complement strand
CGACATATCTTCCCACACAGTGTGGAATTGCTACCTATACAGATTATCTCATTCATGGCATTAGAGAAGTAGACACCACCATAGAGATCAAGATCATTGCTGAGAAAGGAGCATCCTCCATTACGGAGAATAAACTTGAGGTAATCCCCTCCTGGGATAGAAACGACGATTATGTAGAATCTATCATTTCGCATGCAAAGGGAACGGATATCGTTCACATTCAACACGAGTACAGTATATATAAGTTTGATGATAGATTGCCATCAGTGCTTCAGGGACTGGATGTAAATGCCAAGAAAGTAATAACCATCCATTGTGTGAGACCAGCTCAATTCTCCGAAAGAGGGGCTATAGATGAGAATTTCGCCGCGAAAATAGCTCAACTTGCAGATCAAGTTATTGTACACATTGAATCACAAAAAGATATCCTGACAAGACTTGGAATACCATCAGGAAAGATTCACATTATCCCTCATGGAACAAAAATCAGCAATGAAGACAAAAAGGCTTCCCGGAAGAGGCTCGGATTGCCCATAGACGCAAAAATACTTCTTATGTTCGGATTTGTCAAGAAGCATAAATGTCTCCACATAGTTCTTGATGCTATAATTAAGATATTGAAAAAATTTGAAGACGTACATCTATTTGTGGCTGGAGGTCTTGCTCCAAATGCTTCACAGGAGGACAGGGATTATGCGGAATTTGTGCGCAAAAAGATAGTGGAACTGGGTCTTCAGAAGAATGTCATTTATCTAAATAGGTTCTTCCCGAACGAAGAGGTGTCTTACCCGTTAAGTGGATCTGACATCATCATGTTTCCATACTACGAGGAAGATCGATCTGCATCGGGCTCATTTCATCTTGCAATTGGTGCAAAAAAGCCTGTTATTGCCTCAAGGATACCTAAGTTTGAAGAACTGAGAAACATTTGTGATGAACTTCTTGTCCTTCCATATAACTCTTCTGGAATCGCAGGAATAGTCATTCGTCTTTTTGAAGATAAAAAATTCTGGCAATATGTGGTTGATCGTATTGAAGAATACAGAAAGCTCACTTCATGGCAAGCCGTGGCAAATCAGCATTTACAGTTATATAAAGGGAGGTAGGATGAAAATAGGAATGATGAGCGCCTGGAACCAAACATCTGGCGTCTCTATTCATGCAGAACTGGTTGGAAAAGAATGGATTAAGGCAGGGAATGAGTTAAAAGTATTTTCCTTTCTGGAAGGTGACTTTCACGGATACGCACTTATAGGAATCGATGAGAATTATATTATAAGGTGTTTTGGAACTCCCCAAAGGTCAAATTATTTAAATCCAATGCCTTTTTTAAAAGAAGACTATGATGTATTTATTGTTCAAGATTTAGGAATGCTTCCCAGAGATAAATTAGGGAAGATATTTTATCGCATAAGGAAAAAAGCAAAGACAATCCTTGTAGCGCATACCAATAAATTGAAAGATGACCCTTCCTATTACCAATTTGACTTTGATGCTGTGGTATGTTTTGACCATCGGTATAAAAAGTTCTTAAAGGAAGTATATCCTGAGGATAAAATTCATATTATCCCTTTTCCATGTCATCCCTGGATCGAAGGTGATAAAAAGAAAGCAAGGGAAAATTTAGGACTACCGCTTAATAAGAAAATAATAGTTGTATTTGGTCAGAAATGGAGAGATATAATTGATACGGTTCCGGCACTTTTGGATATAAATAACAAGTATTCTATACTTTTATTGATATTCAGCTCTGCACAACGTGTCCATGGATTTGAAAAATTATGTAAAGTGACAACAATAAGCAAAGAGGTTCTTGAACAGAAAAGAATATATGAATATCTTTATGCTGCAGATGTAATGATATTTGGAAAGCACTCATTAGAAGGTGCAGTTCTATCAAGCACTGCTCATTTGATAATGGGATCTGGATGTACTATTATTGCGAGGGATTCAAATTTCTTTGAAAATATGGATAACGAGGTTTTAAAATATAGGAGTTTAGAGGGGTTTAAGAAATGCCTTGTGAGCGTGTTTGAAAAAGATAAAAAATATGAGGAATGCAGAAAGGCAGCAAAGGAATATGTTGAAAGAAATTCATCAGAGAAAATCGCACTGGCATTTATCAAGTTGTTTAATCAATTATTATGATAGGAAGTGAAATGGACTCTCCTTTGGACCGCACAGTTAAGGAATTAGGAGATGGAAAAGTCGTTCAAATCGAGTCGGGAGAGACTATCTTTAAACTGGACTCCTATGGGGAAAATCCCATTGTGAAGCCTCACGACATCGGGCTCACCTGGCACGAGAACGGAAAGCTGAAGATTGGAGCTGTCTTCAACGGTGGAGCTGAGATATTCCAGAACAAGGTTATCCTGATGCCGAGATGCCACCAAAGGTATCAAAAGAGTAACTTTTTCGATGAGAAGTGGGGTATTGAGCGCTACCGTCTGGAAAACTATGTCTCTGAGATTTGGCCTTTGGCGAGTGAGGATGGTGTTCATTTCAGCAGATTACAGAACGTGGTGATCCGGGGCGATGGCACCGATCATCAAGATTTTATCTATGGGATAGAGGACATCCGGATCGTCAGGTACGGACAGACCTATCTCCTGGTCGGATGCGGAAAGATAAACCCCCCATTCAAAGGTGATGGAAATGATGATAGAATAGCTATCTATTCCACAAACGACTTTAAAGAAATTACCTATCATGGAATAATACACGACATAGAGTCTCGAAATTCGATACCATTTTGGGAAAATGATGCGGTCTATATGCTACTAAGATATCCTCCATCTGATGGCATATTTCTCGATGTATTGGATGCCGGATTAGAGCAATTATTAAGGCCTGAGAAACATAGAAAAAAATGGCAGATTCTTTATGAGAAGCGCGAAAAAAGTCGAATTTTAAAAGCTGGTATATATCAACATGAGAAAGAAAAGATAGGTTCAGGTCCTCCACCTATAAAGACTGAACGGGGATGGTTACTGATATATCACAGTGTTGGAGAAATAAATTTAGATGTGGCAAAGAGTTATGGACTAAAAAAAGGGATTAAAAGGGGATACTCTATATCCGCGGCCATATTAGATTTAGATAATCCGAGAGATGTATTATGTAGAACTAAAACGCCAATCTATATTCCTTCAAAGACATATGAACTTTATGGCGATGAGGTATATCAAGTTGATGTCCCTGCAGTCGTTTTTCCCACCGGAATAGTTGTTGTTAAGGAAAAACTCTTTTTCTACTGTGGCAGTGCTGATAAATATGTTATCTTATTAACCTGCAATCTAAATAATTTACTTGATTATCTATGGGGTTATTGTAGAGTTTAATTTTCTTATGATGCTATGGATAATAACAGTACATGAATAAAAAAATACGGCGATTCAATAACTTTCGCAAGTTTTCGAGTTGCTGGTGTCTAATGCCATCGTCTAACAGCGGATAAAAGAGAAATCACAGTTTCTTCCAAATTGCCTTAGGCAACTTCTTTTAACCGAAAAGCATTAAAACAGATACTTAGTAGGATTTTATTTTTAAAAACTGATCCTTGAGGGTTAGACCAATTTAGTTCCGGGAAATACGATTTGATTTGAGAGCGTTAAAAATTAAAAGCAGGGAATGAATACATCCTCATTCAGATTTTTGAAAAAAGTTCTAACATCGTCCCACCCTCGGAGCCAACAACCAACTATCTAGAAAATAAAAATAAAATTTTAATTTATTAAATTTTCAGCATAAATATAATCAAAATTTTTCATTTTCATATTGACATTACAACTTAATTATTTTATATTGTTCGTCAATTAATTTTTCCACTTTTAATCAGGAAGAAAGAGCAACATGAAAAAATTTGGAAGTTATATTCACATTGGGCTGATTACTCTGTTAATATTAAGTATATTGTTTACTGAAATTAAGGCGCAGCCGGCAGCTGGGCTTTTTACAGAATCCAGAGTTTTTGTTCAGGACAATGTGACAAAGAATCAGGAAGCGAAGACACTTGGTCTGCTTAATGCTAGCCTTAAGTCTCTCTCAGACAAAGCACTGCGTAATCGCCGGATAGGTGGTTATGTTTTGCTGGGTCTTGGTATAGGAACAGGAATCGGAGGAGCAGCAGTACTCGCTTCTGCTGGAGATAATGATGCAAGGACTGTTGGATACGCACTCCTTGGGGGAGGTTTGCTCTTCGGGGGCTTAAGTGTTTTACCATTCAAGATTGCCTCTGAGCAGGAGCTAATCTACCGTGAATTCAGCGATTTACCTGCGGATAATTCTGACCAGGTACGGCAAAAATTTTACTATGGAGAACGACGTTTTGAAGAACTGGCTCAAAAAAAACGAAAACAGCGTATAATATCAGGTTGTGTTTCCATAGCAACAGGTTTAACAAGCCTTTTCTACGTTGATGACACTGATGAGACAAGAATTGGTGCATTCACTGGTCCATTAATTGGTGGTATTATGGCATTGATTGTCAAGTCTGACGAAGAAAGGCGGTTTGAGACCTATCAGCGGGCAAAGGAAGACATTATCGGACATAACAACGGCAAGAAAATTTACTTCGGGATTGCCCCCATTATAGAAGGTGGAATATTAACTACTATTCAGGTGCGATTTTGAGCAACATTCACTGCTTTCTTCATGCTTTTAAAAAGTGAATAGATTTAAAGTGTTTTCTGATAGTTCAATTATAATGGCTCGAAAATAGTAATATTCGGGTACCAAACTAGTGAGGTGATTTCTTAACCCTTTAACTAATAATTCTTCTATATTAGTAGAAAATAGAATATTTAATGTCAAATGTCAAAATCCAAATGTCAAATCAAGCTCACCTCCAAAGGCGGATTAGGAAAAAAATCCAAATATCAAAATAACTATAAATTAACAAGTTTTGACATTTAGTCATTTGGATTTTATTTGGCATTTGTCCCGCCTTGGCGGGATGAAATTTAAGCTTTTATTATTAATAAACCATAAAACTGCTTTTTTCAGGTGCGAATATTTAAAGTTAATGTATTAACAAATCGTTACACTGGTCAAATGGTAGAATTTCTTAAAAATGCTCTTCAATTTTTTACATGTTTAATTGCTCTCTTGGAATTGTAAATTTAATAGTTTGCAAATCGTTCAATTCAGTGTCGCCGATTGGACCAGAACTAAAAATTTCATGCCAATAATAAAAATGATAATTTTTATACATCAATCTACTTAAAACATATCCTGTTAAATATTTCTTGCCAATTCTTGCCGCTTTTGGTGTAAAATGATAGATATCTTTTAGATTTTTAGTCTCATATATACACCTTTTCCCATTAATTTTCCGAGAAAGATTGGAATGAATTAAATATAAAGGAAAATAATAAATCTTATTGACATTTACTTAATAAGTATTTAAATTAATTTTCAAATTTACAGGAAATCTTATATAAAAACAAGACCAAATTTGTTTTATAATTTGGCAAGTTAATTAACAAACATAGGAGACATGATGAAAAGTAGAACTCTAAAAGTCCTTTCGATTGTTTTAATATTGTGCATTTGTATTTGTAGTTTTGCCGGATGCTTCGGAAAGTTTATGCTTACAAAAAAGCTGTACAAATGGAACAGCGAGGTTGGTGACAAATGGATGAATTCTATGGTAATGTGGATTTTTTTCATTATCCCTGTATATGAGGTAGTTGGTTTCGTCGATTTTGCTATATTAAATGTCATCGAATTTTATACAGGAGAAAATCCTGTGAAAATGACAGAGGGGGAACAGGATATTCAATTTGTGGAGAAAAACGGGAAAATTTATCGGATTATGGCATCTAAGAATCGTTTTGATGTAGTTGAAATGAACGATGATGATACTGAAAAAATGATAAGTTTAGTATATGAAGAAGAGGAGAAATCATGGTATGTGGAAAGTGAATCATCAGGAAGGAAAAAAATTGCACAGGTAAATGCTGATAATTCGAATATATTGTGCCTAATTCATCCAAACGGTCAGAATATTAAAGTGAATATTGAAAATAATAGTATTTTAGAAGAATAAATTCTTTAAAGGTATTCAATTCTTAATAAACTAAATAGGTGCAGAGGGGTATGGGAGAAATGTATGGTTTGTTATTCAATAGGGAATAAAAAGTTTACACCTTGTCAATTCTTCCCACTTTTATTCTTAAAATAGAATATAATTCACGTAGCCAAAGTTTCCTGAGATGATTAATATCAAGTATTTTCATTTTTCGTGGCGCTCTTAAAAGAGCATGAGCGTTTGGTATAAAATTGATTTTCTAATTGCAAAAATAAAAAAAATAAATTTGTCTATTCGTAGCAGCAATGTTGTTAAATAGTATCCATTTGTTTCAATTGTGACAATTAAAAATGTAAAGGCTTTGCAGTTATTTTGTTTTTTAATGAGTTACAAAGTTGTTAAAAATTAATAGGGCAACTGACTGTTAACCAGTAAGTCACTGGTTTCCGCCATAGGCGAATCCGCCTCAGGAGGACGAGTCCACTATCTCCCACATGTAAATTTCTAATGAAAACAATTATTTAAATGGCTCAATGGTTTTATGCTGTTGTGCTATTTTTTTACCAAAATGTACCATAATGCACCTCCAATGGGCAGTCTCTTATTTTCCTATAAAATATGTGATACCCATATTCCAGAGAGAAAAATATTTGATTTAAGATTTATTTTTATATATATTTTGACAACGAATAAACCAATGGAAAATAGGACACGATAAATGAAATTTATCCCGATGTTGGAATTGATGAAAAAAGCTGTTGTCGGCGGATATGCAGTTCCTTCATTCTGTGTATGGAATGCCGAAACTATGCTGACTGTTCTTAATATTGCAGAGAAACTTGATTCACCGGTCATTCTTATGAATGGTTTTAGTGAATTTTCTCTGCTCAATCCTCGCGTAATGGCTAATATTGCCCATGCTTTGCCGGGAAAAGATACTATTCCTGCCGCCTTACATCTTGACCATGGTAAATCACTTGAACAAGTCAAATCTTGTCTTGATGCAGGATATACATCTGTAATGCTCGATTTCTCAAATAAACATTTCTCTGAGAATATTGAAGCACTTCGTAAAGTTGTTGAGATTGCCCGTCCGCTTGGTGTTACTGTTGAAGGTGAAATTGGCTCTGTGGGCAAAATTCATGACTCTACTATCGAAGGAGAACAAGTTTCAACTCTTACTGACCCGGAAGATGCATTCGCTTTTGTGAATGCAACAGGTGTTGATGCACTGGCGATTTCAATTGGCAATGCACATGGTAACTACATTAGTCTTCCGCGGCTGAGATTCGACCTTCTTGAAGCCATTAATTCAAAAGTCCATATCCCACTTGTCCTACACGGCGGCTCAGGTACTCCTGATAAAGACATCAAAAAAGCAATATCTCTTGGTATTGCTAAGATTAATATTGCCAGTGAACTCATCCGGGCTGTTCGGGAATCTCTCAAACAGCAGTGGAATATGTGTAAGAATCCCTGGGTATCTACTGCTCTGGTTGAAGCCATGCAGGATATGGGAAAGGTAGTCGAAAAATGGATTTTACGTGTCGGCGCGGCGGGACAAGCATAAGCAATAAATAGGCGTTATTTGTGGAATAAAAATTAAGTAGTGCCTTATTAAATAATAAATGACATATATTTTCCTGACATTTTTTAAAATAGAAAAGTAATAAACGAAATAAAATCAACTTTTACTTTAGAACAGAAGGACAGGACAATGTCCTGTCCCTACAATATATTCAATTACAAATGACTATTATGTAGGGACAGAACAGCGTTCTGTCCGTTAACATATTTTTAAA
>JAUWXV010000128.1 GCA_030616165.1 bacterium | reverse complement strand
GTAAATTTCGCTAATTAACGCTAATTAATCTTTTCTAACTGAAGTAATGTTAAGTTCTTGAAATTAGTGTAATTAGCGTTTTTATATCAGACTTATTTACAATCACTCAAAATTTTTCTTGACTTCCCTCGAAAAATGTATTATATTATAAATGTTATTAAATATACTAACTTCATATATTGTAATTCTAATATAATATAACATAATTATGAAAAACAAAACCTTTTCCGCAAAAAAACTAAAAATTATCTCACTCATTAATAAAAAAAGTGAGACAAATGATGTAATTTCCTGATAATTAAATACATAATTGTCTACCCCGTCTCAAAATCACCCCAAAACTGAGACAAATTGAGACTAATTGAGACAAACTGAGACAAAATTGAGACAAAATGAAACACTTTCTCAAAAAGATGGTTTAAAACCCATTATATAATTTACTCATATATCGAACTTATTAGATTCTCAATATAAAGATAATAATACCGAAAAAAGATGAAAATTAACAAAAATATATACAAATGGAATTATCTACATTTCATCCACCTTAACCCAGGTTCTTTCCTGTGCAGATTTCAGCACCGCATCCAGCACCTGCTGGCACTTGAGTCCATCCTCAAAGTTAGGCTTTATCCTTTTATTCTTTGCTATACTTTCAACCAAATCACTCGCTGCATTAACAAAGGCATGTTCATAACCAAGGATATGTCCTGGAGGCCACCACGCATGTACATATGGATGAACAGGCTCAGTTGCGAGTATAGTTTTAAATCCCTGAAGGTGCTGCGGCTCTTTGAGTGATAGATATTGAAGTTCATTCATTCTCTCAAACTTAAATGCTAAGGTTCCTCTACTTCCATTGATTTCAAATTGATTCTGATTTTTTCTTCCACCAGCAAACCTTGTCGATTCAAACGTTGCTATTGCCCCGTTTTTAAATCTTGCCAGAAAAAGGACTGCATCGTCAACGGTAACTTTACCTTTTTCTTTTTTCCCTTTACCTGCTAATCCGGCTGCTTCCTCAACAAGTGGTCTCGTTTTGATGAAGGTTTTATCCATTCCCACAACTTCATCAAACTCGCCAACTAAATAGCGCGCAAGGTCTATAATATGCGCATTCAGGTCTCCATGGGCACCCGAACCAGTTATCTCTTTCTGGAGTCTCCAGACTAATGGAAAGTTTGGATCCATAATCCAGTCTTGCAGATAAGATGCTCTTATATGGTATATTTTCCCTATCCTTCCTTCTTCAATGATTCTTTTAGCAAGACCAATTGCCGGAACCTTTCTATAATTAAACCATATCATATGTTTTACTTTCGATTTTCTAACAGCCTTTAACATCTCTCTGGCTTCATCAGAATTCATGGCAAGAGGTTTTTCGCAGGCAATGTTGACGCCGCTTTCTGCAGCGGCAAGTGCAATCTCCTTGTGGGCATTGTTAGGTGTTGTTATATCAACGAGGTTTATCTCTTTGCTTTTCAGTAATTTTTTATAATTCGATTCAAATTTTTTCCAGCCCCAGTTTTCCTGATAGGCTTTTCCTATTGATTTGACTTTATCACAGGCTACCTGCATTTTGGGTTTTACCTTTAAAGGGAAAAATTTAGCAACATTAAGCCATGCGTTGCTGTGGGCTTTTCCCATAAATCCACAGCCTACCAATCCAACTCTTATTTCTTTCATAGTTCCACCTTTTTTATTAGTTTTAATAGAAAGTTACTAAATAAAAAGAAAAGTTTTTTTATTTTAATATAAAAACAAATTTATTATTATTAAAGAGCAATATTGATTATAATTTAATTTTTAAAATTATAAATTATTCTACTGAAATTTTAATAAAAAATAAATAGAGTATCTCCTGAGATAATAAAAGAGGAAATAACTTTATGGAAGCTTTAAACATAAGTAAATATAGGTTTTCAGATTTATTAAGTCAAGCATTTATTAAAATTCTGGAGAATATTTTAGGAATAAATAAGGAAATTTTAGAAAAGATATTAGAAGAAGTGCAGGACAGATAACAGGATGCAAGTAATATGAAAATTTCAACAGCATATATTTACATAGTATAAAATTTCATTTTCAACAAAATAGTTGATAATATAAAAAATAATTTCTAAATTCTATTCAGAAATTATTAACAATAAATTTTATTTTTTATAATATTATGAAAGCGGCTGTATTATATAAAGCAAGAGACATTCGACTTGAGGAAATAGAGAAACCGGAGCCAGATTCTGGTGAAGCCCTTATCAAAGTTAATTCGGTAGGAATTTGCGGCTCCGACGTTCATTATTATAAGTACGGAGGAATAAGCACAAGAATAATAAATAAGCCTCATATTCTCGGTCATGAAGTATCAGGAATCATAGAGGCTGTGGGCGAAAATGACCGGGGGCTTAAAAAGGGAATGGCTGTGGGCGTTGATCCAATTATTACATGCGGAGAGTGCGAATCTTGTATTAAGGGTGAATATAACTTGTGTAAAAGTATCAAATTCTGCGGCTCACCACCTTATCACGGTGGGATGAGAGAATACATGACATATCCTGTAAAGAATCTTTTTCCTCTTCCTGATAATATTTCAACAGAAGAGGGTGTTCTTTTGGAAACTATATCCGTTTGTATCCATTCAATTGATGAATCTAACATAAATCTTGCTGATTCTGTTGCAATTTTCGCCGCAGGAAATATAGGGCTCTCTATCCTTCAACTGGCAAAGTTATCAGGGGCTTTCGATGTTTATGTGGTTGACCCTCTCGATTACCGCTTAAAAATCGCTAAAGATTTAGGCGCAACGGATGTAATTAATCCCAACCTTGAAGACCCTGTTGAAAAAATTATTCAACTTACAAATGGAAGGGGCGTCGATGTTGGATTTGAAGCTGCGGGTGTCCCTGAAACTCCTCAACAGACTATAAATTCAATCAAACGTGGTGGTACATTCGCATTTGTTGGAATAATAGCTAATAGTATTATTCAATGGGATACTGAAATAACCAGAAAAAATGGAATCAAAATAAAAGTAATACATAAGTCAAGACATTCATACGAAAGAACAATTCAATTAATAGAAAAAGAAAAATTCATCGTTAAACCTTACATCACCCACAGATTCCCTCTGGAAAAAGCAGAAGAGGCTTTTAAAACAGTTGAAAATTACGAAGACCATGTCTTAAAAGCAGTTATAAAACCATAACTTACTTTCTTTTGAAAAAGAAAGTAAGCAAAGAAAACTTTCTACTTATTCTTCATCACCCATGCACTTTGAGGATGAGGAATATTAGTAAGTTTTTTGGAAACACCTTTTTTTCAAAAAAGGTGTCTCATTCATCACGAATATCAGGGATAAATGAGAAATATCAAAAATAAAAAAATTTTGATAATATCCTTTTAGATGTGGGAGAAGAGAATGGGGAATAAAAAATATTCAATAGGCATCGACTATGGGACTGAATCTGGAAGGGCTGTTTTAGTTGATACTGCGACTGGTGAAGAAGTTACAACATCAGTATATAATTATAAAGATGGTGTAATAGACGAAATACTACTCGATGGGAAAACCAAACTCAGACCCGACTGGGCACTCCAGAATCCAGAAGACTATATAACAACATTAAAAGTAACAATACCTGCTCTTTTAAAAAAATCTGGAGTTAAACCAGAAGATGTAATTGGATTAGGTACAGATTTTACATCCTGCACTATACTTCCAATTGACAAAAATGGTGCCCCCCTCTGCTTTTCAGAAAAATTCAGGAGCAATCCTTATGCCTGGGTTAAACTCTGGAAACATCACGCAGCACAGCCAGAAGCAGATATCATAAACGAAACTGCGAGAAAAAGAAACGAAAAATTTCTCTCCAGATATGGTGGAAAAATCTCTTCAGAATGGTTTTTTCCAAAAATTTTAGAAACCCTGATACATGCACAGGATGTCTATGAAGCAGCGGATAGATTTATTGAAGGAGCGGACTGGATTGTGCTGAAACTTACAGGTGAAGAAAAGAGAAACCTCTGTACTGCAGGATACAAAGCAATATGGGATAAGCACGAAGGATACCCAAGTAATGAATATTTTAAAGCCCTTGACCCACGGATGGAAAATGTCGTTAAAGAAAAACTTTCCGAAATAATTTACCCGCTCGGCGGGAAAGCAGGAGAAATAACTGCGGAAATGTCCGAACTTACCGGATTACTGAAAGGAACAGCAGTTTCAGTTGGCAACGTCGATGCTCACGTGGCTGTCCCTGCTGCAACTGTGGTGGATACAAAAAAAATGGTAATGATTATGGGGACATCAATATGTCATATGGTTCTTGGTAAAGAACTGAAATTCGCTGAAGGGATGTGCGGAGTAGTAGAAGATGGGATACTGCCTGGTTATTTTGGATTCGAGGCTGGACAATCTGCTGTTGGTGATATTTTTGCATGGTTTACAAAAAACTGTGTCCCGCCTGACTATCACGACAAAGCAAAAAGAAAAGATTTAAGTTTACATTCACTTCTTGAGGAAAAAGCATCAAAGATAAAACCCGGTGAAAGTGGGCTTATAGCACTCGATTGGTGGAATGGAAATAGGTCTATTCTTGTTGATGCTGACCTTTTTGGTATGATAGTCGGATTCACACTTATCACAAAACCTGAAGAAATCTACCGGGCTTTAATCGAAGCAACCGCTTTCGGAACTAATAAAATAATAAAAACGTTAGAAAACAGCGGAGTTGCCGTTGACGAAATTTATGCCTGTGGTGGACTTCCTGAAAAAAATAAACTGCTAATGCAGATATATTCAGATGTGACAGGAAGAAAAATAAAGATTGCACGCTCTTCCCAGGCTTCAGCACTTGGTTCTGCTATATTTGGTGCCGTTGCGGCAGGAAAAAACAGAGGAGGTTATGATTCTATTGAAGAAGCAGCTAAAAATATGGCTCACCTGAAACAAGAAACTTATAAACCTATACCTGAAAATCAAAAAATTTATTCCAGACTATTTACTGAATACGAAATTCTTCATGACCATTTCGGAAGAGGCGAAAACGACGTTATGAAACGACTTAAAAAGATTAAACAAACTATTATAAAAAATAAATCATAGAAAAGAACAAAAATGTTAGAAAAACTGCGAAAAGAGGTCTGGAAGGTAAATATATCTTTACTAAAATGCGGTCTTGTTACTATGCACAGCGGTAACGCATCAGGCAGAGACTTCCAAACAGGATATATAACAATTAAGCCGAGCGGAGTCGATTATGAAACCTTGAAACCAGAAAACCTTGTCATTGTTAACCAGAATGGAGAAATTATTGAAGGGGCTTTAACTCCGTCTGTAGATATGCCAATACATTTATATTTATATAAAAATCTTCCCGAAATTGGGGGGATAATACATACCCATTCAAATTATGCAACAAGTTTTGCTGCTCTGGGAATGTCAATTCCAGCATATCTCACGGCAATCGCAGACGAATTTGGCAGTTTAATCCCATGCACAAGATACGCATCCAACGAAGGAGACGAAATCGGAAAGGCAATACTCGAAGTAAAAAACGAAAGCCCTGCTGTTTTAATTAAGAATCACGGTGTTTTTACACTCGATAACTCACCAGAGAAAGCTCTGAAAGCAGCAGTTATGCTTGAAGATATTGCAAAAACTCTCCACCTTGCATTACTTAAAGGGGAACCCGATATATTGCCTCCTGAAGAAGTTAAAAAATGGTGGGACAGATACCACAGCTGGTATGGACAGCGTTAAATTTTTCTCTTATTTTAATCAAAGGACAGAATGAAAAATATGGAAAATGAATATTTAAATACCGCTATATTTGCAGCAAAAGAATCGGCAAAAATTCTCCTGTCATACATCGGTAAGGAGAAAAATGTAGATTACAAAGGAAAAATCAATCTTGTAACCGAAGTGGATCGAAAATCTGAAGATAACATAATACAGATAATAAAGGAGAGATATCCATCGCATCAGATTATTGCTGAAGAATCAAAACCTGACAGCAGTAGAGCAGAATATACATGGTATATCGACCCATTGGATGGAACAACAAACTTCTCTCACGATTATCCAATATTTGCAGTTTCAATCGCATTCGAAATAGACCGTAAACTTCAAGTCGGAGTAGTATTAGATCCTACAAGAAGTGAATTGTTTCGCGCAGTAAAGGGAAAAGGGGCATTTTTAAATAACAAAAAAATCTCAGTCTCCGATACTCGTTTTCTGAAAAACAGTCTCCTTGCAACTGGTTTCCCGTATGTAATTACAGAACGAAGCATTAAACTCTTTAATCATTTTTTATCAAAAGCACAAGCGGTAAGAAGAGCGGGGTCTGCTGCACTTGACCTCTGTTATCTGGCATCGGGAAGAGTGGATGGTTTCTGGGAACTTGACCTGAAACCGTGGGACATGGCAGCAGGGAAAATTATACTTAAAGAGGCAGGAGGAATTATTACTAACTTTACTGGCGGGGAACATTCACTTTTCGGTAATAATACCCTCGCATCAAATAGATTGATACATAAAGAGTTGATGAATGAAATAGAGATAGCAGAAAAAGAATAAAATTTTATTTATCGTTTTTCTTATGGAAACTTTTAAGAAAAAATTAGCCTTCTGGTTCGAAGATACTGAAACCCCAATGGGGAAGGCTCTGGACATTTATCTTCTAATAATCAACATCACTGCCTGTTCCGCATTTGTTTTTGAATCGATACCTGCCTACAAAGCTTATGAAATATATTTCAGGGTAATAGAGATTATCACAGTTATTCTATTTTCAATTGAATACATTCTTCGTTTCTGGGTTGCGGAGAAAAAGATAAACTATGTTTTTAGTTTAATGAGTTTCATTGACCTGTTAGCTATCTTACCATCAGTTTTCGCATTTGGAGATTTCAGATTCCTGAGAGTCTTGAGGGTACTCAGAGTATTCAGATTTACCCGATTTTTTGAAAACCATAAATTCTTTTTTGGGCAAATAACAAGGACCCATCTCCATATTTTAAGAATAGCCTTTGTAATCACAGCAATTATCTTTTTAGATGCCGGATTGATATATAACATTGAAGGGAAAGCCCAACCTGAAATGTTTCCTTCCTTTTTTGATGCAGTATATTTTTCTCTCGTTACGATAACAACGGTTGGCTTTGGTGATATTACTCCTGTCTCCTTCTATGGGAAATTGGCTACGTTATTTATTATTGTCCTTGGAATAATCCTTATTCCCTGGCAGGTTGGTAATCTTATAAAAGAAACAATTCTGGGAAGTAAAATGGAGGTAGTCTGCAAAAACTGTGGTCTAAAATTCCATGACAAGGATGCTGTTCACTGCAAACACTGCGGCAGTATTATTTATCAGGAAATTGAAGGATACACAAGATAGATAACTATAAAATGTTTAATATTTATATACAGTTTGACTTATTTTTTAATCCGATTATACATTCCCTACCAATTAAATTTTAGAGAAAACCTGTGCGTATTACCCAAATCTGAAGAAAAGGGAGTAAATCCATAATCTACCCTGACAAAATTTAAACTTATTCCAATTCCACCGCAAAAATTTCTTTCTCGATATCCATTTTGATACCCACATCTAATTGCAAACGCTTCGCTGACTCTGGCTTCCAAGCCAAACATAAGGTGATTATTATAATCTGGAGAAATTTCATAATCTGAAGAAATAAACAAAAAATCTTTTTTATTAAAAATCTTAGAAAGGTTAAACATTATCCCTGCCCGATATGTGATGGGCAGGGAAATTTTCTTATCCCGCATTTTGTTCATTGTGCCTAAATTTTTTATCACAATACTTGTGTTTAAAACATCCTTAAACAAATGATACCTCACCCCTATATCAAAAGCATAACCTGAAGATTTTTCTATATATATTTTTTCATATAAATATTTTAATGTAACCCCTATATCAAATTCTTTTTTAATTTTCTTTGCAAAAGATATCCCCAGAGAGATGTCATTTGCACTGAAAAATCCAATCGGGTCTTTCTCATTTCTAAATGTTCTCGCTTCAATTTTACCCATATCCGTGTAATAAAAACTAAGACCCAGGACATAATCTCCTCTATTTGAAGCAAAAGATATAAATTCAGAACTAACATCAAACAGCCACCTATTATGAGCAGTAACAAGTTCATATCCATCAGTTTCAACAAGACCAGCGGGATTCCAGTATGCTGAAATAGCCCCATCGGAAACAGCAGAGAAGGCTTCACCCATTCCTACAGCCCTCCCCCCCACTCCTATCCTCAAAGAAGATAAACCCCTTGTTTTTGCTTCAATCCCTTCTCCCCAGAAACTCAACAGAAAAATCAAATAAAGAAGAAGATGTCTTTTCATAAAATATCTTTCGATTTTTAGTCGCTAATGTATTAATCTTAAATTAATCTATAAATAATTCAGAAATTTATCAACAAATATATTTTCGACAAAGTTCAATAATTAGTTTAAATTATTCCAAATAAAAATGATATTTCTCAGCACAGGACTTAAATTTAAATATAATATTTTACTCGTAATATTTAATTTATTAACTGCATTTATTTAGAGCCTGATTCAGGTCATCAATAATATCTTGCGTGTCTTCAAGTCCTACAGCGACTCTTATTAATTCATCAAGAATACCCTGCTTAATCCTTTCTTCTCTTGACATAGAATAGTAAGACATACTCGCCGGATGTGTAACGAGGGTTTCTGGACCACCAAAGCTTGGAGCAAGAAGGCAGAGTTCCAAACCGTTTAAAAATTTTTCAGTTTCTTCCCATTCACCATTTATTTCAAAAGTTACCACAGCCCCAAAACCTTTCATCTGCCTGGAGGCTAATTGATAATCTTGATGACTGGGAAGACCAGGATAATAAACTCGTCTTACCATAGAATGACCCTCTAAGAATTCAGCAACCTTCATAGCGGAAGCATTTACGTGTTCCATGCGAACTGCACAGCTCTTAAGACCTCTAATCAGAAGATAACAACCATGCGGGTCAGGAACACCACCGACAATTCTCTGATACTCCCTTATTGGAGAAAGCACCGATTCCTCTCCAATCACCGCACCTATTAGAATGTCATTATGCCCGCCAAAATATTTTGTCCCGCTATGAATTACAATATCTATACCAAGTTCCAACGGCCTCTGGTTGTATGGTGTACCAAATGTGCTGTCTATGACTGTAACAACCTTATGATCCTTCCCCATCTCTGCAATCCGCCGAATGTCAAGAATATTTAAATATGGGTTAGTAGGTGATTCCGAAAAAATCAATCTTGTTTCTGGGCGGATAGAATTTTCCATCCCATTATAATCCCTTATTGGAACAATTGTGGCATTTACATTAAATCTTGGAAGTACTGCTTCAATAAACTGCATAGTCTGACGATAACAATCATCAGTGAGAATCACATGGTCACCACTTTCCACATATCCAAGGATTGTTGCTGCAACAGCACTCATCCCAGAATCAAAAAGAATGCAGTGCTCTCCTCCCTCCAGTGCAGCAAGTTTCCTTTCTGCCGCTTCACGGGTTGGATTATTATATCGCCCGTATTCATAATGATGGTATTTCCCCTCTATAAAAGCCTTTATTTGGTGCGTATCTTTGAAAAAATATGTCGATGTTTGAACTATCGGGGTTGTCACTGACTCAAATATTCGGTTCTCACCACCATGAACTGATATGCTGCTTAGTCTTTTCAACATTTCTATTCTCCAATATTATAAATATTTAACTTGTTTATTTAAAGTAATTTATTACGTAATACTTTGCTTATCATAATCAAAGATTATAAATAAAAAATCGTTTGCAAGAAATATAGTTTTTAAATTACAAAAGTTTTAAATATAACATATAATTAACAAATTTCAAGTTTTTTAATCAAGGTCAGTCAGTCCCGGTCTTTTTATAATTGATTTTATATTTTTAGAATATTCTTCTCTTATGATAAAAATTATGTTATTTTTTACACTTATTTGTTACCTTAAAGCAAAAATACTTGTTGAAATTAAATTATATTCAGTTTATATTTATATCAGATTTCAAACGTTATTTTTCAATAATCTATTTTAAGAATTATTTAATAAAAAAAATAATCAATTTCAATATAAAAATTATTTTTTAAAAAATGCAAAAATTATAACAAACTTTGCATTGATTAATTTCTTATATAATGAAAATTATGATGACTATATGAAACACAGTAAAAGATTTAAAATTTTAAAAAAGAGAAGTATTAATAAGGATACTTACATTCATA
>JAUWXV010000109.1 GCA_030616165.1 bacterium | reverse complement strand
TTATTTTACTTAAAGCCTCTTTTATAAGATTTAAACCTGTCGTTTTGTTAGCAACACCAATTGCTCCCAATATTATTTTATCTTTTTTTAATATGGTAATCATACCATAATATCTATCATCTCCGATAAAACCTTCATCACCAATATTTTTAATCTCTGAGAGTATTTTGCCCGAATCTCTTATAAATCCTTTATATTTATCATAAGAGGATTTTGCGGATTGTTCGTCTTGAGTATCAATAAAGAAAAACTTTACGTCTTTGTTGTCAATGTTATAGTCAGCAATATATCCATTTTGAAGGAATGCGTGTCCCAGGAAATCTCTTGAGACGTATTTTTCACTATTTTTGATGAGTCCATTTTGCGGGAAGTATGAGATAAATTCGGGCATCTTTTTTTCTCCAGGAATTTTATCATCGACGATATTTGCCATATCTTTCAGTAATTTTTGAGCTTCTGGAGATGATTCGAATCCCAGGACTTTCACATAGTATTTATCCTTCCAGAAATTAAGCACCATATTTTCCTCATAACCCTGCGTTCCTGTATCTATAAATTTATTATCCGGATACCTTTCAGAGGAATATATACCGAATCCATTATTGTTATCTTTCATCTGATAAATTTCTATTACCGCCTCTTGTTTTGTATTTTCATTAATAAATTCTGAGGTTATCATTTCTCTAAATCCATAAACGAGATACCCTTCAGCAGCACCGTTTATAAGTTCCCATAAGTTATCAGCCTGGTAAAACCTTGGTTCTGATTTGAGTTTCCAGCCAGAAACTTGGTTATCGGTTGGTAGAAATGATTTAAATATCTGTTGGTTTTCGCTTAATGCCGGCTTTTTTTCGCAGTTGAATAGGATTGAAATTATGATAATTAAAATGAACTTAAAGGTTTTTGATGACATGTCGTCCCTCTCCCTTTTTATTTTAAGATACTGCTGAAAAAGTAGATTACCACGCCTGCGCAGGCGTCGCTTCGCTCCTCGTAATGACATGTATGACCGTTGTCATTGCGAGTCCCGAGTACTCGGGACGGGGCAATCTCGCCACAAATTAACTATTTAGATGACTTTTTCAGCAGTCTCTTTAAATATTTATATTTTCATTTTTATTGGTTTGCAACTTTTTTCGCAAAAAATGCTGCGTAAAGAAATTTTAATTATTTTTAATTGCTTTTTTTGTAAATTAAAAGTATGTGTTACCTCAGATATTTTATGTTAAAAACCGTTTATTTTAGAAGGTCATTCAACAAATTTAAGTAATCAGATAAGAGTCTTGTTATAAGAAAATTATTTTTAACAAGCTCTTTACCCCGCTTACCGAATTCTTTTGCCAAATCAGGATACTTTAAAATTTCTATGATTCTGTCTGCAAATCCTTTTTTATCATATGGGTCAGCTAAAAAGCCGTTTTCCCCATCCTCTATTTGAAGTGGTATCCCACCGACATTCGAAGCAACTACTGGTGTCTCTTTCCATAGTGCTTCAGTTACGGTAAGACCGAAACCTTCTTTAATTGATTTCTGCAATATAACAGAAGAACTTCTCTGAAGTGCATTTACAAGGATATTATTTTCACTGGTTATAAGCAAAACATCACCTTTTTTGATGAGATTATCTACCTTTTGACTCACCTTTTGATAAATTTTAATTCCTTCGGGGTCATCATGTGCCATACTGCCACACAATACAAGCCGACAATCAATCTTTTCTTTTACAAGTTTAAATACTTCTATCACCCCTTCCGGGTCTTTCCACTTGTCAAATCTTGAAATTTGAGTTATAAGGGGTTTATCAATCTTTACACCAAACTTTTTTAGATATTTTAAAGTATCTTTATTACTAATATCCATATTTTTAGGAGTGAGTGGATCAATAACAGGATGAAAAATCCTTTGCTCCAGAGGGAGATCTTCTTTTTGATATTTTTTATTGGAGACAATGACTATATCATACCTTAGAATAAATCCTTTAAGGAATTCCCAAAGTATTTCATTAGGATTTGAAAGATCAACATGACATCTCCATATCCAGGGCTGTCTTTTTTTGTAAAACTGGATAAGTGGGAGAGGCTGTGGGTCATTTATGATCACACAATCATGGTTAATGTGTGTATACATAGAAAAGTCTTCGTTGGATTGAATATATAATTTCTTTTTAATTTCAGTGAGGTTGATCGGGTCTCCTTGAAGTGCGTTGTGAAATTTTTTCGTTATTGAGAATAAATCTGGGGTTCCGCGGATTATTCTCCAGCCTGCATCAATACCTACATCATTCATAAGAGGTGCAAGGCTGTTTAAAATTTCGGCAACTCCACCACCAAGGTATGTAGAATTGATTTGTAAAATACGTCTCCCATACAGTTTTCTTGCCCTCTTGTAGATTTCAGATATGACTTTATCCCCAACAATTTTTCGGTAATCACTCAAATTCTTCATGTTCTCAATCTCCTGTCATCTCTTTTAAAATTGATCTTACTTCATTTGGAGAATTAAGATTAAATTTAGCCGCAGTAGAAATTAACCCGACTTTAATAGAGTATGCTCTCTCTGGAAGAATATGAAAGAGATCCTCATCTGTCTGGTCATCTCCGACAGCTAAAATAAAATCCCAATCCTCTTTCTCAAGCCACCGCAAAGCAGCTCTTCCTTTATTTACTTGGGAATTTTTTACTTCAATAACTTTGTTTCCTTCATGAACTTGAAGGTCCAAATTGGCAATAAAATACGAAAGGGTTTCTACTAATTCCCTTGCTCTTATTTCGCCAAGTTCATGCTCTACTTTTCTGTAGTGCCATACAATGGAGAATTCTTTTGTTTCGGTATGAGAGCCCGGCGTTCTATCGACATAAGATTCCATAATTTCAAGTATTTTTTCTTTCCAATCCTGATTTAATGGTTCAATCATTTCCCACTTACTGTTTTTTTCTTGAAACCATGTACCATGCTCAGCAATTAATTCCAAATTGGTCTCACAGAACCATTTCTGGAGTGTTTCTTTATCACGTCCACTTATAATTACTACTTCATTTTTTGTGGATTCAGCAAGCTTTCCAAGCAATTTTAAAATTTCATCATCAGGTTTTGCTAATTCTGGATATTCAGCAAATGGGATAAGGGTTCCATCATAATCCAAGATAATCAATCGGCGGTGTCTGTGATGATAATCATTAATTAACTTCTCTCTCATTTTAGAATTAAGTAGTTTTGCAGACATCTCCTTTTGCAGTTTTTTTGTATAGATAAGTCTATCTGTGAAGCCCTCCATCCACCTTATTATATTGTAGCGCTGAAGTTGGTTTTGCATCTCTTTATTATTTTTTATTTGTTCATCTTCTGACATTACCAATGCCTCTTTCAATGCCTCTGCAATCTCGTCTATGTTATTGGGGTTTACGCTGAGGACCTTTCCCAACATCATTGCTGCTCCTGCTGTCTCACTGAGTATTAAAACCCCTTTACCATCTGCTTTAGTTGCAATATACTCTTTTGCAATAAGATTCATGCCATCCCTAAAAGGTGTGACAAGTGCTATATCTGCAACATTATAAAGGGCTGATAGTGTATAAAAAGGCAAAAATCGGTAAAAATACAAAATAGGCATCCAACCGATCCTTCCATGCTTGCCATTAATACTACCCACAAGTTCATCTACCTGTTCTTTGAGCCGCCTGTATTGTTCAACTTTTGTGCGGGAAGGGACTGCAATCAAAATGAGGGTAACCTTCTCTCGATATTCAGGGTTTCTATCCAAAAAGAGATTAAAAGCTTCCAAACGTTGTGGAATACCTTTTGTGTAATCTAATCGGTCTATTGATATTATAATTTTTCGGTCTCCTATCTTTTTACGAATCCTATTAATTTCCCTTTTTATCTCAGGTTCATTACTTGATTTAAAAAATTTGTCAAAGTCTATACCCATTGGAAAGGAATCCACATTAATGACTCTATCTTCGGCAGTTAGTTGACCCAATCTATTTTCAAATCCTAACAAGCGATTGGTAGCGCTTAAAAAATGGCGAGTGTAATCGTATGTGTGAAAACCAATAAGGTCTGATCCCAATAGACCTTTGAGAATTTCTTTACGCCACGGAAGTGAACGAAATATTTCAAAAGAGGGAAAGGGGATATGTAAAAAAAAACCTATGGTAGCGTCAGACATTTTCTCTCTTATGAGTCTGGGGAGAAGCATTAAATGATAATCATGCACCCAGATAATATCATCGTGCTCTGCAATTTTCATTACCTCTTCACAAAAAATATTGTTAGCATGTTTATATGCTTCCCACAGCAAACTATCGTAAACAGTATAGTGAATAAAATAGTGGAATGAAGGCCAGATAGTTTTATTACAGAATCCATCATAATACTTTTCAACATCATTTTTATTAAGAAAAACGGGATGCATTTTCTCAGAAGATAACATTGTTTTAATAGTTTCCCTTTCTTCATCTTCATTAGTGATTATTCCTGGCCAACCTACCCATAAACTTTTGTATGATTTATAGAATGAGCCTAAGCCTGTGGCTAAACCTCCTGTGCTCAAATTAAAATTAAGAGCCCCTTTTCTTCTTGCAATACTTATAGGTAATCTATTTGAAATAATCAGCATTCTACGCATATTATTCTACCTTTCTAAATCTTCCATTATGAATAGTTAATAATGGAAGACTGACTGCATTATACTTGTCTGTCAATTTTAACATAATAAAAACTATGGTTTTTAAAATAGAATTACAATTAAATTATAAGGAATTATAAAGAGAGTGTTGCATAATTGAAATAACACTTAAATTTTTCAACTAAAGTACTGAATTTTATGAGATAACTTCGTCATTTCTAAATTTCGGAATTCCTCGCAAAGACAGTTATTAACAAGCATTTAGTAGAATAGTTATTGTAATTGCGAGTCTCGATTATCGAAACTCCTGTGTAGGCGTGGTAATCTTAAAAAATAATTATGCAACAATCTCTAAATATTTATTTCCTTTCTTTTCCGAGAAGAAATTGGCTATTTATAGCTTATCTTTTTATAAAATATAGAAATAATTATTATATAATGCAATAAAATTGATAAAAGAATATTATATAAATAGGTTAATAATCAATAAAGAGATAAATCCCACAGCCCATCCGATAGTAGTTGTAATTGACCAGGCGCGGATTCCCTCTTTAACATTAAGCCCGGTAAATCGAGTGACGACCCAGAAATAACTATCGTTGAAATATGAAAAAAACATTGAACCAACAGAACAGGCGAGTGCGGCTGTTATTGGATTTATGTGAAGAATCGGCATCATAGGAGAAATAATAGACGCTGAGGTAATCATAGCGACTGTTCCGGAACCCTGAGCAAAACGCAAAATTGTTGAAATAAGAAAAGGTAAGATTATGGAAGGAATAGATAAAGAGACAGCAATATCTGCTATATAAGAGCCCACGCCTGATACTCGTAATATATTTCCCAGGGAGCCCCCTGCGCCGGTTATTAATATTATGACACCCGCTGAAGAAAGCGATTTTTCTATGAATTTTGAAGTCTCAGAAAGACTGAAATTTCTTGCAAGACCCCCAATGGCTATCAATAATCCTAATAAAATTGCAATCACAGGACTGCCCACAAAATCAAATATTCCCATAATAATTCCAGAAACCTTTAAAGCGTCAAGTATGGTCTTTGACAGTATGAGAATTATTGGAATTATTATTGGTAGAAAAGAGATTGATGCTGGTGGTATGGATTTTTCTTTCTTTTCTTGTTCTAAACTATTATTTACAGGAATATTTATCTTTTCACCTGAATATTTTGAATATAAAACCATACTAATAATTATTGGAATAGATACAATTAAACCAAATATAATAATTACACCTACATCAACTCCGAAGAGCCCGGCGACAGCGAGCGGACCCGGAGTTGGTGGAACACAATGATGTGTAACAACAAGTCCGGAAGCAAGTGATATACTGAGGGTAGCAAATACAAATTTTGATTTTTTGGATATGGATTTTGCAAGTGAAATCAGAATCACAAACCCGGAATCGCAGAAAACCGATATCGAGACCACTGCGCCAGTAAGAGCTAATGCCCAGTTTTCTTTTCCGGAGCCAACCGATTTTATAAATATATTAGCCATCTTTTCTGCAGCACCGGAAACCTCGAGAAGTTTACCAAGCATCACGCCTAAACCTATTACTATTCCTATGGAAGCAAGTGTGTTTCCGAATCCAGATGTTATTGCTGAAACTGTCTGTGAAGGGGGAAGCCCACTAATCAGACCTATAACTGCAGAAGAAATTATTAAAGAGGGGAAAACATGAACCTTGGTTCGTAATATTAAAAATATTAATAGGGAAACTCCTATTACAAACGAAAAAAGCAAATGGATTTCATTCATCTTATATTTTTAACTGAACTTTAGCAAAAATCAAATGATGATTAAAATTAAATTAATATTACTTAATGAGATTGCTTAGTCGTCCCGAGTACTCGCCCCGAGTTCTCGGGGTCGCAATGACATGTATGATTGTTGTCATTGCGAGCCGAAGGCGTGGCAATCCCGTTTTTGAAATCTCGGTGCTATTTATGTATATGCTACTGATAGTAAATTTGCCAAATTTTTGTTTTTAATTTAAAAATATTAGGGTAATTGTCAATAAATTAAAATAATTTTAATTTTTTTTCTTTTTAAAACAAGGTAGATTTTTTATGAAAAATAAACTTTTTTAAAAATAATACATTTTAAATATTAAATCGTTCTTGATTTTTATTAAATATTTTAATAATATAAAAAAAATAATAATATTTTAAATTTCCTGTTTGCAGATATTATCTTCAAAGATTTATCTTTAATATTAGATTATTATGTATCCATTTGATATAAATTTGATAAAAAGCCTGAATTTAAAAAGGATAGTAAATCTTTTAAAAATAACTATATCTTACTGGAGGCACTCTTTATTAATTGATTTCAGGATAAACGGATTACCTCCTGTTCTATCTATAGAGCCAACAAATTTATGCAATTTGCACTGTCTTGAGTGCCCATCTGGAAAAGGGGAGTTAAAAAGGGATAGGGGGATGATGGATATTTCTCTTTTTAAAAAGATAATAGACACAACTAAAAATCATCTTATTTATCTTCTTCTCTATTTTCAAGGGGAGCCAATGTTAAACCGAAATATTATTTCTATGATAGAATATGTTAGAAGATTTAAAATTCATGTGGTTATGAATACAAATGGTCATTATATTAAAACAGATAACGATGCTAAAAATCTAATAAATTCAGGATTAAATGAGATTATATTTTCTATTGATGGGGCGACTGAAGAGAGTTATAAAGTATATCGGGCAGGTGGGAATTTTAATACTGTGTTAGATGGAATAAGAAGGTTAATAGAGACAAAACAGAAAATGAAATCTAAATCACCTAAGGTTTATTTACAATTTATTGTAATGAAACATAATCAAAGTGAAATTGAGCAGATAAAGAGATTAGGGAAATCTTTAAATGTAGATAAGGTATTTTTAAAAAGTGTTCAAATTTATGATGAAAATGATTATAATAATCTTCTGCCTTCAATAGAGAAGTTAAGAAGATATAATAAAGTCAATGGGAAGCTGGTTTTAAAGAAGAAAACTAAAAACCACTGCCGGATAGTTTTATTTTCTTCAGTTGTGACCTGGGATGGAAAAGTTCTCCCATGCTGTTTTGATAAGGATGCTCACTTTTCATTTGGGAGTATTAATAACCAACATTCTTTCAATGATATATGGAATTCTGAAAAGTCTGTTGCATTCAGAAAAAAGATCTTTACCGAAAGAGACAGCATATTTATATGTCGAAATTGTATTGAATAATTTTTTTTAATTTTTTCTTGAAGATTTGATTATTTTTATTTAATTTAAAATAAGGTTTTTAGAAATTTTTAAAATTCACAATTTTTTTGTAAAAAAGTTGTAAAAAAAACTTTAAATTATTTTAATCCCCCGGAATATTCAGGGAAATTAAAACTGTTTAATTTCATAGTCTTATTATAAGATATGTATTTAAAAATGTTGCCTGGAGATGTTTCTCTTCCAGAAATGATAAAGGTGAGGCAGAAGTTTGATAATCCGACGGTTGAAAATGTCAGGAAGAAGATAAGAGAAGAATTTGAGAAGATAAAAATTAATGAAAAAATAAAACCGGGGGATAAAATAGCTATTACTGCTGGCAGCAGGGGAATAAAAAAAGTAGGTGAGATTTTATCTCATATTGTTGATGAGGTGAAGATGGCAGGTGGGGAACCATTTATATTGTCCGCAATGGGTAGTCATGGAGGTAATACAGTCAAGGGACAGAGAGAAATCCTTGAAAGTTATGGAATAACAGAGGATAAGATTCGCGCACCAATTGTATGTTCAACAGATGTAGTTGAAATTGGAAGAAACTCATATGGGCTCCCTGTATATTTTGATAAGATTGCTCTAAATTCAGATGGAATCATTCCCGTTAATCGTATTAAATCTCACACAGATTTTCGAAGTATTATAGGAAGCGGAATACTTAAAATTTTAGCAATTGGACTTGGAAGAGAGAAGGGTGCAAGGCAGATACATGAACTTGGAGTCAAGGGATTAACAAAAATTTTTCCGGACTCTGCAAGAGTAATATTAAAAAAGGCACCTGTTCTTTTTGGAGTTGGAATTATTGAGAATGCTTTTTTAGAAGTTGCTCATATCGAAGCAATTGAACCTGATAATATAGAAAAAAGAGAAATTGAACTATTAAAATGGGCAAGAGAGATTTCTCCGAAATTTTATTTCAATAACATTGACCTTTTGATTATAGATGAAATTGGTAAGAATATAAGTGGTGTTTGTATAGATACGAATATTATTGGGAGAATGATGGTCTGGGGAGAGAAAGAGCCGGAATATCCGAGGATAAGCAGAATTGCGGCACTTAACCTGACCGATGAATCTCATGGTAATGTTATTGGAATTGGGCTGGCAGATATTATTACAAAAAAGATATATGAAAAGATTGATTTTGATGTTTATTATATTAATATTTTAACCTCCACAATGATTGATAGGGGAAAAATACCTATTATTGCAGAAAATGATGAGGTTGCTATTAAATGGGCATTAAAAACCTGCTGGGCAGAAGATAAAAAGAAGGCTAAAGTAGCAAGAATTAAAAGTACTTTAATGCTCAATGAAATATCTATATCAAAAGCAATTTTTGATGAAGAAAAAGAAAACAATCGAATAGAACCGATTGGTGAGTTTTTTAACCTTGAATTTGATAGAAGTGGGATGTTGTGTAATTAGAAGAATTTAATATATTATGAATTAGTATATTTTTTTGTTAATTTTTCATGGATAATAAATTAACGAAAATTTTTAATCATAATTAGTTATATTAATGGAAAATTAAAAAATGAAAGAGGTAAATCTTAAGGATAAATCATTATTTAATATTTCCAACAATATCACTTCAATACTTGGAGTGGGGAAATCTAAAACTACTGATGATAAAAATGGTTTTATAATACAGAGGGAAAATCTTGAGAGCAATCTTTATCATATTCTTATTATGAAAAAATTTGTTGATGCAAAAACAAAAAAGGTGTCATTTTCTCTGGAAGTAGAAGAAGGAAATCTGAATCCAATGAAGGTGAACAAGTCAATGAAATTAAAGGACCTTGTTTCAGTAGAGGTTTGTTTTCCGAGTGTGATGGCAGGTGAGGAGAAGAAAATAAAATTCAAAACTGTAAATTTAAATGGGAATACGAGAGAAATAGAAGTAAGAAAGGATATTCTTTCTACCCATAATCCAAAAAATTCTCCTGTTCCTGAAAAACCGAGGAAAAGACTCAGAAGATATAAGAAAGATGATGTAATATTTAAAGAAGGAGACCTCGGAAATGAGATGTATATAATACAGAATGGAAAGGTTGGACTTTTTAAGGATGTAAAAGATGAAACTGTAAAACTTAGTGTTTTGGGTAAAAATAGTTTTTTTGGAGAGATGGCTCTTTTTGGAAATCCTCACAGGTCAGCAACAGCGAAGGCTATTGAAAATTCAGACCTTTTGGTTATATCGAAAGAACTTTTTGAGTATCAAATTAGTAAGATCCCAAGTTGGTTTGTGACGATGTTCAAGGCACTTATTGAAAGATTAAGAAAAGCCAATGAAATTATTGGTTCTTTGAAACAGCAAATTTCTGAATCGGAAGAAAAAATTCCAGATAAAAACAAATCTTAGAATAGTAATACATTTTTTAAAAGATGACACGGCAAAAGTCTAAAAATTTTGTTTCTAAATCTTTTTGCTGAAATAAGTATAACTGTAATATATTGATTTACTTTAATTTCCATAACCATACAAAGACACCCTTAGGATTGTCTTTACTAAATTTTCATTTTTTGCCGCGTCATCTTATTTACTTTCTTAAAAAATTTATCAAGGTTCAATAATAACATAAATTTTCCATGAATAAAGGGTTCGACACATTACTGGAGTACTCTTTTATTCATATACCAGGAATAAAAGAAAAAACGGAAAAAAAGATATGGGAAATGGGAATACTGACATGGGATGATATGCAGGAGAATATTTTAAATCCTGAAATTCCCGTTTATGACAGAGATTTGGTAAAATCATATATAATAGGCTCGAAGCGGGCGTTGGAAAATGTTAATGTTGGATTTTTCAGAGAAAATTTTCCTAAGAAGGAATACTGGCGAATTTATCCCAAATTCAAAGAACGAACCCTTTTTCTTGACGTGGAAACAAATGGGCTCGCAAAAGAACTTAATGAAATTACTGTTATCGGGACGTTGTATAAGGGGAAGTTTAGAAGTTTTATAAATGGAATAAACCTTCATGATGTTATTCCATTGATTGAAGACTGCCTTATAATTGTAACATACAACGGGAATTTATTTGACATTCCATATATTGAAAGAACATTCAATATATGGAAAAAGAATTATATATCCCTTGACTTGAGATGGATTTTTAAAAGGCTTGGTTATTCAGGGGGATTAAAATCAATAGAAAAGCAGTTAGGGATAAACCGACCAGATTACTTGAAAGATGTGAATGGATATACGGCTGTCCTTTTATGGGAAAAATATCAGTCTCGAAGGCTGAATGCTTTGAATGTTTTAAGAAGATACTGCCTTGAAGATGTTAAGAATTTGGTTTTTCTTTTGCATATTGCATATAACAGATTATGCAAAGAATTAAAGTTTCCGCAAAAAATTAAGCCTCTTTCTGAAAAATTTAAATGGGAAATTAGGATTAATTGCGATTTTTCTATCATTGATGAAATTCAAATGGAAATAAAAAATTAAAAAGTACTATACTGATTAATGTATTTTATCAAAAAATAAATAATTTAAAGATTATGAAAAATACAATACCTATATACTTTCTGTATGCAGAGATACATTATAAATTATTTGGGATGTTAAACTTTCTATGGAAAGGACTCCCGGAAATAATTGCAGATGTTCCTTTCAGAATTGAACCTGAAACACATATTCCTGTTTTTTGTATCATCAAAGATGCAGATATTTTCCCGATAAACCTGAATAGAATAGATATTGAGATTATATATCCTGACCACCATATTGAGAAATTGATATTTCCTTTTTCTGGATTTCGAATAGCGGAAAAATTTTGGGAAAAAATATTTTATATAAAACTTAAAAAAGATTTTTCCGGCTTATTAAAAATTAATGTCTATTTTTCTATAAGTTTTAATAATAAGGATTATTACTTTAAGAACGATAATTATAAAAAGATAGAACACCGCCCTTTTGAGGTTTATGTATCAAAAGAAAATTTTCCGTCATTTG
>JAUWXV010000162.1 GCA_030616165.1 bacterium | reverse complement strand
TGGGAATTAAA
Organism: bacterium; assembly: GCA_030616165.1. Lineage (GTDB taxonomy): Bacteria > SM23-31 > SM23-31 > JAUVVT01 > JAUVVT01 > JAUWXV01. Next base: position 8,295 of record JAUWXV010000162.1, on the reverse strand, counting down.
TCTTGTTCCAATAAGAAATGAGGATAGAAAGATTATAAATATTTTAGGTGTTTCAAGAGATATTACTGAGAAGAAGAAATATGAACAGCAGGTAGCAAGGCTCGATAGACTTGCATCCCTGGGAACACTTTCTGCAGGAATTGCTCATGAGATAAGAAATCCTCTTTCGTTTATTAAAATAAATTTACAAACTGTGAAGAGGAAATATAAAGACGAGATTTTAGAAGAAAGTATTGAAAATACTCTTGAGTGCGTGGAGAATATAGAAAAGATTATTGAAAATACTTTACAATTTGCAAAACCTGCAGAACCTAATTTCACGGAAGAGGATATTAACCTTATTATCAACAGTGTTTTACTTTTGATGAAGCCTGAATTTGAAAAGAAAAATGTTACGGTTAAACTTTCTCTAAATGAGAACTTGCCTATATTAAATATTGACCCTAAACAGATTAACCAGATATTTATAAATCTTCTGAATAATGCTTTACAGGCAGTAGAGTCGGAGGGGGGAATAATGATAAGGTCATATTTTAAAAAGGGTGAAAAGACCGATTCTGTCGTAGTGGATTTATCCGATAATGGTTCAGGAATTCCTGATGACAAGTTAAAATATATATTTGATCCATTTTTCACTACAAAATCTAAAGGTACTGGACTCGGATTATCAATTGTTCAGAATATATTGAAGATGCATAATGCAGATATTTTCATTGAAAGTAAAATAAATGAAGGAACAAAAGTGTCACTTGAATTTCCTTTAAAAAGGATAAAAAGAGATGAGATATAAAATTATGGTGGTCGATGATGACCCATTTATAAGAAATTCATTAAAGAATATATTTGATACGAAAGAATATGAGACTATAGTTTGTGAAAACGGAAGAAAAGCACTTGAAAAGGTTGAGGATGAACTACCGGATGCTGTGCTTCTGGATATAAAATTGGGGGATATAAGCGGAATTGAGGTGCTGAACAAGATAAAGTCGAGGCATTCAGAAATTCCTGTTGTTATGGTAACAGCGTATACAGATGTAAAGACTGTGGTTTCAGCAATAAAGTCGGGTGCTTATGACTATCTCGAAAAGCCACTTGACCTGGACCGGATTGAAATAGTGATAAAAAGGGTATTGGAGAAAATAAAACTATCTAAAGAAAATGAAAATCTTAAGCAGGAACTTAAAGATAGGGAAGAGTTTTATGAAATAGTAAGCCACAGCCCTCAGATGGTTAAGGTCTGCAAGCTGGCAGAAGAATATGCCAAGGGGATTGACACAACTGTTTTGATAGAAGGTGAAAGTGGCACCGGAAAAGAGATTATCGCAAGATTTATCCATAAGAAGAGCGTTCGTGCCAATGAGCCATTTGTTGCTATAAACTGTGGTGCGATTCCAAAGGACCTTATTGAAAGTGAATTGTTCGGGTATGAGAAGGGTGCTTTTACAGGAGCACAATATAGAACCCATAAAGGAAAGTTTGAAATCTCCGATGGAGGAACAATTCTTCTTGACGAAATAGGAGAATTGAGCCCAGAAGCACAGGTTAAACTTTTGAGAGTTCTTCAGGAAAAAAGGTTCTTCAGGATTGGAGGGACTAAAGAAATTTCTGTGGATGTGAGGGTCATTGTTTCTACTAATAAGATTCTGGAGGAGGAGATAGAAAAGGGAAATTTCAGGGAGGATTTATTTTACAGGTTGAATGTGGCAAGGATTAAAATTCCGCTCCTGAGAGAAAGAAAAGAGGATATTGTACCTTTTGCAAATCTTTTTATAAAAGAATTTAATACGAAATTTAATAAAAATATTTCCGGTCTTTCAAATGATGCAAAAGATTTTTCCCTTGTTTATCCATGGAGGGGAAATGTGAGAGAACTGCGGAATGCTATTGAAAGGGTAGTACTATTATCACATGAGAGGATAATAAAAAGAGAGGATTTTGATTTTCTTAGTTCTGAAAGATTACTGGAAAAACAACAAACAAAAAATATTATTAATATACCACCAGAAGGAATAAGTGTAGATAAAATTTTAAAAGAGTTAATCGTTGGAACTCTTGCTTTAACAAAGGGTAATCAGGTGAAGGCAGCAAAAATTCTTAATATTTCAAGAGGTAAACTCATATACAGAATTAAGAAACTTAATATAAAATTTCCTCAATAAGAATTATCTTTTCTTTTATCACCTCATTTTATATTGCTCATAAATTAATTATTTTTTTAAAGAACTTATGTAAATTTTCAAAAATGCATAATATATGGATATTTTAATATTGTTTTAAAGTTATTAAAACTAAATAAAACATAGCCCTGTCATTCTGGTTCTGAAACAATACTGAATCAAGTTCAGCACAGGGTTCAGCATGACAGAATTCTCTTGTTTTAATTTAAACTATGTCAAATAAATTTACCAAAGTTCAGTAATATTAAAAATTCTGTCTGATATAGCTTCAAAATAATATATTGCTATTTAAAAAAAATTTCATATCTTTATAAAAAAATCTGCTTTATATCCTTCCTGTTTAATAAATATCGTTATAAAACAATTTAAAAAAATGAAGGGTATAACAAGAGAAGTAGTAGAAGAGATTTCGAAGCCCGAGAATAAGATTACAATGATTTTGGGAGGAATTGATGTTGGTAAGACATTCTTGATTGAAAACATTGCAGAGTTTCTATCCGACAGTATAGATGTAGGTATTGTTGATATTGATATGGGTCAATCTCATATTGGTCCCCCTACTACTATTGGATGGGGGATTGTAAGGGATGGTTTTAAAGACTGGAAAGATATTGAAGTTATAGATATGTTTTTTGTCGGAGATACTACGCCTTTTAAAAATCTTTTACCAACAATTACTGGTGCTGAATATATCACTGGAAAGGCAAAATTAGATACAGAGAAGATATTAATAGATACTACTGGTCTGGTTCTTGGTGTAATAGGGAGGATATTAAAATGGAATCTTTTTGAAATTATACGACCTGATATTATTATTACTCTCGAAAGGGAAAATGAACTTGACCATATACTGAAAGTTTATAAAAATACAAAAGCCTTTAAAATTTTTCGACTTCCATCTCCAAGAGAAACAAAGATAAAATCCCAGTTAAGTAGAAACAATTACAGAAAAAAAATGTTCAGGGAGTATTTTAAAAATTCAAAAATTGTGAATTTATCTTCTGAGAATATATCTGTAAAATGCTATAATGGAATAGAGCTGAAGGGAATTTCAACTTTTATAAATAGGGTCGTCTCTTTGAGGAATTTTAATGAAGAAGACCTTACATTGGGAATAATATCAGAATATGATAATAAAAATGGTATGTTTTCAATAATAACACCGAAAGAGAGTCCTGATGACATAAGGTCTATGATAATAGGGGCAATTATGATAAACAAAGAGGGGGAGCAATTGGAAAAATGATTGGATGGAGAACAGTAAATGAGATTTATTTTTTGAAAATAATCTAAAAATAGATTTTTTTAATTGAAATAATTTTAATCTTGAAATAAATTTTTGCATAACTTATATTTATGATAAAACGATGGGATGATTTGTAAAAAATTATATATTCGTCTGCTTCTTGTATCTTTTCTGATTTTATTTTTACGGATTAGTATAAATTCTTCCAGCAGAGTTGAAGAGACAATCGCAAAAGAGATATCACAAGAAAATCTCCATAGTATTATCAGGGAACTTTGTATGATAGGTCCAAGGCAGGGTGGAACACCATCTGGAGATTCTGCTTCTATTTATCTCAATAATAAGTTTAAACAATATGGAATAAGTTCTGGAATAATTGCTGACCCTCCGAAACTTTATCGTATTAAGATAAAAATGGGTTCACCAAAAACTGTCATAGGGAAAATTGAAGGTAGAGATAAAGAGAAATATTATATATTAACTGCCCATGGAGACTCTGACGGAGGGGGTCCAGGAGCAGATGATAATGCATCTGGAGTTGCTGTTGTTCTTGAAATTGCGAGAATCTTTCAGAAATTTATAAAAGAGAGAATTCTTCCAAAACCAAATTATTCAATGAAATTTATTATCCCTGGTTCTGAGATTTATTCTACGAAAGAATATATCGAAAGAAATAAAGATTCCCTTGGAAATATTCTTGGAGTAATAAATTTTGACCAATGTGCAGCAGGTGCAAAAAGGGACTGTATATATATGGAACCAAATGATGCTCCAGTGAATGAAAAAATTCTAAGAATTTTTGAAAAAGTTGCAAGTGATTATTCAGGAATAGATGGATACTGGGAAGAATGGACTACAAATCCCGGACTTGGAGGAACTGATAATTACGCATTTCTGCCGCCTCAATATCATGGTTCGATGAGATATAATTCTTTTTCAATACCTGCAATTGCTTTATTTTCTTGTTCATATGGTAAACCAACTTATGTTGAGCAAACAGAAGGTTGGGAATCTCCAGATTGGAAGGGGGGAAGGAAAATTGAGATAGATTTTGCCGAATATTATCATTTATCCGGTGATACACCCGAAAATACAATCGAAAAGGAACCTTATAACGTTGTTAGAATTGCCAAATTGGCTGCAATTGCTCTTTATAGAATGCAGTTTAAATAAACTAAGTTAATTTTATTTTTATTTTTTAAATTCTACTTCTTCTTCTATGAAAAAGAAATTAGCAAAAATATATTTATATAAAAATATTTAAGGATGGTAGGTCATATATTCTTCTTTGACCATAATCACGGGTGGACAGACACCAGTGCAAGCCCACAGGACAAGCAGGAATGTCTGTCCTACCAAAATTTGCTAACATTCAGAACTTGATGAAGTTCAGTTAAGTAATATTAAATCTTTTATTAGGAGAAATTTTTATGAATAAATTTAGAAAGAGTATATCCATAACAATCTGGTTTATTTTTCTCTTAAGTGCATTTGTATATGGTCAGCAGGATAAGTTGGTTCCTCCAGAAGAATTTCTCGGATTTAAGGTTGGCGCTGATTTTAAACTTGCTCGGTGGGAGCAGATTGTTAAATATTTTAATATAGTTGGTAATTCTTCGGATAGAGTTTTGGTGAGGGAACTTGGTAAAACTACTGAAGGAAATCCTTTTATAATGGCAGTTATTTCAGACCCTCAAACTATATCAGAGAGGGAAAAGTATAAAAATATTCAAAAACGGCTTGCCGATCCAAGAGGACTTTCAGAAGAAGAAGAGAAGCTCCTTATCAAAGAGGGAAAAACTGTTATAATGGTGACCTGCAATATCCATTCTACTGAAATTGCTTCCACCCAAATGGCAATAGAACTGCTTTATAAACTTGCTGTTGATGATGATTCGAGGACAATGGAGATTCTAAAAAATGATATTATCCTTCTTGTTCCTTCGGTTAATCCTGATGGAGTGAATAGAGTAGTTGACTGGTATTATGAAAGTTTGGACACTCCCTGGGAAGGAGGAAGAATGCCGTGGCTTTATCAAAAATATGTTGGTCATGATAATAACAGGGACTGGTATATGCTTACTCAGGTTGAGACCCGAATTCTTACGAAGATTCTATATACCGAGTGGTTCCCCGAAATCACCTATGATATTCACCAGATGGGAAGTGGCGGTGCAAGATTTTTTGTTCCTCCATTTTTTGACCCGGTTAATCCAAATGTTCATCCCATGATACACGAGTCGCTGAAGTTAATCGGTGGGCATATTGTTACTGACCTTTCTGCAGAAGGAAAGACTGGTGTGATAACCAATGCAATATACGATAACTGGTGGCATGGCGGAAACCGCACATCACCATACAGACATAATATGGTTGGTCTTCTAACAGAGGCCGCAAGTGTCAGGACTGCATCGCCTATTTTTCAAAGAAAAAGTGAACTCAGGGGGCACAGTAGAGGACTGCCAAGGTATGAAGCGCAGGTAAACTTTGCAGAGCCGTGGACAGGCGGATGGTGGAGATTAAGGGATATTGTTGATTATGAAGAGATTACCTGCTATTCAATATTCACGGTGGCAGCAAGATATAGAGAGATGTTTCTGCGGAATTATCTAAAAATTGGAAGAGAAGCAATTGAAAAAGGAGAGACAGAGCCGCCATTTGCATATCTGATTCCGGAAGAACAAAAAGACCTTCCAACTGCATTAAAGATGCTTGAGGTTCTGAAACTTGGTGGGATTGAAATTCACAGGGCTAATTCGAGTTTTATTGCTGATGAGATAAAATATCCACCCGAAACTTATGTAATCCTTCTTTCCCAGCCATACAGAAATCATGTCAAGGACCTTCTTGAAAGCCAGGATTATCCGGAAAGGTATCTTTATCCGGGAGGACCTGCAGAGCCTCCATATGATATGGCAGGCTGGACAATCTCATTTCAGATGGGGGTCAAATGTATTCCGGTTGTCAACAGGTTTGATGCTGACCTTTCAATTGTTGATGAGATTCCTTCTCCGAAGGGGGAAATAATTAATAACGCTTCTTATGGATATGTGTTAAAAAATAAAACAAATAATGATTTCATATTGATTAATAGGTTTTTTCCTGAAAAAGGGATAGAATTTTATATTGCTAAAGAAGGATTTAATATTTCGGGTAATAGATTTGACCCTGGAGCAGTAATAGTTAATATTTCTAACTCAAGTGTAAAGAAGAGTTTTGAAAGGAATGCAGTTTCTCTCGGCTGTGAGTTATATGGAATTTCTGTGAACCCTAATGTCAGCACATATCGCCTTAAATTACCACGAATGGCATTATATCAATCCTGGGCGGCTAATATGGATGAAGGATGGACAAGATGGGTATTAGAGCAATTTGAATTTCCATACAAGAGTCTCCGCGATGCAGAAATAAGAGCAGGAAACTTAAGAGAAAGGTATGACGTAATTATACTTCCGAGCCAGGGCGAAAATTCGATTGTAAATGGTGTTGCAGAATTTGATATGCCTCCTCAATATACCGGAGGTATAACAGATTTGGGGGTGATAAATCTACAGGACTTTGTTGATAGAGGGGGGATGCTTGTTTGTATGGATAGGTCATGTATGTATGCAATTAACAGATTCAATCTCCCTATAAAAAATATTGTAGGTGGTCTTTCCACGAATAAATTTTACTGTCCTGGCTCTGTCCTGAGTATTGAACTGAATGCTAATCATCCAATTGCTTATGGAATGGATAAAAAATCTGCAGCATATTTTGCAAGGTCTTCTGCTTTTTCGATAGTGAATGAAAAAAAGGATGAAGAAATTTTAACTACTGCAAAGAATACGGAAGTAATAGCAAAATACAGCGATAAAGTGCTGCTTTTAAGTGGATGGATAATCGGAGCGGATGTAATTAAAAGTCAACCGGCAATAATTGAGACGATGTTTGGTGAGGGCAAGATAATATTATTTGGTTTCAAGGTTCAGAACAGAGGACAGCCCCACCAGACTTTCAGATTACTATTTAATTCTATTTATTACAGCGGTATGGAGTAAAGGTGTTTTTTATTTTTAAAAGGGCTTGATAAATCAAGCCCCTACAAAATTAATATTAACATATTATTATTAAATTTAGGGGGTTCGATAAATCGAACCCGACCTTTAAAATATTTCTATTTGATTAAGATTCAGATAAAAAATTTACCAAAATTCATTAAATAAGTTGCGTTAAGAAATTAATAAAAAAGTCAGTAATTTTAAAAAAGAGAAAGGAAATGGATATAAGATTCTGGGGGACAAGAGGCTCGATTCCTGCACCGGGATTAAATACAGTTAAATATGGCGGCAACACCGCTTGTATCGAAGTTAGAACCAACAATCTTTTTTTAATCTTTGATGCTGGGACAGGAATTAGAGAACTCGGAAACCACCTTCTTGAAGAATTTAAAGAAGAAAGTATAGTTGGTCATATATTTATATCCCACACACACTGGGATCATATACAGGGTATTCCATTTTTTCTTCCTGGTTATGATTCAAGGAATAGATTTACTATTTACGGACCGCCTGAGACTGAACTCGGGATAGGAAATTTATTGAAACTTCAGATGGAAAAAGATTTTTTCCCTGTGCCATTTACGGAGATGCGAGCCAATATAAAATTGGTTGAACTCAAGGGAGAGATTATTCTTAATGGAGCGAAAATTGTTTTCCGGAAGGTGAATCATCCTGCTCCTACATATGCATATCGAGTAACTTCCAAGGGGAAGAGTATAGTTTATGCAACTGATAATGGACCCATTTATAGAAAAATAAGAAAAATTATTAATAGCAGTGAAGAAATTGAGGTTATTAAAGAAATTGATGAAGGATTATTGGAGTTTGTTAA
>JAUWXV010000254.1 GCA_030616165.1 bacterium | reverse complement strand
TCCTTTTCTCCTGAGTGAGGATTTATACTCCTCTATAATTTCATCATTCACCCGAAAATATTTAATAAAGTAATCTTTATCATCTCTGAGTTCTTTATGCTCTTCTGCATAGGCGTTTGCAAACATAAATCCAAATCCATAAAGTCCAAGTCGTGAGTAATAAGTATTTAAGTCTCTGAATATTTCATATGAAGTAGAATCAAAAGGAAGCGCACGTTCTATAATAATATCAGGAGTAATTCCGCCCCCTCCATAAACAATCCTGCCGCCGGATGTTCTGAATGTTAAACTGTCCAATTTTACCTCATCTAAATCTTTCACAGAATCTATATAATATTGTTCTCTTGTTTTACCTTCATAACTTTTCTGTATTAGTCTTCCGCTTGGAGTATAATATTTCGCTGTAGTAAGAAGTAATCTTGATTGGTCTCTCAATTTAAAAGGCGTTTGAACAAGTGCTTTACCAAACGATGTAGCACCGATAACTAATGCTCTGTCCCAATCCTGTAAAGCACCAGATACAATTTCCGAAGCACTCGCACTCCTTTCATCAATTAAAACAATCATTGGCAGAAATGGATGTGTATTTTTATCGGTGGAGAAAAATTCTCTTTGCGAGTCTCTGGTTCTGCCTTTTGTATAGACAATCTTTTTACCCCCTGGCAGAAATTTATCCGCAACACCGACCGATATAGGAAGATATCCTCCCGGATTGGCCCTTAAATCTAAAACCAGTTTTTTCATATTTTTATCTTCAAGAGTTTTCAGGGCTTTTTCGAGTTCTTCCACAGTTGTGCGTGAAAATTTATCCATACCAATGTATCCGATTTCGTCTGTGAGCATAAAGATGTAATATATAGATTCTGGTTCGATACTTTCTCTCACAATTGTGAATTTTTTAGCTTCCTCCCATCCTGGTCTTTCCGCAAGAACATTTACACTTGTTCCGGGAATCCCTTTGAGTTTTTTTGCCGTTTCCTCTTCATTAATACCGATGGCGGATTCACCGTTTATCGCTACAATCTGGTCCCCACGCATAAGACCGAGTTTGTCACATGGCCCATTTTTAAACACGTCGGTAATGGTAATCTTCTGGTCAACAATGCTAAACCATATTCCTATACCGCCGAATCCCTGGAATCTTTCGTCCATATCCTGTGATTTTTCTGGAGGAAGAATAACACTGTGAGGGTCTAATTCTTTTAACATCCCGTTTATTGCGATGTCGATTAAATTTACAGGATTTTTTTCATCCACATAATAATCCTTGATATTATTTATTATCTCTGAAAAAACCCTCAATTTTGTATATGCATCAACCTGAAAAAGAAGACCGAAAACTTTTGTCCCAAGAAAGGATGTTGAAATTATTAGTAAAAATATTAATATTATCGAAAATAATCTTTTATTTTTCATCAAACCTCTCCTATGTTTTTATAATATTATTTAACATATTTAGCGCTGCAAAATAAAAATTCAAATCACAAAATACAAGTAAAATAATTGTTATTTTAAATTATAGTTGACAATATAGTAAATATATAATAAATTTTACAGACTTTAATCAATTTGTTGAAATATTCTCGCAGAACATTAATTTTCCAATAATTATGAAGTTTATAAAATATTATTTTCTATTTATACTTTCTATTTATCTTTCTGTGCCCGAAAAAGCATTTTCATCTCAGATAATATGGGAACTTAATGATGATAAATTTATGAAAAGGGTAAAGGTCCATCATTTTTACTGTGGAACGCCTATAATATCTAATCCTGAATTTATTAAGGAAGTGGAAGAAAATACACTCCTGCTTCACCCGGAAATATATGAGGAAATGAAGTCCTTCAGAAAGAGAACCGCTCTTAAGATGTATTTTTCCATAGGGGATTCCACGAGATTTTTTGCTTTTAATATGTATAAGACTGAATTTTACACCCTTTGGGCAGAATTGAGAGGGAAGGGAAATATAGTCGATGTTTGGGTCGAAAAAGATGAACTTAAAAACAATCATGTAACAGATTCGGTTGTTCAGGATATAATAAATGCTCTGGAAAATTCAACACCAAATTCCAGAGATCCCTCCGTTGGGGTAATTGCACTTGAGGAAAAATACTTTGGTGATTTCCCTGATATAAATGGAGATGACAGAATTGATATTTTAATACTTGATATTCGGGATGGATGGGCTGGGGGTGCTTTTATGGCTGGATATTTTTCTCATATTGACCAAATTCTTAACTATGATTCCAGCAATGGAAGGGATATGGTCTATGTCGATTCTTATCCTACAATATATCAAGGTCCTGATAATTACAATTCGGGATTGGCTAAAGAGACTGTTACCCATGAACTTCAGCATCTTATACACTATAATTATGACGAAGATGAGAATAACTGGATAAATGAGGGTCTTTCAATTTACGCCCAGTATTTGTGCGGGTTCGATGTCGATAATGTTTCTGATTATCTTGCAGATACAAACAGGGATATAACTGAAATTGTTCCTGACCTGGAAGGTATCATAAATGAAGAGGTTATTAAAGATTATCATAAGGTTGGACTCTTTACATTTTATATGTGGGAGCAGTATGGTGATGATTTTATTAGAAATCTTGTGCAGTCTGATAGAAAAGGGATAGGTGGAATCAATGTTGCTCTCACATCTGTTAACAAAAGTGAAACCTTTAAAGATGTTCTAATAAACTGGGCTGTTGCAAATTATGTAAATGACAGAAATACAGCCGAAAAATATGGTTACCTTAATGAACATAAAGGCATAAAAGCATCGCCTCACGGAGACCACTTCCAATATCCAGTTAAAAGAGAAAATGTTGAGTTAAAAGGGTATGCTTATAAATACATCCAGTTTTCGTCTGCTGATTCCTTGAAGGCAAAATTTGTAGGAGAAAGAATAGTTATTAAAGCGGTTGAATATGGAACCGATTTTATAGAAATAAAGGATATTCAACCTGGAATGTTATTTACAGAAGAGGAGTTTGGGGTCTCAATATATAAGATTGTTTTTGTAATAATTAATACATCTTTGTATCAAACTGAATTTTCATACGATGGTACAGCAGTTCAGAGTCTTATGGTTCAGGAATTGGGGTATGATGATGGAGAGCCGGACCCTTTCTCTGGGGACGCTTATTTTTTGGGATTTGGGGAGGATGCGCCGGGGTACGGCTGGGCAGTTAAATTTAAACCCCCTTCGCCTGCAGTAAAACTTTTGAATGCGAGAATATATATTTACTCGATGAATCAGGATAGATTCGAGTTCCATATCTGGGATGATAGGGGTTTTAATAATACCCCTGGTCATGATATTATTTCACCTATATCTGTTACTCCTCCTGCAATAAATCAAGAGATGTGGGTTACGGTAGATTTAACTCCCTATGGGGATAAACTCACAAATTTCGAAGGAAGTTTTTATGTGGGTATTATTCAGCCAGATGAAGGTACGGTGTACATTGGACTGGATAATTCCAATCCAGATATGGATAAAACATGGGCGCTTTTTGGACCGTCTTCTATTACTCCAGGGTGGTATCCTATGAATCTTCTTTCCATTTATGAGATTATGGAGGAGGATACCACAAGACAATCACTCGCAGGATTTAATATGATGATTCGGGTAAAGATATCTGTTGATGTCAGGGAAATCCCTCCGATAGCACCTAAAAATCTTATAGGTCTTGCAGACGAATCCGAGGTAAAATTAGAATGGTCTCCCAATAATGAATGGGATGTTTCTTATTACAAAGTTTACAGAAACACCAACACAGATTTTGTTCCAACTCAGGAAGATTCAATTGGTATGTCAGTTCATCCAAAAACGACATTTTCTGATAATAATATACAGAAAGGTGTGGTATATTTTTACAAAATATCGGCAGTTGACATCGACGGAAAAGAGGGTGAACCCAGCAATGCCGTGAATGTATCCCCTCCCCTTGAGGGAGAAAATATACTTGACAGCACTTCTGTGGTAATCTGGCATTTTAACGAGGGCAAGGGAAATGTTATATATGATGAGACCTTGAACAATAAAGATGGAAGCATCACAAACTCAGTATGGATTGATGATGGAAAATTCGGAAAAGCACTCAACTTTGATGGAAGGTTCAGTGCAGTGGAGGCGGGTAATGTGAAAATAGGGAAAGATAGTGAGAGTTTTACAATAGAGATGTGGTATAGATTGACTGATGGATATCAGAATAAGGATATGGTTTTTATTACACAGGGATATCGCAGAAAAACGATAGGGAAATGGTATATTAAATATAACCGTTCTTCAAAAAGAATCGAAGGATATGTAGAATCGACAAGCGGGGTTAATGCGATTACTGTTACGGGTAAAGGACTCAATGTCGGTAAGTGGCATCATATTGCTCTGGTGAGAGATGCTGAAAATAATAAAATACAATTATATATTGACAATGAACTTGTTGACAACGCAGATTTTTCTGGGATTCTCAATGTTTCTAATAACTACAAAACAATTATAGGAAAAGACGCCCGAATTATTGATTATGTTCGCCTTTCGAACTTTTTGGGGATAATAGATGAGGTGAGAATTTCCAACATTGCTATAAGTGATTTTGGTATTATTACAAATATTGCTGAAGCAGGAGACTTATCCCTTATTCCGAAAAAATATAACCTTTATCAGAATTATCCAAACCCGTTCAATTTATCTACGAAAATTGTCTTTGATTTGCCAAAAATAGAATTTGTAAGTTTAAAAATTTACAATCTTCTCGGACAGGTAATCAGGACTTTGAAGAATGAACAATTAGACAGTGGAAGACATAATGTTATTTGGGACGGGAAGAATGATAAAGGATTGATTATGCCAAGTGCTGTATACTTTTACGAGTTAAAAACAAAAAGTTTTACTAAAATTAAAAAGATGACTCTGATAAAGTGATTGTTTCAAAAGAATTGCTAATTTTGGACAGACAAGAATGTCTGTCCATATTAGTGCCATGTTAAATAACATATGTTCTTTTTTGTAATTTCTATAAAAAAATTTTATTAATTTCTACATTTGTGTAATTATTAAAAATATGTTAGCGGACAGAACGCTGCCTGCACACTGTGTTCTGTCCCTACATAATAGTCATTTGTAATTGAATATATTGTAGGGACAGGACATTGTCCTGTCCTTCTGTTCTAAAGTAAAAGTTGATTTTATTTCGTTTATTACTTTTCCATTTTAAAAAATGTCAGGAAAATAT
>JAUWXV010000223.1 GCA_030616165.1 bacterium | reverse complement strand
GCTCTTTTCAAAATCATTCTTATTGACTTTCTTTTTTTCTCTGGCTTTTTCAATAATACTTTTAATCCCATCTTTTAATGCAGGTCTGAAATCACAGATGGTATGTCCAGTAACCTGTTCCACAAAATATGCAACCTCCCTGGTCTCAAGACCCGTAGATGAATAAACCTCAGATAATTGCTCTGCATATTCATATTCAGCCCAGAAATTGCGAACAATATCAATCCTCTCCTTCGTGAGTCCTTTTCTTTTATTTGGTGTAATATCATTGTAAACAACCATAACATCGCAGTAACCTTCGAAAGTTTCAACCTTAAAGTTTGGATTTATCAATGCATAAGTCCTTGAAAAAGCATCATCCTCTGTTCCTGCAAAAACCTCACCATTTCTAATTTTTAAAGGGAGTTTTTTAATTACTTCATTTAAAAGTTCTGCCTGAATCTGTGATTTGGAATATTTTCTCCCACTTTTTATTAATTCTTTTAATTTATTCATCCTAATTTCTTGAACAAAGAACCATCCATCAAGCCTTTTAGCGCTGAGATTCGCTCTCTTTATTGCCTCTATACCCTTCCTCAGCCTTTTTATGCTCAATACTTCGGAAAAATCCAAATTACTCATAATATTATTTCTCCTTAAAAAATTATTCCCAATTCACTGCAAGGCTATGAGTAATATACGTGCTCGATAAATCGAATTCCTACATTTTATTTTCCGAAGAAATAACTACTTTCATACTCTAATAAACTTCATAATTTCATCATGAAGAGCAGGCCTGAAATCTGATATTTTTTTATTTTCGCTTGTAGGGTGAACCCTATTAGTAAGAAGAATAGTAAAAAGTTCCCTTTCAGGGTCAATCCATATAGATGTTCCAGTATAACCTAAGTGTCCAAAAGAGCGTTCGGAAAAGAGACTCCCCATAATATCATTTTCGCCCATGAATATCCTCCACCCAAGTGCCCACTTACATTGATTTATATTTTCCACTCTTTTCGTAAATTCTCTTATTGTATCAGAATTAATTAAACTTACTCCATTATAAGTTCCACCATTCAAAATCATTTGACAAAATACGGCGATATCGGTTACATTGCTGAAAAGCCCGGCATGTGCCGAAACACCTCCCATAACATAAGCGTTATCATCATGAACTTCCCCTTGTATAATTCTTCCCCTCCAGGGACAATGTTCTGTTGAAGGAACATTTTTTTTCATCCTCTTCGGAGGACAAAAATAAGTACTGTTCATTTTTAATGGTTTAAATATATAATTTCTGCAAAACTTATCCAGTGGATTTGATACTATTCTTTCAATAATTTCACCGAGCAGAATAAATCCTAAATCACTGTATTCACAATCAGTTTCTGGAATATATTCAAGTGGAACTTTATATAAGTTTTCTAATAAATTTGTTTTATTATTTGATGTTTCAAAAAGTGGTTTCCACGCCGGCAGTCCAGAAGAATGAGATAATAAGTTCCTTATTTTCACACGATTTTTATATTTACCTTTAAATTCAGGTAAGTAATAATTAACTTTTTTGTCCAGATCAATTTCACCCTTGTCTTTTAGTATCATAACAGCCGGAACAGTTGCTATTACCTTTGTAAGTGACGCAAGGTCATATATAGTATCTTTATCTATTTTTCTGGATTTATCACTATAATCGAAGTATCCGAAACCTTTACGGAATATAGTTTTCCCGAAATATGAAACTAAAAATACGCAGCCCGGAAATACTCTTTCATTAATAGCATTATTTACCATAAATTCAATATTATCTGATGTTTTCTCTAAAAAATCGAAATTATCAACCATCTCATCAAGTAATGATTTTATTATTTTAATATGATTTAATACTTCATTTTTTTTGAAAAATAAGATAATAAAAAATCTTTATATTATTTCTAATCCATCTCAAAGCAACAAACCCGAAATTATTAAATCTCTATTAGTCGAAAGATTGAAACGATTAATTTTTTCTGCAGTCCTTTAAAAAGTTTCGAATTTAAAAATTTGCTAAATCTTTTTAATAATTTATATTCTTTTATAGGAGAGTAAATAAAGGTTTAGAGCAGTTTGTAAAGAAATACCGATTGATAGGAAAATAAAACCAATTATTCCAATTATTCCCTTGTTAAATTTTGATTCCATCCAGAATACAGCAGAAACTATTTTACTTATCCAGAAAAATATAATAAAAAATAGGAAGTAAAGTATAATGCCTAAATAAGTTAATATAAATAAAACATTCAATCCTATAACATCGAAACTTTCGACTCTGAAAATAATAAAGATAGTGACTAAAACAAAAAAAGAAAGGGCAATTAACCCTTTTTTTCTCTTATTATAATCAGCAGGAGATTTATATAAAAAATCTTTGAACCTTAATAATGCATTAAACCCAATAGCTTCCAATGATAAAAAGAATAACCCAGACAAATTAAAAAATAGACATAATATAATTAGAAAATAAATAAAATTATATCTCATTTATTACATAAATAAATTTCCCAATATAAATTATTAACTAACTATCCAAAGGCTTTTGTAAAGCTTTCATAAGCAATTTTCCTGGTTTAAAAAAAGCCTTTTTATGAGGTGGGACATAAATAACTTCATTTGTTTTTGGATTTCTTGCTTTTGGTTTTGCTTTTGCTTTCTTCACACCAAGAACACCGAAGCCCCTTATTTCGACCCTTACTTCCGGGCTTGCATTTGACAGGATATTCGTTAATACTTTAAATGCTCCATCGACTATGGGTGCAACTTTTTCGTGCGTATATCCTGTTTTTTGAGAAACTATCTTTACTACATCCTTTTTCACAAAGGTCTTCATACTACTCTCCTCCTAAATATATACAAAAACTCTTATTAAAAGATAATAAAATAATAAAAAAAAAGCAACTATTATTTTCTTAATTTTCAAAATCTTATAATATTCTAAATATTACTTTGACAATACTCTAATTTTTGAAAGCAATTATTTTTTTCTCCGATTTTAATAAGGAAAATAAACTTTTTAAAAACTTTCTGTTTCATCGATTAACATTATAGGAATATCGTCCTCAATTTTGAACTTAAGACGGCAGTTATGACAGATTAATCTTTGATTTTTTTCGTCGTACTCAAGGTCGGTTTGTTTTATTTCCTCTTTTCCACTTTCATCCCTGACTACTATTTTGCCATTGCATTTAGGACATGCAAGTATATCAAGTAATTCTTTATCTAACATAGTTAATTCCTTAAGATTAAATAAATTGGGTTATTCTTTTTCATATTTTACATCAAGTTCTCTCACAGCTTTCACCTCATCTAATCTTTTTATAGGTGTACAGTGTGGCGAATTGCGCAAAATTTCTGGATTCCGTTTCGCCTCCTCTAATATCTTTATCAACACCTCAGCAAATAAATCAAGTGTATCTCGAGATTCTGTTTCTGTAGGCTCAATCATTAACGCTTCTTTTACTATAAGCGGAAAATAAATTGTAGGTGAATGAAATCCAAAATCGAGAAGCCTCTTTGCTATATCTATTGTTCTAACTCCATACTTTTTCAGATTCTCTCCAGATGCGACAAATTCATGCATACAATGGTCATTATAAGGAATAGTAAAATAATATTCAAGTTTTTTCATAAGATAATTAGCGTTTATTATTGCATTCTTACTGACATTTTTTAATCCTTCAGCACCGAGAACCCTGATATAAGTATATGCTTTGACAAATACAGAGAAATTTCCAAAAAATGAGTGAACCTTTCCAATTGAATCAGGACAATCATAATTCCAACTATATGAATCCCCTTCTTTAATTATTCTTGGAATTGGTAAAAATGGTTCAAGTTTATTAACAACACCAATCGGACCTGAACCAGGTCCGCCTCCACCATGTGGAGTAGCAAAGGTCTTGTGGAGGTTAATGTGAACAATATCAAATCCCATATCACCGGGTCTTGTAATCCCCATAAGAGCATTAAGGTTTGCACCATCCATATACATCAAGGCACCTTTCTGGTGAACTATTTTGGAAATTTCAAAAATCTGTTCCTCAAATATCCCAAGAGTATTGGGATTTGTAACCATAAGGAGCGCAGTATCACCGTCAACAACTCTTTTTATTTCCTCTATATCGAGTCTTCCATTCTCGTTCGATTTAATCTGAAAAGCATTAAATCCTCCAATTGTAACACTGGATGGATTTGTTCCGTGAGCGGAATCGGGGATAATAACCTTTCTCCTTTTTTCTCCCATCTTTTCGAAATATTTCCGGGCGATAAGAATTCCTGTTAATTCTCCCTGAGAGCCCGCAGATGGCTGTAAAGAAACTGCCTCAACCCCAAGTATCTCGCACAGATAATCTTCGAGTTCTTTCATTAATCTAAGAGCGCCCTGGACATATCTCTCATCTTCAAATGGATGAATTCTTCTAAATCCATCAAACTTAGCCGTTTCCTCATTAATTTTGGGATTATATTTCATTGTGCACGAGCCAAGGGGGTAAAATCCATTATCAATGTGGTGGTTTTTTATTGATAAATTGATAAAGTGTCTTATAGTTTCAGGTTCACTAACCTCTGGAAGTTCTGCATCAGATTCTCTAAGATATTCAGCAGGAATCAATTTGTCTATCTTCTTATCTTGAATATCAAGTTTGGGAAGAGTATATCCTTTTTTACCGGCAGAACTTATTTCAAAAATCAGTTTTTCTTCCATTATTAAAATCTAATTCATTAAATCAAATTGTATAAAATTAATAAAATTAATCAAACTTTTTTGATTTCATCAACAAAAAACTCCATCTCTTCTCGAGTTCTCTTTTCAGTTACAGTAATTAACAACGAATTTTTAATGCCGAATTTACCTATGTCAATACCGGCAAAAATCCCTTTTTTATATAAAGCATTAATAATCTCACTCGGATTCTTTTTTGTTTCAATTGTAAATTCTTTGAAAAATGGATGTTTAAACCTAAGTTTATAACCATCAATAGATGTTATTTTTTCTGATAGATAGTGACTTTTCTGAAGACATTGATAAGCCACTTCTTTTATACCATTTTTACCGAGTAGTGTAAGATAAACACATGCAGCGAGAGCGTTTAGAGCTTGATTGGTGCATATATTAGATGTTGCTTTTTCCCTCCTTATATGTTGTTCTCTGGTCTGAAGAGTCATAACATAGCCAATATTTCCATCTGAATCAATAGTTTTTCCCACTAATCTTCCCGGTATTCTTCTTACCAATGATTTTTTTACAGCAAGTATTCCAAGATATGGACCGCCAAAGTTAAGTTCACTACTTATTGACTGACCTTCTCCGCAAACAACATCAGCATTGTATTCTCCGGGTGGCTTAAGTATTCCAAGAGAAATAGGATCAACGATAACTATGAATATTCCCCCCGAACTATGAACAATTTTTTCGATGGAAAATACATCTTCAAGACAGCCAAAAAAATTAGGATGCTGAATAACAATACCTGCACATTCTTCCGAAATCTTCTTTTCCAGCAATTCAGGAGCTACTATACCATTTTCTGCGGGAAGTTCTATAATTTCAATCTCCTGACCATAACAATAAGTTTTAATTACTGATTGATAAAGAGGATTAACAGAACCTGGGACTATAATTTTATTTTTTTCTTTCAAACTGCAAGCCATTAGCACTGCTTCAGCAGCGGAAGACCCACCATCGTATAAAGAAGCATTTGAGACATCCATTCCAGTAAGTTTACATATCATTGTCTGATATTCATAAATGGTCTGAAGCGTTCCCTGGCTTACCTCTGCCTGATATGGCGTATATGCGGTGTAAAATTCAGGTCTTGAAATTATATGTTCTACAGCAGAAGGAATAAAATGGTCATAAGCACCACCGCCCATAAACGATATATATTCATCCGTTGTAGTGTTCTCAAGAGAAATCTCTCTC
>JAUWXV010000108.1 GCA_030616165.1 bacterium | reverse complement strand
CAAAAAGGCAGTTGAAGAAACAACTAAAACAAAAGGAAGACCAACCAATAACCTTTTTAAAAAATCCATAAACCTCATCTTAAAATAAAAGAGAGAAAAAACTACAATCGAAAAATGCAAAATGTATAAATAAAAATTCTTTTCAGGAATTAATATCGCTGAAACAACAAAAATTATAAAAATAAGAATTTTTGCCCCATCACTCATATCTATATTAAACCTTTATACATTGAGTATGATAAAAAGAAGGCTTATTAACGATAATAATATCCTTAAAGCCGCCATTTTCAAGAATTCTTCTCATAGTATCTTCATCTGGAAGTAAATCTTCACTTAAAACTCCCCCTATATTCTTATGAAATTCATTTAACTCTTCTCTGCTCCTCAGATGAAAAATATTCAGTATCCCTTTTTTTTGTAAAAGTCTGTTAAATTCTCTAACCGACATTTTTTTATCAATAATATGTGGAAAAACTGCAAAACATATAATTCTGCTAAACCTCTTTTCCTTAAAAGGCAGATGTTCCACACATCCATTAACAAATTCCGCCAATCTTGAATATTTCTTCATTTTTGCATTCAACAGCATTTTCAATGATAAATCCAAACTGAAAACCCTTCCACTATTTTTTAATCTTTTTTTAAGATGAGGGATAAGCCTTCCTGTCCCACAGCCGACATCGAGTATTATCTCATACGGAGATATATTCATTAAATCAACCGCTTCCTTTATCCTTTCTTCCTCAGAAAATAAACTATCCCATTCTGAAGCAATACTATCAAAGTATTTTCTATGATTTTCCATTTTATACTGCCTGATTTGATAAATTAACAGACAATTTAAGTTTATCAAAAAGAATGGAATTTTTTTTCAACCATTTTTACTGCTGGAGGTACAACAGCAATCATAAGGATAATTCCTGGAATCCCCGAAATTGCTGCAGCAATAGTTAATACACCGGGTGGTAGTTTCATTAAAGGCACAATTAATAAAATAATGACCAAATAGACTGTTCTTGAAAAAACTATCGCACAGACTAAACTTAACCAGATATTCCACCTCAAATTTCTATAAAATAGAGATGCACAACCCGTAAGAATAGATAATTCAATGCACATAACAGGCGCTACAGGTGGAAAAATTGGCGGCATCCCTGTAATCACTGACGAAAATAAAGGTGTTATTAACCCTATAGAAAACGCTACGGGAAAAGATACCAAAAATCCAGCAGTGACTACCGGCAAAAACATCGGTAAAAATACCGAACCAAGTCCAACAAGATGAAACATTATCGGAAAAACAACTCCAAGTCCGCTAAAAATTGAACCTATAACTATATCCCTTCCTCTGAATGACATTCTTCCTATTGATTGGTTATTTATGAGAACCTTTATTATAAACGAGTGTTACTAATAAAATATTTGTAACATCTAAATATAAAAATTTTTAAACTATATCTCTGCCGGTTGTTGTCATCACAAATCTACCATGCTTTACCCCCTTCAACCCGATTAATTTATCAACAAGACTCATTATTCTCTTTGCCGCTCCTTTTACAACAATTACCTCAAGACAGTTACCCTCATCAAGATGGACGTGCATTGTTGAAATGATATATCTATTCATATGATGCTGAATGCCATTTAAACTATCAGAAATCCCTCTCTTATGATGATTGTAAACCAGAGTAACAGTTCCCACCTTTTCACCCTTTTCGCTTTTCCATTCATCACTGACAAGTTTTTCTCTAATTATATCCCGTATAGCCTCTGAGCGGTTCTTGTAACCCTTCTCAGAAATAAGTCCGTCAAATTTTTCCAATAGAACATCATCCATCGATACCCCAAATCTCTTAACAAAACTCATAAAATGTCTCCGTGTTATTTTTTTTAATAATGTAACACTCCTTTTTTAAAACTCCAAGTACTTTTTTTCTAAAAATTTTTTTTTTATTAAAAGAGTCCGAAAATAAACGAAAAATTTATTCAAAAAATGATTCAAAAAATAATTATTTGATTTTTGTAAAAATATTTTTAATTTGTTAAAATTTATTAAAAGTGTTATTTTCAATTCAGGTCTGAATTTTTTAATCTTTAATTCCTCATGAAACAGGGATTGACAAATCAAACACCTACAAATGTAATAATAAAATAATAATATTTAAATTAAAATGTTTGATATATTAAAAAGAAATTTCAAAGGGGGTGTTCATCCCAAAGAAAACAAAAAATACACCGAGTCAAAACCCATAGAAGAGATTCCCCTGCCCGAAGAGGTAATAATCCCTCTCCAGCAGCATATCGGAAAACCATCGAAAATTATCGTAAATAAAGGAGATAAGGTTAATGCAGGAGACCCTGTAAGTGAAGCAGGGGGGTTTGTTTCAGTTCCCTGCCACGCTTCAATATCGGGAACAGTCAAGGCAATACAGCCCCATATTCACCCACTCGGTGGAGAAGTTAACTCTGTTATTATCGAAAGTGACGGTGAGGATAAATATTCTGAAAAAATTGAGTTCAATCCCGATTATATGAATCTTCCTGCTGAAGAGATGAAAAATATGATTTACGAAGCCGGGATTGCTGGAATGGGGGGCGCCACTTTCCCTACTCATGTGAAACTATCTCCCCCACCAGAAAAGAAAATTGATACAGCCATATTAAACGGTTCAGAATGTGAACCTTATCTGACCAGCGATCACAGGTTAATGCTGGAGAAAACAGAAGAAATTATCGAAGGGTTCAGGATTATCATGAAAATCCTTGGCGTGAACAGAGGAATTGTCGGAATTGAAAATAATAAACCAGATGCTATTAAAAAGATGGAAGACGTTTCATCAAAGTTTCCCGAAATAGGTGTCGTTTCACTGGATGTCAAATATCCACAAGGTGCTGAAAAACAATTGATTTATGCCCTAACCAGAAGGAAAGTTCCACCCGGTAAACTGCCTATGGAGGTTGGATGTTTAGTTCAGAATGTTGGAACTGCAAAGGCTGTCTACGATGCAGTTGCTTTTAAAAGACCACTCATTGACAGAGTCGTCACCGTCGCAGGAGATATTACGCATCAAAAAAATTTAAATGTAAGAATTGGAACCCCTTTAAAAAATCTGACAGACTACTGCGGAGGTTTTGTAAACTCACCCAAAAAAATCATTATAGGTGGACCAATGATGGGCATAGCACAGCATTCACTCAATGCCCCGGTGATTAAAGGCACCTCAGGTATTATAATTTTAAGGTCAGAGCAAATAGGATTCGGAAAGACAACCCCTTGCCTAAACTGCGGTAAATGCGTTGAAATATGTCCTATGAACCTTACGCCAAATATTATAGCAAGTCTTGTAGAAAACGGAAGAATTGAAGACGCTGGTGAATATAATGCACTTGACTGCATTGAATGTGGATGCTGCTCATATATATGCCCAGCAAGGATAAATCTTGTCCAGAACATAAAGTTTGCAAAGTTCAAAATTATGCAGGAAGCAAAAAAATAACTTACTTTCTTTAGTAAAGAAAGTAAAAAAATAAAAAATTATGGAAGAGCAAATCACAACCAAAGAAATCTTATCAGTCTCATCCGCTCCCCATATAAGAGCCAAAGACACTACTCAAAAAATAATGTTTGCTGTGGTTATCTCGCTTATGCCTGCTCTTTTAGGGTCTGTATATTTTTTCGGTGTGAGAGCGTTATGGCTGACACTGATTTCCATCATAACTGCTGTTATTACAGAATGGACAATCCTGAAATTAAGAAAAGTTGAGACCACGCTATCGAATGGGAGTGCAATTGTAACAGGCATACTTCTGGCATTCAACCTTCCCGGTGGTGTTCCCTGGTGGATGCCGGTCGCCGGGTCATTTTTCGCAATATCAATAGGAAAACAGGCATTTGGCGGATTAGGTTTTAATCCTATGAATCCTGCGCTTCTTGGCAGGGCATTTTTGCTTGCATCATGGCCCGTTCACATGACCACCGACTGGACCGCCCCTATTTACGGAACAAAATCCGGAATCTCAGCCATTACTACTGCTACACCCCTCGCTGTATTAAAAGAAGCGATAGACAATCTAAGTGTTGAAGATAAAGCACAGCAGGCTTTACAAACGATTGCTGAACTTAAAGGTTCTTATGGGAATCTCTTCTTGGGAAATGTAGGGGGATGCATTGGAGAAACATCGGTCTTACTCCTATTAATTGGAGCCATTTATCTCCTTTACAAAGGATATATCAATTATAGAATACCACTTTCATATATTGCTACCGTAGCCATATTTACCTATATATTTGGCGGACCTAATGGTAATTTCAGTGGTGATCCTCTTTTTCATATTCTTTCTGGAGGATTAATCGTCGGCGCCTTTTTTATGGCAACTGATATGGTAACATCACCTTCCACCTCAAAAGGACAGTGGATTTTCGGTTTGGGCTGCGGAATCTTTACCGTTATCATACGCCGCGTTGGTGGTTATCCTGAAGGGGTATCATATTCTATCCTCCTGATGAACCTTACAACACCACTTCTGGACAGGTATTTAAAAGTTAAACCATTCGGGAGTTAAAAGATATATGAAAGATATAATAAAACTATCATTAATTCTGGGAATTTTTTGTACCGCTGCTGCCTTTTCCCTGGCGGGGGTAAATAAGATAACAAGACCACGTATCGAAATGGAAAGAAAAAGAGTAATAAAAGAGGCTTTGGAACATGTTCTCCCCGGAGCAAAAATTATCACAGAAAACAAAACCATAGATGAAAAAACTTACTACCTGGGATATGCAGCCGAAGATACTACTCAAAGACCTAACGAATTTGCATTTATTGCTTATGGACAGGGATATTCAAGCAGAATCCAAACTATGGTCGGAGTAAATAATAAAGGGATTATAGAATCAATAGAAATCCTCTTTCAGCAGGAAACACCCGGGCTGGGAGCAAAATCAACGGAGATAAGACCTAGAGAAGAAAAACCATGGTTTCAAAAGCAGTTTGCAGGAAAATTTGCAGCCGACATAAAAGTTGACAAAGACAATGGTGAAATCGTAAGTATCACCGGTGCAACTATAACATCGAGGGCAGTGGCAAATTCTATTCAGGAGGGAATCGAATGGTTATCTGATTATGTAAAATTTGAAAAAGAAAAAACAATTACTGAATAACTTACTAATTGAATTAGAGATTTAAAATGGAAAACAAAGGTTTATTTGAAGAATTTATAAAAGGAATCTATAAAGAAAATCCAATAACAGCAATATTTCTTGGATTATGCCCAACACTTGCTGTTACTACATCTCTGATAAACGGACTGGGAATGGGTCTGGCAGCAGCTTTTGTATTACTATTTTCTAACATAATAGTCTCATCGGTAAAGGGGATTGTCCCAAGGAAGATTAGAATTCCAATATATATCGTCATAATTGCCACATTTGTTACTATAGTAGAGCTAATAATGGCAGGATTCATTCCTTCTCTATTTAGAGCTCTTGGTATATACGTCCCCCTGATTGTGGTAAATTGTATTATACTTGGAAGAGCAGAAGCGTTCGCAAGCAAAAATTCGCTCGGAAGGTCAATTATCGACGCCTTAGGAATGGGCATTGGATTTACCATTGTCCTCGTCTTTCTCGGTTCAGTCAGAGAAATCATAGGAGACGGGAAATTACTGGGATACTATCTTTTCGGACCGGAATTTGAGCCAGTCTTACTTATGATTCTGCCGCCCGGGGCTTTCATACTTATTGGGCTTATATTAGGAACTATCAACTGGATTGAGATAAGAAAAAATCAAAAAATCTTTCTAAAATTTAAAGAAAAAAAATTAATTACTACTGAAAACCCTAAATAGAAAATCTCAGAAGGTAAAAAAACAAAATGGAATTAAAACTATTATTAATTATAGCGGTATATTCAATATTTATTCAGAACTTTGTCCTGACCCGATTTTTAGGTTTATGTCCCTTCATAGGAGTTTCAAAAAAAATGAGTTCTGCTGTTGGAATGGGCTTTGCTGTAATATTCGTTATGACATTAGCATCGATTGTTACGTGGTTGGTCTATAACTATTTTCTTGACCCAACTACAAGCATACTCAAATACTTTTCGCCAGAAGGAACAGCACCTGACTTGACTTTCTTGCGGACTATTGCTTTTATTCTGGTAATAGCGTCACTCGTCCAATTTATTGAAATGTTCATTCAGAAAACAAGCCCCTCCCTTTATCGGGCTCTTGGGATTTATCTTCCTTTAATAACAACAAATTGTGCTGTTCTTGGAGTGGCGTTGTTAAATATTGAAGGAAATCCAAGCATTGGAATTGAAGGCAAATTCACATTTATTCAGAGTGGTGTGCAGGGATTTTCAGCAGGAGCGGGATTCCTGATTATACTCATTCTTATATCAGGACTCAGAGAAAAATTAGAACTCAAAGAAATTCCTGAATCCCTTAAAGGGGTTCCTATTGCATTTATTACAGCCGGATTGATGGCAATTGCATTTCTCGGTTTTTCTGGTTTAACTCTATAAACATTATATTATAAACTGAACTTTGGTAAAATTTATTAAATAGTTTAAATTAAAGTTAAAGAATTCTGTCATGCTGAATCCTGTGCTGAACTTGATTCAGTATTGTTTCAGCATCTAAATCATAATTAAACAATAGATTCCGAAGACCTGAACCCTGTGCTGAACTTGATTCAGTAATGTTTCAGGATCGGAATGACAAGGTAGTAGGTTTTATTTAAAAGTCATATGCAAATTTCGCGAAAAATATTGAATTTTATAAAATTTACCAAAGTTCAGTTATAAAATTAAATATTGAACCTTTTTGTATATACTATTTGTTATATATTTGAATGAAATTAAACTTATTCTTTTGAAAGGTTAATTTAAAACTTCGGGGAAATATATAAAAATGCTAATTTTAGCACCAATAATAATACTTGGAGTCTCTGGAATAATATTTGGAGCAATTCTTGCCTATGCATCGAAAATTTTCGAGGTAAAAGTTGACCCGAGAATAGACCAGATATTCGAAATGCTCCCCGGTGCAAACTGTGGTGCATGCGGGGCACCAGGATGCTTCGGATATGCAGAAGCCGTGGTAATTGGGAAACTTGATATAAACTTATGTGCTCCGGGAGGTAAAGAAACTGCACAAAAAATCGCTGATATATTGGGTACAGAAGCTAAAGAAGTTGTGAAGATGAAAGCAGTCGTCCAATGTAAAGGGGGAAAAGATAAAGCAAAACAACTCTTTGAATATACTGGAATAAAGGACTGTAATGCCGCAGAACTTATTTCAGGCGGCGGAAAGGCATGCGTTTACGGATGTCTTGGTCTCGATTCATGTGTTGAGGCATGTCCATACAATGCTATATTTATGGGTCCGGATAATCTACCAGTGGTAATAGAGGAACAGTGCACCGGATGCGGATTGTGCGTGAAAGCCTGTCCGAGAAATATTATGAAACTCATCCCTGTTACACAGAAAATATACCTCGCATGCGTCTCAAAAGATAAAGGGAAAAACGTTAAGAATGTTTGCCCGGTTGGATGCACAGGTTGTTCACTATGCGCAAACCCAAAAACCACTCCATCCGGAGATATTGTTATGGATGAAAATCTCCCAACAGTCAATTTTACAAAAAATGTTAATCTTGTCGCCGCCGCTTACAAATGCCCGACTAAAAGTTATGTAACGGAAATAAAATTCGAACCTCTCCATATTAATGAAGACTGCAATAAATGCGTTGACCAGCCTGCCCAATTATGCGTCAAAACATGTCCGGTAAAAAATTGCATTACCCTGAACGAAGAAAAAGATATATATCAAATTAATCCGGATACCTGCATCGGATGCAGACTATGCAAACCGGTCTGCCCGAAAAACGCCATCGAAGTGAAGGTTAAGGAAGAGGTAGTTTTATAATTTCCAGAAAATTGCAATACGTGAAAAATGTTATCAGGAATGATCCCGAGTCCCTGGGGAAGCGAAGCAACCTCTTTGAAAACTTCTGTTCCATCATCTTTTTTTATTTCCAAAGATTGTTTCATCTTCCACACAAACTTTCGGGGGGCTCCACGCATTATTTATAATTTTTCCTCAATATACAAAAAACCACAGGATTTGCCAAATACTACGCTAATCCTGTGGTTTTTTATACCTATTCTTTTTTTGTAAGTGTGAGCTGCACCAAACCAAGAGAAATGATAAACAATAAGCAGAATACGCTGAACCTATAATAAGAAAGGGCATCAAGGTTAAAAATTGCCAATCCAGACATTTTTGCTATTATACCCACCACAATACTGAGAACTGAAAGAATATAACCTATCCAAAGAAGCAACTTGTAATTTTTCATATTTTTTCTCCTCCTTTAAAATTTTTTTGGATAATAATTAATTAAAAAACCGCTTGAATTATAGTAAGATGAAAACAGAATTACCTTTATGATAAGAATCTTTGAGTTTATTGAAGACCGCAAAAGAACATCTTGTATGCTCTTATAATACAAGAACTTGTGAGGGGATTATTAATCAGGACGCTTAAGATTATTCTCCCATTTGTAAATATATTGTATAATTTATAAAAAGTAAAGAAAAAAAATAATTTTCTTTTCTAAGTAGATAGTATCTATAATTCTTTTACATCTATTTGCATCTTCTCAAATGTTTTTAATATCTTTTTTACCTACCATAAATCCATCTTAATTCTGTATTTCTTTCTCCGAGACCCTGTTAGTCCAGCCTCCTTAAAGATATATTGCAATTTTGTGATAATATCAAATATTTTTAAATTTAATCAAAAAACCCTTCATTTTCTGCTTTTTCTTATTTATCTTTTTAAAAATAATTGATTTACTTTATAATATTGTAAAATTTCATCCCTTTCAAATGACAAAAGGAGAATTTTATGTCCGAGAAATCAATACCCTCCTCTGACTGGGATCCATACAAACTTCATCGTGATTATGTGCAGGAACCTCCCCGAACGATTTTAACTTCTATTAAACATCTAGGACCAGGTTTGATTGTCACAGCAAATATAGTGGGTGTGGGTGAATTAATAGCCACACCAACCCTCGGCGCTCAAGTCGGGTTCGCTGCCCTATGGCTTATCATAATCAGCTGTCTGGTTAAAGTTATTATCCAGGGAGAACTCGGCAAATATACTATTTCTACTGGCGAAACCACAATGAATGCCCTGAACAAAGTCCCGGGACCAAAACTGCTGGTTGCATGGCCTATATGGTGCTGGTTTTTTATGATTATGCTTGTTTTCTTACAGATTGGGGCTATGATAGGGGGTATAAGTCAAGCTTTACACCTTCTTGTCCCAAAAGTAAATACAACAATCTGGTCGGTTATTATCACACTCTTCGGAATGTCAATATTAATTAGAGGCAGATATAAATTTATCGTCCGCTCTTTAACCTTTATGGTTGCAGTGTTCAGTATATTTACTTTATTCTGCGCAGTTATGATTAAATGGACGCCATACTCTATTACTCCATCAGACATTATTGAGGGATTTAAATTCCACATTCCGAAGGGAGGACTGACAACTTCAATGGCAGTTTTCGGGATTGTTGGTGTGGGTGCCACTGAACTTATCATGTATCCTTATTGGTGTCTGGAAAAGGGATACGCAAGGTTCACCGGAGCAGTAGAAGAAAGCCGTTCATGGGTCAATCGTGCAAGAGGATGGATAAGGGTTATGCACATTGACATTTTGTTCTCTATGGTCATTTATACTATTACCACAATCGCCTTTTTTATTCTCGGGGCAAGTGTTCTCTATCAGATGGGTATTGTTCCAAAAGAAGACGAAATGATAAAAATTTTATCTAATATGTATACTTCCACTGTTGGTGTCTGGGCTTCTACAATCTTCCTGGGAGGTGCCTTTTTTGTGTTCTTCTCAACATTTATCTCAGCAGTAGCAACCCATTCAAGAACATTTACCGACATATTCGAAATTATTGGATGGATAGAAATCAACAGTTACAAAGAACGCATGAAATATGTGGGAAGGTTGTGTATTATAATTCCAATTATTTGCTTTACACTATATTCCCTGATTGGGAAGCCTATACTTATGATAATTATCGGCGGAACCGCCCAAGCCATTATGCTTCCAGTAATTGCATTCTCAACAATTTATCTCAGATACAAATATACAAATAAGAACATTCTGCCAACAAAAATCACTGATATTCTCCTCTGGATATGCAGTGCAATTATTCTTTGTTTTGCGGTTTACAATATCTTTCAGAGGATTGGTGGGTGATATATAAAAGAAGAATAAAATCTACTTTCTATCTCTGCCTGACATAAAACAGTAATTTTTTCTACGATTTAAAAGATAGATTAATTTCTTAAATAATCAAATTTTATGAAACTGCATATTCATTAGAAATATTCAAATAATACTTATTATAGATTCTTTCCTGGAAAACCAGGGTACTCAACAAACAATTACCGAGAATAAAATACAAAGCCTCTTCATGCTCAAAATCATTGTTTAAAAGCAGTCTAAAAAATTTATCAAAAGAAAATCTGTCATATAACTTATATAATCCTTCCTCGTTTTTCTCAAATTTAGAAAGATATTGCTCTAAATATTTCATATTATCAATTAAACATTACATCATATCGAATTCACCGGATATTTGGGTTTCTCACCTTTCAAAACTCTTATAATATCTTCAGCAACGAGACTCATTCGGATTAATGCTTCCTCGGTGTGCGACGCCATATGAGGAGTGGCTATAAAGTTATGGAGAGCAAAAAGAGGATTATCAATTCCCGGTGGTTCATCTTCAAAAACATCCGAGCCAGCACCCGCAATTCGCTTTTCAATTAAAGCATTGTAAACCGCCTTCTCATTCCATACCTTTCCTCTCGCAGTATTAATTAAAAATGCCGTCGGTTTCATCAATGAGATTTCATCTTCTCCGATTAGATGATAAGTCTCAGGAATAAGTGGGGTATTCAGCGAAATATAATCTGCATTTTTAAGAAGTTCATTCAAGGAAACAGGTTTTATGTCGAGTTCTTTTTCTGCTTCAGGATATCTCTTTATATCGTGGTAAATTATCGGACATGAGAAGGCAAAACGACATTTACGAGCAATGGTTCTACCAATCCTGCCAAAACCTATTATTCCAATAGTCTTCCCGAACATCTCCGTTCCAGTGTAAATGTGTCTTGCATTCCAGTTCCCCTTTTTGAGTTCAGTAAAGGAACTGAAAAACTTTTTTGAAAGATTCAATGCCAGCATTAGAAAATGTTCCGCCACCGATTCGGCATTTGATTCGGGTGTATTTACAATCCATATCCCTTTTTTGCTTGCTGTCTCTGTATCGATATTTTCCACTCCTATCCCATGACGGCCAATGACCTTAAGTTCAGGTGCAGAATTTATAATCTTAGCCGAAACTTTCCCATTTGCCCGAATTATAATCCCGTTAACCTCCGGTGCAAATTCTAATATGCACTCCTCTTCTAAAGATTCAGGATAAACCACTTCACAATATTCCTCTAAAATAGCAGTTCCCCGCTTATGCATCGGTTCATAAAGTAAAACAGTAAAATCTTTCATCAATATTCGTAGTTTGTAAAATTTTGCAATCCGAAATTTTTAGCCTGATTTATTAATAGAATTTTCTGTAAATAACTTACTAAGCCCAAAAACAATACTAATGCCTTATTAAATAATAAATGATATATATTTTCTTGACATTTTTTGAAATGGAGAAATAATAAATGACGTAAAATCAACTTTTACTTTATACAGAAGGACAGGACAATGTCCTGTCCCTACAATATATTTAATCATAAATGATTATTATGTAGGGACAGAACAGCGTTCTGTCCGTTAACATATTTTTGAAAATCATACAAATATAAAAA
>JAUWXV010000249.1 GCA_030616165.1 bacterium | reverse complement strand
TCCTTTATTATATTCTGGTCTTTATTGGACAGACAAGAATGTCTGTCCTACCAGTTTCATTGAAAACTCTCTATTCTTTCATTATATTCTGGTCTTTATTGGACAGACAAGAATGTCTGTCCTACCAGTTTCATTGAAAACTCTCCATTCCTTCATTATATTCTGGTCTTTATTGGACAGACAAGAATGTCTGTCCTGCCAGTTTCATTGAAAACTCTCTATTCCTTCATAATATTCTGGTCTTTATTGGACAGACAAGAATGTCTGTCCTACCAGTTTCATCGCAAACTATCTATTCTTTCATAATAATCTGGTCTTTATAGCAGAGATTAATGTATTTTATGTTTTTTAATAATTTTTCAAATTTAGCATATTCCAGAAATTGACTGAAATAATAAAATTTTCTATATAGGTCCGTTTTATTTAAAAAAACAGGAATTGCTTTTTCATAAAGGTAAAATATCATGAGATTAGAGTTTTCAAAATTTATTTCCGAAATATCATAATAAAGACTTATTTCTTCTTTTTTTAGAAGATTTAATATTTCAGAAGAAATTTTTAGTTCTTCAATAATTTCATTATTTTTCACTCTTTCTTCGATATTTTTTATACCTGTTATTGTTGGTATATCATATACCCTTATTTGCTCCGGCATCGGCAAAAGTTCTCCCATTTCAGACAAAATATAATTCTTTTTTGAAACCACAAATGCTAAAGGGGTCTTTTCTCTTATTTTTATTGAAATTGTGGAAGGGAATATTCTTTTTATTGAGACTTCTTTTACAAATGGATTAGTCGTTATTTTATCTTTTATATTATTTTTGTCAATATTAAAGATTCGCATATTTGAATTTATATCCACCAGTGAAACGATGCTTTTTTCTGTTATAAGTTCATTTCCTTTAACCTCTGTATTTCTAATAATAAATAGAGGAGAACTATCCATCCATCTTTTAGCAAGAAAAACAAGGCATATAATTATTGATATTGTAAATAACAGTAATGCAGTTAATTTGATTAATTTCATTATCTAAATAATTTTATTACTTTAAAATTTGAATTAACTTCTCACCGATTTTCCAGATATCACCAGCCCCCATTGTAATCACAATGTCGTTTGGTTTAACAATTTTTTTAACATATTCTATAATTTCAAATTCAGAGGATAAGAAAAGAGCATTTTTGTGCCCACATTCCAAGGCTCTATCTGAAATTAATCTTCCTGAAATGCCATCAATAGGTTTTTCTCTTGCCGGATAAATTTCAGTAACAATTAGAATATCAGAATCAAAGAATGCCTGACCGAATATCCTGTAAAAGTCTCTTGTTCTTGAGTATAGATGCGGCTGAAATATTGTAATAATTCTTCCATTCCAGCCGATTTTTGCTGCTTTGAGAGTCGCTTCGATTTCAGTCGGGTGATGGGCGTAGTCATCAACTATCAATATATTATTAATATCAGCCTTTATTTCGAATCTCCTATGGACACCAGTGAATTGTGAAAGGGCTTTTTTAATTTTTTCAACAGGGATTTCAAGTTCAAGCCCAATAGAAATTGCAGCAAGTGAATTTTTTATATTGTGAATTCCAGGACAATTGATTAGAAAATCACCAATAGTTTTATTTTTGTAAATTGCTTTGAATTTTGATTTATTTTTATCAAACATTATCGGTTCGGCATAAAGGTCGGCATCTTTTGAAATTCCGTATGTTGAAACTCTCCTCCCGATTCTTTGAACTATATCTCTGACTCCTATTTCATCAATACATAAAGTAACAGTTCCAAAAAATGGAATTCTATTAGCAAATTCAACAAATGCATCTTTTATCTCGTCTAAATTTTTATAGCAATCAAGGTGTTCGGATTCTATAGTTGTGATAACGGCGAATGTTGGTATAAGTTTTAAAAAGGTTCGGTCAAATTCATCGGCTTCTGCAACCAAAAATTCCCCTTCACCAAGTTTTATATTTGATTTCAGAGATTTGAGTTTTCCACCTATAATAAGAGTAGGATCAAATCCTCCTTCGGTTAAGACAAGTCCAATCATAGATGTAGTCGTAGTTTTACCATGTGTTCCCGCAACAGCGATACTGTATTTCATTCGCATTATCTCTCCAAGCATCTCGGCTCTTCGAATAACAAGTATATTTTTTTTAATCGCTTCTTTTAATTCCGGGTTATCCATTTTAATTGCAGATGAATAGACAACCATATCCACATCAGAAATATTTTTTGAAGAATGGCCTCTGTAAATTACTGCACCCAAAGTTTTAAGGTGTTCGGTTATTTCAGTTTCATTTATATCTGAACCAGTCACATCATATCCCAAATTTGTCATTAATTCCGCTATTCCGCTCATTCCGATTCCACCAATTCCGACAAAATGAATTTTTTTTACTTTTCCGAGATACATTCGATTTTGTTTTTACCAAATTTGTTAAATTTTTGACATTGTCAGACAGGAATGTCTGACCTACCATTATTACTTTTTTATCATATTGATATTACAACTTTCTCATAATAAAACATAGGGTATGGCAGACATTTTTGTCCATCCAAATACATATTATCTATATATTGATTTATTATTACCATCAAATTTATTTTTATTAATTTCGCATTTAGATGAAATATTCAATAGAACTCCCACAGCCATAAGAGAAATAAGAAGGGCGGTTCCACCGAAACTAATAAATGGGAGAGGGAAACCAGTAGTTGGGATTAGATTGCATACAACAGCCATATTTACAAGAGCAGATATAACTATAGTAAGAGTAATCCCTGTTGCAAGTAGAGTTCCGTACAGGTCAGGTGCAGATGAAGCAATTTCAATTCCTCTCCATAATATATATAGAAATAAGATTAATATGACACATGTTCCAATGAATCCAAGTTCTTCACCGATAATTGAAAATATAAAATCTTTGTAAGGTTCGGGCAAAAATAGGAGTTTTTGTTTACCCTGTCCGAGACCCTCGCCCCAAATGCCTCCGTTTCCGAGTCCTATAAGGGATTGCTTGATTTGATAGCCCATACCAAGCGGGTCGTAATCAGGATTAAAATAAGTAATTATTCTTTTAATTTGATATTTATAAGGGGACCAGAATACGATAATATACCCAATTGGTATGCACGCTATTAGTGTTCCAATCATATGTGATATTTTAACGTTTCCAGCAAAAAATAGTGTAAATATAATCATAAAGATAATACAAGCAGTTCCAAGATCGGGTTCGTGGATAATTAAAACTAATACAATTGCAAGTATGCTTATAAGTGGAAGATACCCATTAACAAAACTTGATAACTTTTCCTTTTTTCTTACAATTGCATCTGCCATATAAAATACAAGTGCATATTTCATCAATTCTGAAGGCTGTAAACTGAGATTGAAGATTTTTACCCACCTTGAAACTCCTCTGATTTTTTCTATATCATTTGAAATAGCCATATATGAAAGAAAACCTAAACCTATAAGGAGAATGGGAATTGAAATCGACCTATAAAACTGGTAATCAATCTTCATAATAATAAACATAAGTGAAATTCCAAGAAAGACCCTAATAAGATGTTTTTTCAAGAAGTAAAGTGAATCATTGTACTTGACATAAGCCAACATAGAACTTGAACTGTAAACCATCACTGTCCCAATCATAACCAGAAAAAGCACAACTGCGAGTAATCTGAAATCTAAAGTATTGTTATTCATTATCTTCCTTCAGTCTTTTCACAAGTTCTTTAAATTTTTCACCCCTCTCCTCGAAGTTTTTGAACATATCGAAACTTGAGCAAGCAGGTGAAAGAAGTATAGTGTCCCCTTTTTCTGCAGAAACCCGGGCTTTATTAAATGCATCCTCAAAACTATCAGAGAGAATAATATTGGGGGAGAGATTAGTCCATTCCTTTTGCATCCTTTCTGCTGCTTCACCGAATAGAATCAAAGTTTTTACTTTTTCCTTGATAAGACTACTTAATACAGATAGATCTCCTTTTTTATCTCTCCCCCCTGCTAAGAGTATAACGCGATTCCTTATTGACTTCAGTGCATAAAATACCGAATCTACATTTGTTGCTTTTGAATCATTGATAAAATTAACTCCTTCGATTGAATCTACAAATTCGAATCGGTGTTCAAGTCCTTTAAAAGATTTAAGTGAATGAGCAATTTTTTCATTAATAGAGTTGTAAATTTTTACAGCATCGACCGCAGCCATACAGTTGTAAATATTATGGTCACCTTTCAGCAATATATCATCTATTTGAATAATTTTCTCTTTTAATCCATTTTTTGAAAATATAATTCCGGAGTTTTCAAGATATGTCCCATTTTCAAATTTTTCTTTCATACTTATTGGGAATAGAGGTATTTCAAGGTTCTTACTTATTTTATTAATGTATTCATCATCATAGTTAAAAATATAGAAGTCATCTATAGTTTGATTTTGTGTTATTTTCATTTTAGTTTTTAGATATTCATCGAAATTTTTGTATCTATCCATATGGTCACAAGTTACATTTAGTAAGATTGAGATTTTTGGATGAAAACTGTGTATTTTTTCGAGCTGGAAGCTGCTTACCTCTGAGATAACGATTTCCTTTTCTTTGATAATTTCAATTGCATCAGAAAAGGGCTGCCCGATGTTTCCGACAACTATGTTTTTAATTCTCTGAGCAGAAAATATTTCACCTAAAAGGTTCACAGTGGTCGATTTGCCGTTTGTTCCTGTCACAGCGATGATTGGTAAATCACAGAACCAAGATGCGGCTTCCAGCTCGCTGTATATCGGAATATTTTGTTTCACTGCTTCTTTTATAATGGGTATATCAGGCGAAATTCCCGGACTTATAATAATGATTTCTGAGTCAAGAATTTTTTCGGGTGAATGTTTGCCTAATTCATATTTGATATTTTTTGTATCAAGTAGTGAAAGTGTTTTTCGCTTTTCTTCGTTGTCTTCAATTTCTGACAAAAATACATCCGCTCCTTTACTCTGAAGCATGATGGACGCCGAAATCCCACTTAATCCTCCACCCATTACACTGATTTTCTTTCCTGTTACAGAAATTTCTGACATATTATATATTTAAAACAATAATTGACAGACAGGAATGTCTGTCCTACTAATTTTATTGTTAGTTAAATAAGTTTCTGACATATTTTATATGTATAGAAACAAATCTTACTAAATTTTTAAATTCGCAACTTTTTTTGTGAGATGGCACGGCAAAAAGTGGAGACATGCCATGGCATGTCTCTACAATATTAACCTAAATCCATATTTTACAATTGAATATTTTTGTAAAAAGATTTAAAAATAA
>JAUWXV010000250.1 GCA_030616165.1 bacterium | reverse complement strand
CGTACTTATAAAAATAAGGAGAATTGGATATGTCCCGGAAAAAAAACACATGGGTGATATTGTTTCTTCCCTAGTGAAGTGATTTATTGACACTTTAACTAATAATTATTCTATATTAGTAGAAAATAGAATATTTAATGTCAAAATCCAAATGTCAAAATAACCATAAATACACAAGTTTTGACATTTAGTCATTTGGATTTTATTTGGCATTTGAGCTTTGAAATTTAAGCTTTTATTAGTAATATACCATAAAACTGCTTTTTAAGGTGCGAATATTTAAAGTTAATGTATTAACAAATCGTTACACCAGACAGATAAAAGATTTAATCACACAATTAAAGTAACATATTTTTTTCAACAAATAAATTACAGGATTCAGTATTATGATAAATGCAATAATACTATCGGCTGGTGAATCCAAGAGAATGGGACAACCAAAGCCACTTTTAAGATTCGACGATAAAACATTTTTAGAACATATCATTTCTGTTCTTCAACTTTCCAATGTCGATAGAATAACAGTTGTTCTCGGTGCAGACGCCGAAATCATTGAAAAATCGGTTGATTTATCAGGGACACATATACTTTTAAACAAAGATTACAAAAAGGGGCAGTTATCATCTCTGCTAACCGGGATAAAAAATCTTCCAGAAGAGACTGAAGCAGTACTTGTCTGCCTGGTTGACCATCCCTTTATCACAAAAGAATTTGTTAATCAAATTGTAAAGACATTTAAAGAAAGGAAATCTCCAATAATAGTACCGGTCTATCAGGGGAAAAGAGGTCATCCCGTTTTGTTCTCCAAATCATTATTCAAAGAACTTTTGGAAGCACCAGAAGATAAAGGGGCAAGATATGTGGTATATTCAAACGAAAAAAATGTGTTTAAACTTGAAACATCCGAAAAAGGCATTCTGATTGGTATCAATACTCCTGAAGATTATCAAATATACTTCGGAAGCAAACCGGAATAATTAATTTTTTAAATTGTTAACTATTTCAACTGATATCCTGTCTTAAGAATAGAGGATTCGGCAAGAATAACGATTGGATCAAGATAATAGACAGGGAGGTCTTCATTTTTCAATATAACAGAAACTTCAGTACATCCGGCAATGATTGCTTCTGCTCCTTTATTTATAAGTTCTGCTGCAGCCTGAATAAGCAGGTTTTTTGGGTAATCTACCTCACCAATCTTTATTCCTTTCTCGCCATAAATTGCTTCCATTACAAGATTTTCCTGACCGTATTCATCAGGAAAAACCATAACTTCTTCCGGAAAAAACCGAAGAAAATTCCCCGAAATAACTGTCCCGGTGGTAGCAAGAAGTCCCACAATTTTCCCGGAAATTTTCTCTGAATAAACCTTATATGTCTCTTCAATCATATTGATTAAAGGGACAGCAGTTGAACCAGCAATCTCATCGTAATAATAATGTGCCGATATACAAGGCATAGCAATAACCTGAGCACCAGCACTTTCGAGATTTTTCAGCGATATCACAATCTCATCAACGGGGCTTTCTCCTTTACCAGTAATAGCAGCAGTGCGGTCGGGGATGTTTGGATTATTATCAATTATAATTCTCGGATAATCCTGATCCTTTTCTGCTTTTACCCTCTCAGCAAGAACCTTAAAAAAATGAGCGGTAGCAATAGTCCCCATCCCGCCTAATATTCCTAAAATTTTTCTTTCCATTATCTTAAAATAATTACGGCTGGAAAACTTGAATTAATATTTTCAGGAAAGATAAATGTAATCATTTTAAATATTCAGGAGAGTTATAAAGTTTCTTTTCTACCTGAGGCGAATCTCCTTCAGTGGAGAATACTTTTTTTCATAGAATTAAGTTACTTTTTTTTCCTTGTGCTTTTATCTTTCAGGAGATGATAATTGATGCTGTCAACAAGTGCTTCCCAGCTTGCCTGAATAATATTTTCGGAAACGCCGACAGTTCCCCATGTTTGTTTCTTATTGGCAGATTCAATCAGGACCCTTACTTTTGCCTTTGTTCCATTCTTTCCCTCTAATACTCTAACCTTGTAATCAGTAAGATACATTTTCTTAAGATTCGGGTAGAATTTTTCCAAAGCTTTTCGGAGAGCGTTATCGAGAGCATTCACAGGACCATCTCCCTCAGCGGCGGTATGTTCTGTTATTCCTTTGACCTTTAATTTGATTGTCGCTTCACTGTAAGACTCCTTTTTAGGTCTTTTTTCAATAATAACTCTGAAGCCATCCAGTTCAAAAAATTCTTCCTTTTCCCCCTTTTTTTCCCTTACCAATAGTTCAAAAGAGCCCTCGGCGTCTTCATAAAGATATCCTCTGTGTTCCTTTAATTTTATTTCATTTGCAATTTCCCTCAAATGTGAAGGTTCAAATTCTTCTTCAAATCCCATCTCTGATGTCTTATACTTAATATTGCTCTTGCCGGAAAGGTCTGAAATGAGTACTCTTCTTCTATTCCCGATAAGTTCGGGAGATATATGTTCGTACGTTTTTATATTCTTCATCACAGCATCAACATGAATTCCACCTTTATGCGCAAACGCACTCTCCCCGACAAACGGTTCATTTTTAGGCGGGATGACATTTGCAACCTCATTCACAAAATATGAAACATCTGTAAGTGTCTTAAGGTTCCTGTCGGAGACACATCTAAACCCCAATTTCAATTGAAGAACCGGCATAATTGAACACAAATTTGCATTTCCGCATCTTTCACCATATCCGTTAATTGTTCCATGAACATGCATGCATCCCATTTCTACCGCTATTATAGAATTAGCAACAGCAAGCCCAGAATCGTTATGTGTGTGAATACCATACTTTGCTTTTATTGAAGATTTTGTGGTTTTGATAATTTCTGCAAGTTCACCGGGGAGCGTTCCACCGTTTGTATCACATAATACAAGAACCTCAGCACCAGCATTTTTTGCTGCCTCTAATGTTTTTAAAGCATAATCCCGATTCGCTTTAAACCCGTCAAAATAATGCTCAGCATCATATATCACATACCTTCCCTTAGATTTTAGATATGATACAGAATCATAAATCATTTTAATATTTTCTTCCAGAGAGACCTTCAAAGCATCTTTCACGTGAAGTTCCCAAGATTTACCAAAAATGGCAATTACCAGTGCCTTGGAATCCATAAGTGCTTTAATGTTGAAATCTTTTTCAACCTTAATATTACCTTTTCTTGTGCTACCAAAAGCAGAGATTTTTGCTTTTTTAAGAGGAATACTCCTTATCTTCTCAAAAAACTCCATATCCTTAGGATTAGAGCCGGGCCAGCCCCCTTCAATATATGCCACACCCAACTTGTCAAGGCGTTGGGCTATCTTTATCTTGTCCAACGATGAAAATGATATCCCTTCACCCTGAGTCCCATCCCTTAATGTCGTATCATAAATCTCAATTTTTTTCACAAAACCACCCAAGTTTTTTTTCTGCTTTTTTTTCTAAAGCAGAAAATGTAATTGTTAGTCTCTTTATATATAATTAAATTAATATTTGCAATTCTAATTCTCCAGATGAAGAAATTAAAATCAATCAAATTTCCCCATCGAGTTCTTCATGGATACAGGCTACGGCTTTTCCCGTATTTTTACTGTCTACAACTATTGAAATGTTATATTCGGAAGAGCCCTGCGCAATGGCGATAATATTTATACCATTCTTACCGAGAGTGCTGAAAATTTTACCTGCTATCCCAATCCGTCCCTTTAATCTTGCCCCCACACATGCAATTATAGCAACGTTATCATCAACTACTATTTTACTTATCGACCTTTCAACAAGTCTCATCACCTCAAGTTCCTGCTGGAGAGAAAGAAGTGCCTTTTCAGCATCTTTTGATTTTACAAGAAAAGAGATATTATATTCAGAAGATGCCATTGATATCATATAAATATTAACATCCACCTTAGCTACCGCAGCAAGAACCTTTACTATTGAATTTGGGGCTGCCTGAAGTCCTGCTCCTTCAATCGTAATAAGTGTAAGCTCATCAATGGAACAAGTTATAAGAGATGAATAGTTATCATTACAATTTGAAGATATCAAAGTCCCCGGATATGAAGGATTAAACGTATTTTTTATCCTAATTGGAATATCAGCTAAAACTGCAGGCTGCATAGTCTTTGGATGAATTATCTCCCCTCCAAAATGAGAAATCTCCGAAGCCTCCTGATAGGAAATAAACGGAACCACCTTTGCCCCGGAATATATCTTCGGATTGGCTGTCATCACTCCATCGACGTCCTTCCATATCAAAATTTCATCGCATTTTATCGAATATCCTACAATAGATGCAGTATAGTCAGTACCGTTTCTTCCAATAGTAGTGGTAATACCATCCTCAGTTGAGCCAATAAATCCGGTAATCACAGGGATCGAACCATTTATCCTGGGAAGAACCTTCTTCCTGAATTTCTTTTTTGATGTTTCAAGGTCCACCATAGCAGAACCAAATGTATCATCAGTAGTTACGAAAATTCTTGCATCGACCGGAAAAGAATTCAAACCTAAATTCCTTAATGCAGCAGAAAAAAGTAAAACCGACAGCCTCTCTCCAAATGAACTGATAACATCCAAAGACCTCTTTGATAGTTCATTTATTAAAGAAACTCCTTTGTATATCTGACGCAGTTCTTCAAGATGATTATCATTCTCTTTAGTAAGTTTTTCCTTCTCAACAGGTTCTTCTGCTATATAATTTATTATTTCTTGATGCTTATCATGTATCTCATTCAGGTTTTTTTCAACCTCTTTGGCCTTTTTCTCTAAAGCGAGTTGTCCAGTATCAAGCAGTTTATCAGTAATCTTACAAACTGCTGAAACTACAACTATTGAATTTTTATCCGGATAATTCTTCACAAGTCCAGCAGCATTCATAAACTGCTCACCATTTGTAAGACAGCTCCCACCAAATTTCATTACTACCATTTTTATATTAACCTCTTGTAATAAATTTTATCATTAAATAACTGCTCAGAACAGAACCAAATTAAGCCTATTATGAAATACCGATAAAAAATATTTAAATAATTATGAATAAAATTAAAATTTTCAAAACTTAAATATAAACAAATTATATAATATTTGCAATAATATTTTTTATATTTGACTACATTAACTTTTGCTTAAAAAAAGTTGCAAACTTCAAAATTTCGAAAATTAAATTATTATCTTTCAATAACATCTAAAGTTATTTCAAATTTACTTCTTTCTCCGTCTTTCAAATCAATCCACCAAACTGGAATGACAGCGGAGCTTTGATATACCTTCTCGAAGCCGCCTTCCG
>JAUWXV010000057.1 GCA_030616165.1 bacterium | reverse complement strand
AAAGAAAGTTCATTAGAATTCCTACATCAAGCAAAGGAAATCTTACGACGTCGCGGAAATCTTTTACCTGTTGCTTTCATTTATTCTTTTGGTGAAATTTTCATTTTAGGAGCAGCATTGAGAGATGAAGCGGACAAAGAGATTTTTGCTGATGTTGTAAAAAACAAGGTTAAAAGGGTTAATGCAGACGCAGTATTATTGATTTTAGAATCATATGCGTGGACTATCGATAAAAATAAAATCTATTCAAAAGAAATTGCTCCGTCCGATATCACACCTGAAAATAAAGAGGAAATCATTTCTGCATATCTTGAATTCAAGGACGGTCAAAACATTTTTTGGAAAGTTCCAATCGTACGGGTTTGTAAGAAAATCTATTTTGGAAAGATTAAGGAGAGTAAATTGGCTGATGGTATTGGACGTTTTGTTAACTTGTTTAAATAAAAAAGAATTGGAGGTAAAAATGTCAGAAATAATGTCCATTATTAGTAGTTCTATTTATATAGTAGGTGCAATTTATTTTTTGATAGTAATGATAAAAAAGTAAAATAACGCAGTTTGGAACAAGCAGAAGTTCGATTCTTCTGCTGCGTTCAAACCATTAACTAAAATTGGAGGTAACGTAAAATGAACAAACTACAAAAACAAATGAAAGAAACAATAAACGAAATAATTAGTTTTTTTAACATTTCGTTTGAAGAGGGTGAGGAGTTACACGATACGCAATACTTAATACAATTAATTGAAGGATTTTGTGGTAAAAACGAAATCGACTTAATGGACTTTGCAAGTACGGTCGCAAACAACGTTTCGGATTTTAGAGACCCAGAAATTCTTGACGAGGACATTCAATCAATTAGTAAAACAGAAAACGGCAGGGAACTTACAGCAAATGAATTAAAAGTTGTACAATTTATTATTTCAAAGTGGGAAGAGGAATAAAAAATGGAGGTAATTATGTTAGAAAAAATGGTTGAAATAAGTACAGCAGAATTAAACGCTCTTAAACGGGAAGCAGAAAAGAAACGATGTACGAATTGTGGGAAGCGAAAATTGAAAACGGAATTTAATAAAGATAAAAGTAGAGAAGACGAATTAGGGGTTTGGTGTAAAGAATGCGATAATAAGTATCACAAAGAACGCCGTAAAAATAATAGGGAGAAAGTAATTGAACAGGAAAGAGAAGCATCAAGAAAATGGAGAAGAAAAGTTCTTTTGGTTAACGATAAACATTTCCACATAATCAAAAGAGACCATCCAAAAGAAGGACGGTGCGAACTTTGTAACAAAAACAAAACCAGTAAAGGTAAACCTTTAATATTAGCGTATCATCATTGGGACGATAAAGACCTTATAGAAGGTAATTTTGTAAAAGGTGTTTGGGTATGTTCTCATTGGTGTCATATGGGTTGCGAAGCGGTAGACGCGTCACCCAACATCTTTACAAGTAGGAAGTATTTGAAATTAAAAAAACAGGTTGAAAAAGAACAACAAGAATTTGATAGGGAGGTGAGTTCACAATGAAATACATAATTATTATTGCAGCCATTTACATTGTTCTGCTAATCTTCTATCTATCATTACTAATTGCAGCGAAACGTAAACCGTGCGGACATCAAAAAGTTAAATTCTTAGGAATTCAGAAAATGAATGAGGTAAGCATAAAGTTATATAATTATTTGAAGTACGGTTCAACTATAACAAAAACAAAAAAAGGAGGAAATTTAAAATGGCAATGAGAAAAGGTGAA
Organism: bacterium; assembly: GCA_030616165.1. Lineage (GTDB taxonomy): Bacteria > SM23-31 > SM23-31 > JAUVVT01 > JAUVVT01 > JAUWXV01. The sequence goes on along the minus strand of JAUWXV010000057.1, from coordinate 14,951 downwards.
AATTACAATGCGTCACCTAAAGGTACACCAAAACTTATCGAACCAATTAGAAACCCTGACGACATCAAAGCAATTAAGAAGTTACTACAAGACAATTTACGCGACCTTGCGTTGTTCGTTATTGGAATTAACACAAACTTGAGAGCGGTAGATTTAGTAAGAATTACGATTGGTCAAGTTGAAGGTTTAAAATTAATGGAACACTTTGTTATTATCGAAAAAAAGACGAAAAAACGGCGTAAAGTATATTTGAATAATCAATGTATCACGGTAATACGGAGACTACTTAGAACAAAACCTTATTCAAATTCAAAAAAGAATACTGCGTTATTTAAACCGAATTACAACAACAAAACAGGGTTTCTAAATCCAATTCACGTTAATTATTTAGTTCGTAAGTGGTGCAAACAAATAGGTTTAAAAGCCAAGGTAGGTGCACACACGTTGAGAAAAACTTGGGGTTATCATTCAAATAGAAACGGGACACCAATTACAACGTTAGTTAAATGTTTTAATCATTCAACTCAACGCCAAACATTAGATTACCTTTGTATAGATGATGAACAAGTGAAAGCCGCTTTTAAACACGAAATATAGGTTGTAAGACGCAATAGAAAGTATGAAGGTCTGTATTGAACAAATGCAGACCTTTTTTACCCTATAAATTTTACAGGAGATTAAAATGCCAGAACGAAAAAAGACAAAGTGGTCAAAGCACCCAAAAGGAAAACTAACTGGTAAAACACCCGAAGCACGAGAGCGACAAAGATTAGCCTTGGTGAAGGCCAATCAAGTGCGATGGAAAAAGAAAGTGACCGTAAATCCTGGTTCCGTAAAAAACAAACGTTACGACCTCAAGACAATGGATATTATTGAGTTTGTAAAATTGCTTGGACTTACATTGTATCCTAACCAAGAACTATTACTGCGTAGACAATACGGACTTTCCGTACCACAAAGACTTTTAAAAAGTAAAAAAAGTAAACGTGCTTCACAAACTAAAGAAAAATTAGAGGGTGTGTGGTGTCTTGGTGCACGTAGTGGTAAATCATTTATGGCTTCAATAATTGCATTATATGAAACGTTATGTAGGGGACATATTTGGAGGGAGCGTTTAAGAACAAATGAAAGTGGGTATTGCATTATTGTTAGTACCAGTCTTGACCAAAGTAAAGACATAATTCAGAAAAATTGCACTGATATAATTTTAAATAGCGTTTTACATACCCACGTTGACGGAACTCCTCTTACAACCGAATTAAAATTTATAAATGGGTTAATAATTAAATCAATTCCTTGTAATAGCAGGGTAGGTCGAGGTGTGCCTGTTTTCTGCTTTATACTTGACGAGGTAGCACACTTTTTTGGTGAAGGATATGTAAAAGCAGATGTGGATATTCATAATAGTATTACACCGCGTATGAGTCAATTCCGTGACCCTAAAAAAATACTTATTAGCACACCTGCTGCCAAACAAGGGCTATTTTTTGATTTATACAATGAAGGATTTAAAATAAAAGAAAGACTTACGGTAAGAGGCGGAACATTAGCAATGAACCCCCACATTAGTAAGAAATTCCTTAAAAAAGAAAAAGAGAGGGATATAGATAACTTTAACCGTGAATACAATGCAATTTTTGCTGAAACAAAGTCAAGTTACTTTACTTACGATGACATTATAAGAGGTTTAGTAATTGCAGGAAATGTAAAACCTAAAGAGGGTGTTGTTTATGAGTGCGGAATTGACCAGTCAGGGTTAAGCGGTAGGGACAGATTTAGTTTAGCAATTTCCCACCGTGAGGACGATGTAAGCCTGGTCGACTTCACACGCTCTTGGCAAACTAAAGACCAAGACCGTATAATGAGTGAAATAAAAGTTTTAAAGGAATTATATGGATTCACTTCCGTAAGTATAGATAGATATGCAGGTGGGTGGGTTAAGGGTGCATTACAAAAGATTGGTTTGGTTGTTGAATTCCGTGAAGCACTACCCATAATATATTCTAATTTTAAAAGTTTGTTAATCGCAACTCGTTTACGATTACCAGACAACCTTGAACTAAAACGCGGCTTAATACAAACTATTGCGTATTATAGTAAAAGTAACGCACTTTCTATTACACATCCCCGTAATAAATTTGGCCATTCTGATTTGACGGACGCAGTTGTTACAGCAATATATCTTACGAGTAAAAAACCAAACCGACCGAAACGAAAAACCCAACGAATACATTATGATGGACCAGGAACATTTTATGTAGAACCAACTATTGCAGCGAAAAAGAAGAAGAGCAGCATAAAGTTTATTTTTGAAAAAGTAACCTAATTAAAATTAAACATAAAATATTACTGGTCATTTACAAGGACGATTAGTAGGAACAAAATCCTGGAAATACCTTTGTTATACTAACGTTGTATTCAATATTACCTTAGTTTAGTAGGGGTAATAAGTAGGAACGAACACTAGGTTAGGTAGGGTTAAAATTAATCGAGTGTTGTTTTTATTGAGTTTATAACTAATTTATTATTAAGTTTAATAAAGACAACTATTTAACCCAAACAGTATGATTAATTATAAGAGTATTTTTAACAATCAACAATATAACATAAGGGTTAATGAATATCAATAAAAAATAAAAATTTTTTATTTCATATAAGATAATAATATACAATGTATTATGAAATATGAAAAATTATGATAAAATCTGATAAGAAAATAGAATATTAAATAAAAAATCCGCAATATAATAGCGGACTGGCCTGCCGGAGGGGGACTCACCTATGGCGGAAATCAGTGACCTCTTGCTTGTAAGGAAAACGGTTGATTCTTGTAAATATTTGCTATATAATAATCTACAGTTTTAAATAAATTTATGGTATCCTAATTGGACCCACTTTAAATTTTTTAAACACATTTGATTTAACAAATAAATTAAAAATGTTGAAATATCCCCCAAAAATTGTTAAATTGTTAGCCGTAAATTCAGTTTTTATTTTCACTTTTTTAGTTCCTACTTTTTCTGTTTTTATATTTATAAATTTTATATAATATAATAAGTGTGAAATGTTTATCATTCCTGCGAAAACATGAACCTAATTTTCTTATGGCATACTTCGATTCATATTTATTATATACATAGTATTATCTATAATACAACTAAATATTAGAGAGAACCACAATTCTAAATGAGATAATTGATATTTATTTACATATTGTACTTTCGCCTGGATTACTCTTCAAAAAATAATAATTTCATCTTCTTTTCTCTCACTCAAGTTGGATGTAATTGAATAAGTTATGTTATTTTGGCTATCAAAAGGAGGTTATCCAATGAACATTTATAAAAAATTAAAAGGAGCATTAGAAAAAATAATAAATGTAAGATTTAATCCCGAAAGAAGGAGATTCGGCAAATTAGTTTTTGCTGGTGTTCTGGGAGGAAAAGTTTTATTATTACATACAGGTATCAGCAAAGCGGCGAAAAAAAATACTTCAAATATAAAGCTTGCAGCGCAGTTATCCTCCAAACCAAGTGACGAAGACCTTACACTCGTCAAGCAGCTCGGGGTTGAATATGTAACTATGGGGACGTCTGGAAAGGCAGCGACCTACGAGAATTTCCTGAGATTACGTCAAAAGGTTGAGGCCGTGGGACTAAAGGTATGGAACATAGGTAACAGCGACGTTCATAACATGGAGGAGGTTACACAGAACCTTCCCGGTCGTGACGCAAAAATCGAAGAATATAAGAGCTACCTCCGTAATTTGAGCAAAGCCGGCATCTATTATACGACTTATGCTCATATGGGCAATGGAATCTGGAGCACAGAGCGTGAACAAACCCGCGGTGGGGCAAGCGCCAGGGCATTTGATTTGGATAAAGCCGAGGAGGGCAGGTGGAGCAGGAAGCGTTTTAAGGGTCCTCTAACACACAATCGTATTTACACAGAAGAGGAGATTTGGAACAATTATACCTATTTCATCAAGGCTGTGGTCCCAGTTGCTGAGGAGGTCGGTATAAGGATAGGTATTCATCCAGATGATCCACCTGTGCCAATATTGGGCGGTGTTCCACGATGTATCTTCAGCAGTTTTGATGGTTACAAACGGGCTCTGGAAATCGCCGATAGTCCTAACGTGGGTATATGTTTATGCGTTGGTTGCTGGCTCGAGGGGGGAGAGCTTATGGGAGAAGATGTATTACAGACTATTCGTTACTTTGGCGAACGCGGCAAGATTTTCAAAGTCCACCTTCGAAATATAAATGCTCCTCTGCCACATTTTATCGAGACCTTTGTTGATGACGGCTATATGGACATTTATAAGGTTATGAAGGCGCTCAGGGAAGTTAATTTCGACGGTGCAGTGATAGCAGACCATGTGCCGAATATCGTAGGTGGCCGCAGAGTCGGTCTTGCCTATAGCATCGGATATATGAGGGCACTCTTAGAAAGGGCAAACGAGGAGGTTGGGGGGGGGTAAATAATTACTGAAATAAAAGAAACTTGCTGAGACAGTAGATTTTTCATTCTCTCTGTTTTCTATACGTCTCTATGGTTAATACTATTTAATTAATATATTTAACTAATAATCTATGAGTGGAACATTTTATCATAGGAGTGAGAAAATGACCAAACAAATTAAAAGAAGAGACTTTATAAAAAATATTCCTTATGGACTTTTTGGAGCAGGCATAGGATTAAACGCTCTCGCTAACACAATTGCCACCAATAATTCAGGAACCAATCAACTAAGAAAGAAAAAGCTTAATCCTGCTCAAAGACCAAAGGTAGCCCTAATTAAAGGCAATGACAGAAAGGCAAATATGTTTGAGGCATTAAAACTAATTGAGGATGACATAAAGAAGTCAATCGGTAATAAACAAATAGTTATAAAACCGAATTTTACCCGTGTGTTGGAAAAGGACTGGTTAGCATCAACCCATGTTGATAATATCTGGGCGATTTTAGAATTTCTTGAGCCATTTTACAAAGATAAAATAATAATTGCAGAGGGAACTGGAACCAGGGATCCACTTGAAGTACCATTGAAAAATTATGGATACGAAGAATTGGCTGGAAAATACAATGTTGAATTCTATGACTTACAAAATGACCAGTACACCCCTCTTTATATGCTTGATAGAAACATTCATCCCCTTCGCATTCTGACTTCAAATCTCTTACTCGACCCAAATATTTATCTTATATCGGCATCAATAATGAAGACTCACGGTGAAGCTCTGGTGACTCTATCCCTCAAAAACATAGTAATGGCAGCACCAATGAATTTGGGAAGGGGCAATAATTCGAGAAATGAAATGCACCAAGGAGATGTTCGTGAAAATCCGAAAATTTTTAATTACAATCTATTCCGTATGTCACAGTATGTATCCCCTGATTTAGCCTTAATCGATGGATTTGTCGGAATGGAGGGAAATGGACCATTATGGGGTGACCCGATAGAAGTCGGTGTTGCTATCGCAAGCACAGATTTTCTGGCCGCTGATAGAGTGGGGGTAGAGATTATGGAGCATGATTTCGATAATTTAGGACACCTTGTATACTGTGCTGATGCGAAAATGGGAGAAGGTGATATTACGAAAATAGATGTTATCGGTGAGAAAATTGCAAACTGTAAAAAGAAGTTTGAGCCCCATAAAGATTGGGAAAGATTAATCCGCTGGAAGTAAATATTTTAAGACAAGAATTTTACAGAAGTCAATTTCAAAATGTGATGATTAAATCAATTCTTTGTTGTTATTTATAGTTGCTATCGGGTTTTATTCGTGTGATGCGAAACAGATTAATAATTCCAAGCAGTACTTACCAAATCACTCGGACATCCCAGAATAGGATAAATCACTAAATATAACAAAAGAAGGCAATGTAAACTGCAGTGAGATTATAGGGAAGTGTATTATTTGGGTTTTGTGTTTATAATTTTTAATTACAATCAAGCCGTATCTTCAAATAGTATGACATTCTCATAATACAATATTGTGTGGAAGGCATTCTACACTTGTTTTACCGGACCTTTCATGTCCATTATGAATAATTAAATAAAATTTTTGTAAATATATATATAAAAATAAACAAATTTTAGGAGGTAGTTATGAGCAAAAAGGAATCGAAAAGTATAATTTCACGTCGCTCGTTTTTCAAGGCTGCAAGCTGCGCTGCGGCTGGCTTTGGTGCGGGCTCTTTATTATCCGATGCTGATGTTGAAGCCGCTGTCGGTCAAGTAAATACCAATTCTCAACCATCCGAATTAAAAATCACAGATATGCGAGTGGCAAACATACGCAGAAGGTGGATCATTCGGCTGGATACTAACCAGGGCTTATATGGATATGGTGAAGTTCGAGATGGGGCGAGTCCGACGTATGCGCTCATGCTGAAAAGCCGCATTCTTGGTGAAAATCCCTGTAACGTGGATAAGATTTTCAGGAAAATTAAACAGTTTGGACATCATGGTAGACAGGCAGGCGGCGTTGTTTCCATTGAAATGGCATGCTGGGACCTGGCAGGAAGGGCATGGGGTGTTCCCTGCTGGCAAATGCTTGGCGGGAAGTTCAGGGATAAAATCCGTGTTTATACCGACACTTCTGGCAGTTCAAACCCAGAAGTCATGGGAAAAAGGTTGAAGGAACGGATGGATAGAGGGTTTACATTTCTCAAAATGGACATCAGCATCAATTTGTTAAGAAAGATTGAAGGGGGCCTCACATATCCCAAAGGGCAGTCCGTGAACCCGTTTAATCAGTACGGTAGAGACACATTTGCCTATCTCCCCCATCCCTTCACCGGCATCCGCATCACTGATAAAGGACTGAAAATCATGCAGGAATATGTAGCTGCTGTTCGAGACATCATAGGATGGGAAGTTCCTCTTGCTACAGACCATTATGGCCATTTCGGAATCGAGGACGGAATCAAGCTTGCCCAGGCACTGGACCAGTTTAATTTGGCATGGTTGGAGGATATGGTGCCCTGGCAATACACCGACCAGTACGTGAGGCTTAAAAACTCCTGCAAAACGCCCATTCTGACTGGTGAAGATATCTATCTGAAAGAGGGTTTTATGAACCTCTTTGAAAAAAAGGCTATCGCGATCTGTCATCCAGACTTAGCAACTGCCGGAGGTCTCCTTGAAACAAAGAAAATAGGCGATTTAGCTATGGAGCATGGTATCAGCATGGCGCTGCATATGGCCGGCAATCCGGTGACATTGTTTTCCAGCGTGCATTGTGCAGCTGCTACCGAGAATTTTCTGGTCATGGAGCATCACAATGTCGATGATGCATGGTATGATGACCTGGTAACAGGCGTTCCTAAGCCTCTCGTCGATAAGGAAGGATTCATTCGTGTACCCGACGGACCGGGTCTGAGTATCGAGTTGAATGAGGAAGCGATTAAGGAAAATATGAAAGACCCTGCGAAAGAATATTTCCCACCTACACCGGAATGGGACAACGAAAGATCGTGGGACCGGTTATGGAGCTTTTCAACACCCTCAAGGTCGAAGGTGAAGAACACTTTAACCAACAGAAAACATGATATAAAAGATTTTATTTAGATAAAAAATGAGCAGAGGAAGCATAGAAGATTATCGGTGCTTCCTTTGCTTAATACTTTAGTAGAGACGTATGGCAATGTGACTCTAAAATAATCTAATATAAAAATAGAACGTTCTAAAAATTAACGTTTTTCCTGACGTTTTTTCAGCCATTCCTGGAAATCTTTATTAATCTCCGGAGTCCATCTTCCATCTATTTGTCCCGGGGTATATTTCCCTTCTTTCAATCTCTGATGTCCAAATTCATCTCTTAAACGAACACGTTCAGAGGATTCAACCACCTGTTGAGCCAGATGTGGAGGAATAAATATTATCCCTTCTGGTGTTCCGAGTACAATATCTCCCGGCATAACAGTCACTTCTCCAATTTGAACAGGTACATTTATTCCCATCAGCATAACATCTTTCAAGAATGAAGGATGAACCCCCCGAATATAAGTAGTAAAATCCGATATAGGCAGAATTCCCTCAAGGTCACGAACAGAACCGTCAATGACCATACCTGTTTTGGTTTTTGTATATATGGATGTTGCAAGGTTATCTCCGGCAAAGGTTCCATCTACAATCTTACCGAACAGGTCAACCACAATAACATCATTGGGAAGAAGTGTATCTATAACCCATGAATTTTGACCACTGCCTTTTCGATTATCAGCTTTACCCCTTTCATTTATTACATCGATTATATCAGGTCTGATAGGCATAAAAACACAGGTTACAGCACGACCAACAAGTTTTCTTTCAGGATTGAGAATCTGCCAGTTTCCCTCAAATTGATGGTTGAAACCATACCTGCCAAGGACACCCCATGCCTCCTCAATGGTTACTTCTTTCATCCGCTCAAGAATATCATCCGGAACTCTGGGGCGTCCATCAAAAAACCTGTCAGCTTTGTACATCGGGGTATATTCTATAAGGGCATCTTTTCGAAAAACTCCCGGTTGACAATAAGACTCTGAATAAAAAATAATTATAGGAACAGCAACTAAAAGTAAGACAGTTAGATTTGTTGCTTTTAACATCACTTTTTTAAATGACATATTAAACCTCCTAATGATTTTTTATTAAAAATGTAATTTAAATTTATTTACACTTCTGAATACAAAAGATAAATTATTCAGTCAGGACTTCAACCTGCTTTTTTTATATGTGTTCTAATAATCGGCATTACGATCGATATAAAAGAAGCAATAATGAGAAACAGAGTAATTAAACGAGTATATAGGAAATCGAGGTTTCCTCCAGAAATGATCATTGCTCTTCTTAAATTTGATTCTGCAATAGGACCCAGAATAATACCAAGAACTATAGGAGCCAAGGGATAACCATCTTTTCTCATAAAATAGCCAAGAATTCCTGAACCAAGCATAATCCATACATCAACAATTGAATTCCTCATAGAAAACGAACCAATAACACAGAGAACAAAAATAATGGGCCATAGAAAGTTCGCCGGGGTAGAAATCAATCTTATCCACAATCCTGCGCCAAGTAATCCAAAAATAAGTATTAGACAGTAAACAACCATAAATCCAATAAAAAATCCATAAGCAAGTTCTGGATTTTTTTCAAAGAAAAGTGGACCCGGCTGAAGACCATGAACCATTAATGCCCCAATGAGAATCGCAGTTACGGAATCTCCGGGGATTCCTAAAGTCAAAGTAGGAATTAGTGCACCGGCAGTACAGCCTTTATTTCCCGATTCTGCAGCAGCAACTCCCTTAATATTACCTTTGCCAAATGTATCTTTATCTTTCGACCATCTTTTACTCTCATTGTATGCAACAAATGCAGCAATATCTCCTCCAGCCCCGGGAAGACTTCCGACGAACATCCCAACTACCGATGAACCCAGAATCGTTGGAAATATCTTTTTTAATTTTGCAAATGAAGGAATAATACCGCTAAGTTTTTGGGTTGATCTATATTTTGCGAGTATTTTCTCCATTACAGTTAATCCCTCAGAAAACCCAAAAAGACCAATCATTACAGGTATAAATTCTACTCCGCCTAACAGTTCTGCAGAACCAAAGGTAAACCTTGGATACCCCTGAATAGGGTCTAATCCCACGATGGATAAAAAGAATCCTAAAATACCCGCTATGAATCCCTTTATTACTGCTCCTTCAGAGATATTTGCAATAATGGACAAACCGAATATAGCAAGAGCAAAGTATTCTGCTGAACCAAATCTCAATGCAAATTTAGCAACCCAAGAAGAAACAAACAGAGCAATTGTCAGCCCGATAATCCCCCCAAAAAATGAAGAAAATGTTGAAACTCCAATTGCCAGGCCGGCTTCGCCTCGCAAAGACATAGGATATCCATCATATACAGTCGCCGCTGCCGAAGGAGTTCCCGGAGTCCTGATCAATATAGCGGGCATAGAACCGCCATAAAGGGCACCCCCATATATACCTAAAAGCAGCATCATTCCGGGTAGAGGCTGCATACCGAAGGTAAACGATACAAGTATAGCAATGGTCATTGTGGCAGTCATCCCAGGAAGTGCTCCCATAATTATCCCAACCAATGAACCTATGCTCATCATTAAAATAGAATTAAACGAAAATACCAGCGGAAGTGAGTTCGATATACCTTCAATCATCAAAATATCCCTTCTCTGCTAAGGTAATTGAACATAAAGAAATTCTTTAAATGTGTATGTTAGTATTATGGAAACAGCAACTGAAATAAAAATAGGAATTAAGTATCCTTTCGTTTTTACAATCTTCATAAATGTAAAAATATAAAGCATTGAACTTATCATAAATCCTGCAAAAGGGATTATTAGAATAAATACGACTGTAATCAAAACTATAGATACTCTTTTCATCAGTAATGAATCAAAGATTAGAAACTTTGATTTTGGCTCTGTCGATTTATCATTATAACCTGTAATAATTAGTCCGAGAGCCAGAATAATAAGAGATACAGCAATAATTTTGGGGAAAAATGCAGGACCCGGCTCCGCTCCTTCAAGAGATGGAGGGTAATCTAATGCAGCATAATAAACAAGTAAACTGAAAACTATCAATAAAATCGCTGAAATAAGGTGAGTATTTTTAATTTTCATTTTATTTATTTGATATTCCGAGATTCTTTATTATTTTACCAAACTCATCGAACTGCTCATCCATAAAAATTCTGAAATCTTCAGAAGCTTTGTAAATCACTCCGAATCCTCTTTTTTTCATAAAATTCTGAAATTCTTCAGATTCATAAACCTTTTTAAATCCTTTATGGAGAATATCGATTATTTCCTCAGGAGTATTTTTAGGAACTCCTAATCCCCTCCATGATTCAGTTGTAAAATCTATTCCGAGTTCTTTTAAAGTGGGAACATCGGGAAGAAAATTCAACCTTTTATCACCGAAAATTGCCAAAACCCTCATTTTACCTCCTTCAGCCTGTGGATATACCTCTACTGCACTGGCTGTAGTTGCCTCAATCTCCCCGCTGAGAACCGCTTTAATAGCAGGAGCAGCTCCGTTATAAGGGATATGAGCTAATTCTATACCAGTTTTCTGCTCAAACCCGGCAGCTGCCAGATGCCAGATATTTCCCGTTCCAGAATTGCCAACCTTTATTTTATTGGGCCTTCTCATTGCATCTTCAATAAATTCCTTTAAATTCTTATATGGTGAATCAGCTCTAACCGAAAGTGCCGCAGGATCATGATTATACAGCATAATCGGAGTAAAATCCTTATGAGATACATTCGCAAGCCCTAAATGAGAAATGGTAACTATTTCAACGGTTAAAGTAGTAACTGTATAACCATCAGGTTTAGCACGCGCCCCTGAATAAAATCCGACTACTCCCCTCCCCCCAGTTCTATTGGTAACATAAAATGGAACTCCAAAAACTTTACTACTTAAATCTGCCACTAATCTCGCAGTGAGGTCTGTTCCACCTCCTGCCGCCCAGGGAACCAAAATCTCTATCTTACGTCTGGGAAATTCCTGCCCTGAAGTAATATTATTCAACAATAAAGTGTTAAATAAAATAATAAGGAAAAATATAAAATTTATTTTTTTCACAATTTATACCTTTTAAAAAATTTATACTCTTCTGAAATTTTTTAAATTAATTTAACAATATTTTCATAATTTTCAAAATAAAAAACAAAGTTGCTTTTGTTTTATCCTATTTAATTTAAAATGAGACTTTGATAATTAGAAATAAGTTGTGGTTTTTACCGAAGATTATTGGTTTTAATTATTACTATAATTAATATAAATTTAAAAAATACTTGAAAATAGATACTATATTAAATATATTAAAAAATGTAGTTTTAAGAGTTTTCAATATAAAAACTTAATTAAAGAAAGGTAAATCATGTCAAAATATTCAAATCGCCGTGAATTTTTAAAAAATTCTATTATTATGTCCGTGGGAGCTGCTGCAGGATTAAGTTTTGAAGATAAAGCTTTATTAGCAAGAACAACAAGAAGACCAATTATCCAAGTGCCAGAGGGTTCTATTACAGGTTTACAAAAGGGAAAAATTGGCAAGTTTCAGATTAGCAGACTGATTTGTGGTGGCAATCTAATCAGCGGATTTGCCCACAGCAGAGATTTGATTTATGTATCTTCCCTGCTGGAACACTATTTCACCGATGAAAAAGTTATTGAAACTCTGCAGATATGTGAAGAAAACGGAATAAATACAGCCATATTAAGAACTGATAACGATACAATCAGAATTCTCAATAAATATTGGAAGATATTAGGCGGAAAGATACAATGGATTGCACAAACCTATCCGAGAGAAAATGATTTAACAAGTAATATAAAAATGGCTATTGATAATGGTGCCATTGGGGCATTTATGCAGGGCGGTATTGGAGATGATTTTTTCAAAAATGGTCATGTTGACCTGCTCGGAAAAGTTGTCTCATTTATTAAAGAGAATGGATTAATATCAGGAGTAGGTGGCCATTTATTAGAAGTGCCTGTTGCAATCGAAAAAGAGGGAATAGAACCCGATTTTTATTTCAAAACTTTAAATAATGTGGATTATAATTCCGCTACTCCTCAAAAAACAGTTGAATTTATGAAAAAAGTGAACAAGCCGTGGATTGCTTACAAGGTTTTAGGTGCAGGAGTGGTAAATCCGAGAGAAGGTTTTAAATATTCTTTTAACAATGGTGCAGATTTTATATGTGTAGGAATGTTTGATTTTCAGGTTAAAGAAGATGTAATTATTGCAAAAAGAGCATTATCAGATAGTTTCAAAAGAGAACGTCCATGGAGAGCGTAAATAATGGTGAAGGTGAATAACACCTTCGCAAGTGGTAGAAAAAATAATAAAATAAGCGCCTCTTTTTTGGAGGCACTTTTTTTTTGGGAAATTTTACTACATTTTTGTGGGAATTTTTTCCCAAAATTCCCATTTTTCCCATATATGAGGATTTTTGGGAATTTTGTGCCAGGGTTAACTTATTTAATTTCAAGGGTTAAAGCAAATATTTATTCGAAAAAAAGGGCATTTTTCATTTAAAAATTATTAGCGTTGGTATATATTATAATATTGCTAATTTTTGTTATATTATAATATAACAGATTAATTGAGTAAAGTCAAGGAAAATTTTAATTATTTTAAAACACAGAGGGTGCAGAGATGCACAGAGGCGAGAGAATTACGAATGACGATTTACGAATGACGAATTAGGAATTAGGACAAGAATTTTGAACTGAGTGTATAATGTTGATGAGCCTTTACAATCGTGCTATGCTAAAATGTATGATTTTTTGATTATATTGTCAAGAAATAAGTATTGTGTCCCCGAATTTTTGGCAAAAGATAATTCGCATCTCCATCCCATTGAATCTCCCCAGTTCCTTTGCGATCTTTGCGATATTGAAGAACATTTCTTACATTTCGTTTCCATTTAGGAATATTTGAAGAAGGTGACTGAGGCTGTAAATCGTCGTTTTCCAAATTCCCATGATGTTCTACTATTTGATAAATTTCAACTATTGAAATCCAACGTCCCCTTGGAATATGTGTTTGTATTATATCCCAAATTTCTGGAAGGTGTATCATAGAAAACCTCCTATATTCGATATTCCCCATATTAAAATCAAATATGAATTTAGTTTGATTTTTTGCTATATTTTAAATGAAAACTAACAATTTTTCATTTAAGTGTAACTATTTTTTATTACTGGAAAATTCAGGGACAGAATACTTATTTTGTTTTTATTTTCTATTTTTCTTCCCCGTTTTTTTGGTGAGAGCATGCGTGCAAGGAACTTGCAAATTGAACTATACGAAAATGTATATTTTTTTAATTATATTGTAAAGAAATAAGTAATGTGTCCCTGAATTTTCGGAATTTTAATGTTATTTATCTTTTAAATTACCACTATTAAATTCTACTACTTTTTTCCAGTCAATATTACCATTTTGACAGAAGTCACTATTAAGGAATTCCTTAGTAAAAATATTGATGATAACATCCTTCTTTTTTCTAAAGTATTCATTATGCTCTCTTGCTTTATGACCCAAAGGTTCTATTATATCAGTATAAAATTCCTTATTCCCGCTCAAAAAATGCCAAAAGTTTTGACCAACTATCTTCATATATCCACGTAGATATTTAGTTTTTGTTTTACCATAGCAGATACCCAATATAGGCTGCACATTTATTATATGTCTAGACTGTTTTAAAACTGCTATAGCTTTTTGAAAATCTGTTTCTTGTTTCTTTTGTTGGGAACTATTCCCCCAATTAGGGCCAGATTTAACAGAAACTAAAAAATGAGTGTCATCTTTTGTGAGTTCCAAATCAACGCCTGTAGAAGAAGATTTCCATCCATTATATATTTTTTTTGCGACAAATATGGCTAAATTTTCTAAAAAATCTCCAAAGATTTTTTCTTCCGAAGCAGATAAAACTGCATCCATCAATTCACAAATTAAATCTGAAGCAACATTGATATTCTTAGCTTTGAAAAGATAAGGATTTTTTTTCTTTAATATCTTTTTTAAGTCAAGTTGTTCAAGACATTTTAATTTTGCCTTATGAAAGGTGATGATTTCTTTACTAATATAATTCTCGACTTCATCCAGATTTGAAGTATTCATATATTTAAATATCCTTGTAAAAATTTATTTAATTCCTTTTTTGCCATTTCACAATATTCTTTATTGATATCTATTCCTATATATTTACGTCCTAACTTATTAGCTACGATAGTTGTTGTTCCTGAACCTACAAAAGGGTCTAAAACAATATCATTTTTTTTTGTAAATAATTTAATGAACCACTCTGGCAGACTATAGGGGAAAGCTGCACTGTGGTTTCTATTCGAACATTCTGTTGAAAGATAAAGTACATTTGTAGGGTAAGCTTTTTTTCTTC
>JAUWXV010000322.1 GCA_030616165.1 bacterium | reverse complement strand
CAAAATTTTATTTTAAATAAATTACAGGACTATGGAAAATTCTGAAAATTAAAATTTTTTATTTAATCAATAATATATTCAATTGTTGAGATTACCACGCTTTGTCCCGATGCTTCTGGACTCCGCCCGTAATGACAAATTAACTTTATGTCATTGCGAGGAGTCCCGAGTACTCGGGATGACGCCTGCGCAGGCGTGGCAATCTCATACAAATTTGCAAAAGTTTATAAACTATTACATCGTTTCTATTATCTTTTCTATTTTACGCTTGATTATAATTTCTGTAATAACTATATTTTTAAAAGACATAAACACAGATTGTCTAAAATTTCAGGAGGAATTATGAAAAAGATAGAAGCCATTATAAAGCCATTCCAATTAGAGAATGTAAAAGAGTCGCTTTCAAAAATAGGTGTGAGGGGGATGACTGTTATTGAAGTAAGGGGTTTTGGAAGACAAAGGGGACATACTGAGTTATATCGGGGACACGAGTATGTGGTGGATTTACTGCCCAAAGTCAAACTTGAAATACTTGTTGATGACGCCAAGGTTGAGGAAGTCATTGACCAGATTATTTCATCTGCAAAAACCGGCAAAATTGGCGACGGAAAAATCTTTGTGACCAATGTTGAAGAATGTATAAGAATTAGAACTGGAGAAACAGACGCCGATGCATTGTAATATTTTATCTTTTCAAAAATTAAATTTTAAGTTATGAATAATCTTTTAAAAGAACTTAAAGAACTAAAGAATAAAACCAATAGAATATCCTTAGATTTGGGAAATAAGGAGTTAATATCATTTTTTAAAAATTCTATAAAGAAAGAAGAGAGGATATTATATTCACTACACAGAAAAGGGATGGGCGGAAAAAAACTTGTGAATCTGCACTCACTATTTATAGATAAAATATTAAAAAATATTTTCAGACTGGTTTTATCTGATACATTCAAAAATAAAGTTTCGAGAGATTCCCCTCTTACCATTGCTGCTATAGGCGGATATGGAAGGGGCGATTTAAATCCCCGTTCCGATATCGATGTTCTTTTTATTTACCAAAATAGAATAAGAAAGCAAATTGAAAATAATGTCAGAAATATTTTATATTTCCTATGGGATATAGGTTTTGATTTGGGGCATTCTACAAGGTCAATAAAAGATTGCATTCATGTAGCAAAGGAAAATATGGATTCTGCCACCGCCATGCTGGAATCGAGGTTCATTACTGGGGATAGAGCTATTTTTTATGAATTTGAAAAAAGAATTATGAAATTTATAAGGAGGGAAAAAAGCAGAAAGTATATTCGCGGTAAGATTGAGGAACAGAATTTCAGATATCAAATGTATGACTCATCTATATATGTAAAAGAGCCTAATATAAAGGAGAATTCTGGAGGATTGAGGGATTTCCATCTTGTGCTTTGGTTTTCTAAGGTTCTTTTTGACAGTCTCGATTTGAAATACCTTTATAAAAATAAAATTTACCCAAGAGATGAAATCAAAAATCTTGAAAGGTCTTATGATTTCCTTTTGAGAATTAGAAATGAACTCCATTTTTTATATCGCTCAAAGAAAGATACTTTGACATTTGATGAACAGCCCAAAATAGCAAAAAATCTCGGATATAAATCCAGTATTGCTTCAAAAGCAGAAGCAAAGTTGATGCGTGATTATTATATACATGCAAGAAATATCAATCTTTTTAGCCAGGACTTTATTAAAAGGTTAATTTTAATAAAAGAACATAAAAAGGAGAAAATATATCAACTTGACAGTGGATTTCAATTAAGTAATTCTGATGTGCTGACAATTTCGAATAAAAGAAAATCTTTTGCAAAAGAGCAGTCAAATTTAATTAAAATTTTTAAATATCAGCAAGAGTTTAACTGCACTATTAGTGATAAACTTAAAACAAAGATAAAAAAAGACATTAGATTTCTTAATGATTCATTCAGCAAAAATAATAAGTTGAATAAGATGTTTTTATCGATTATTTCAAAAAGAAAAGAAGTCGAGCCAACTCTTCGCTCTATGCATGAACTTGGAGTGTTAGACCGTTTGATACCAGAATTCGGAAGGATTAACTGCTTTGTTTATTACGACAATTTTCACCGATATACCGCCGATGAGCATACTCTGCTTGCATTAAAATATTTAGACAAATTGCTTAAGAACAGTGACCCAAAATTAGAAAGGCTCTCTGAAATACTTCAAAACATCGAGGATATTCATATTCTAAGATTGGGAATATTGTTTCATGATCTGGGCAAAATATATGGTCCACATCATACTAAAAAAAGTCTTGATATTATACCAAAAATCGCAAGGAGAATGAAACTAAATTCTGAGGAAATATCTAAAGTTGAGTTTCTGGTCAGGAATCACACTGTAATGTCAAATTTTATTCAGATAAGAGACCTAAGTGATCAAGACAGCATAGGAGAATTTTCAAATATTGTGGCAAATCCAGAAAGATTACAAATGCTGTATATCCTCACTTATTGTGATACAAGGGCTGTTGCTCCCGAAGTTTGGACAGAATGGAAAAATTCTCTCTTGTGGAATCTATTTCATAAGTCCTTAAATTATATCACTCTTGATGATTATAAAGAAAACAGAACTGAATATTTTAAATATCTGAAAGAAGATATTATTAATGAATGTATTGCAGAATTTTCTATTGATGAGATTGAAGAGCATCTCAATAATATTCACGAAAAATACATTTATTCAACATCTCCTTTAACGATAAAAGAACATCTGAGAATCATAAGAGAGGCGAAAAAAAATGTATTTTCAACTAATGTTGTTTCAAAAGAGAAATCAGACATTACCGAATTCACCATCTGCTCAACAAAAGACAGAATAGGATTATTATCGGATATAGTTGGAACATTGAGTTTTCATAATCTTAATATTTTCAGTGCGAAGGTTTTTACAAGAAAGGATGGAATTGCTGTGGATGATATTAGAGTTGTGGGAATTGCGGAGGAAGATGTGTGGGAAAAAATTAACAATGACCTTAAAAATATTCTTTTAAAAGACTTATCTATCGATAATTTGATAAAAAAACATAGAAAATATCTGAAAATAAAAAAGAAAAAAAAATTGGAAATCCTTACCAATGTAAAATTCGATAATAAAACTTCAGAAAATCTTACTATTATAGATATAGAAACCCAGGACAGAATGGGGCTTTTATATCTTATTTCGAAAACACTTTCAGATTTGAACCTCAACATTGAATACGCTAAAATTTTTACTGAAGGGGATAAGGCACTTGATGTGTTTTATGTTAA
>JAUWXV010000221.1 GCA_030616165.1 bacterium | reverse complement strand
ACAAGCTGTTGGCTGTTAGGTGTTAGAATAAAAAGGGCGACCCGCCGGTTCGCCCTTACGTTTGGCAAAAATGAAAATAGATTAAAAGAATAATAATAAACCGCAGACACAAAGGGCAGGGACGAAGAGAAGGGATAAATGTAAATATATCAAAACAATAATTGAAACATTGTCCTTTGCTATTAGCTGTTAGCTTTTAGCAGGATTTAAATGCAAAATACACTAAAATAAGGATTGAAAACAAAGAGGGCGAATAAATTCGCCCCTACGGGTCATGTTTAAGAGGAATATTAATTAAAACAAGCTGTTGTGTGTTAGGTGTTAGAATAAAGAGGGCGACCCACCGGGTCGCCCCTACATTTGATTGGAATGAAATTCTATTAAAAATAATGATTTTTAATTCCAAAAATACTATTATTTGCTTGAATCTTGCAGAATGATGCGTTAAATTATGACCATATATTAGCAGAATTCCGAATATTCTTTTTTGGAAAATTGGTATGGGGGAATATCGGTTATTATCTAAAAGGAGGTTAAAAATATGAGAGGGAAAAAAGATTCAGTAACCCGCAGAGAGTTTTTGGGTAAAACGGCGTCGGCTGCTGCAGTGGTGACTGCCGGGACTCTTATTTCAAAGTCTTACACAGCCGGACAACAAAACAAAACGAGAGTTGCCCTTGTGGGAACTGGAAGCAGGGGCACGGGTATGTGGGGAAGAGATTTATTACGGACACACAGC
Organism: bacterium; assembly: GCA_030616165.1. Classification (GTDB taxonomy): domain Bacteria; phylum SM23-31; class SM23-31; order JAUVVT01; family JAUVVT01; genus JAUWXV01. Next base: position 5,259 of record JAUWXV010000221.1, on the reverse strand, counting down.
GATTATGTTGAAATGGTTGGTCTCTGCGACATAAATAAAAAGAGGGCAGAGATATCAAAAGGGATAATAGGAACAGATGCCCCGATATTTACGGACTTTGATGAGATGATTAGAAGCACTAATCCTTCAGTAGTGATAGTGACCACAGTTGATGCCACACATTACAAGTATATAATCAGAGCAATGGAACTCGGATGTGACGTTATAACCGAGAAACCAATGTCAACAGATGAAAAACAGTGCCAGGCAATTCTTGATGCTGAGTATAAAACCGGAAAAAAGATAATGGTGACGTTTAATTACAGGTACGGGTTCGTTCATGAGAAAACAAAAGAGATTTTATTGTCGGGAGATATCGGACGTATTACTTCGGTTGATTTTCACTGGTACCTGGATGTTTATCACGGCGCCGACTATTTCAGGAGATTGCACGGTTTAAAAAATAAATCAGGAACTCTTCTTGTTCATAAAGCAACACACCATTTTGATTTGATGAACTGGTGGCTGGACGCTGAACCGGCAGAGGTATTCGCTTATGGAGAGCTTCAGAAATACGGTAGAAACGGGGAATTCAGAGGGAAAAATTGCAGAAACTGCAAATACAAGGATAAATGTGAATTTTATTGGGATATTTCCACGAGACAGTTATACATGCAAATATATGTTGGTGCCGAATCCGTAGATGGTTATTTCAGGGACGGCTGCGTTTATCGAAATGCTATCGATATATGGGATACAATGGCAGTGTCGGTCAAATATAACAGCGACGTACTGATGTCTTATTCTCTTAATGCATTCATGCCTTATGAAGGATGCAAGGTCGGATTTAACGGAACGAAGGGACGGCTTGATGTTAGATATTATGAGAGACAGCCGTGGGACTCGCCTGCAGAGGGAGTCCTGCGAATAACAAAGAATTTTGCAAGAACCAGCACAGTATTAGACTTATCACCGCCCAAGGGCGGACATGGTGGTGCAGATCCAAAACTTAGAGATATGATATTCAAAGAAAATGTGCCTGACCCGTTGAATCAGAGTGCGGGATCGAGAGCAGGTGCAATGTCTATACTAACCGGAATAGCAGGCGTTCACAGTATCGAAGAAAATCGCCCTGTAGAGATTTCTGAACTTGTAAAATTTCCTATATAGAAGAAAAATAAAGATTAAAACATTGCTGATAAGCTGTTAGCTGTTGGCTGTTAGAATAAAGAGGGCGAATAAATTCGCCCCTACGGGTTATGTCTAAGAGGATTATACATCAAAATGAGGATTAAAACATTGGTGGTAAGCTGTTAGCTGTGGCTGTTAGAATAAAGAGGGCGACCCACCGGGTCGCCCCTACATTTGATTGGAATGAAAATAGATTAAAATATAGATTGGAAACAGAGAGGGCGAATAAATTCGCCCCTACAAAGATAAGAAGAAAGGAGTTGGTCAATGTATAAAAAATTTATCATATTTATTTTTGTATTGTTCTTTGTTAATAATTCTTTTGCGCAACAATCACTATCTTCAGATGAATTTATTGAAAGACTTTCAAAATCAAAGGTAGAAAAAGGTCAATTAATGGTCTTTTATGTTGAACAGAACACTTTTGCATTGAAGACTGACCAACAAAAAATCATCTGGATTGACCCGTTTCTTTCCCGAAAAGGAATTAATCCTTCCATATTTTTTCATAAAGAAGAGAGGGTTGACCCTGAAAAGGTTCCTGCAGACTATGTTTTCTGCACTCATGCTCATCTTGACCACACTCATTCAGGGACTGTGGAGATTATGAACAGGGTAAATCCAAACGCAATATTTATAGGACCAGAAGAGAGTTTTCCTATTTTTATTAAGGCAAAAATACCGGAAGAAAGGATTAAAGTTATTCGTCTTGATGATGAATTGTCGTTTCCCAATTTTAAAGTCAAAGCCGTTTACGCTGAATCCACCGACCGTGAAGGGACTACACACCTGGGATATGTTTTTAAAATTGGGGAAATTAAAGTATATGATTCAGGTGATACAAAAGTTGGATTGGACAAATATATTGATAAAATGCAAAGTTTAATCCAGGAAATGCCTGACATTGCACTGATATGCATAAATAAGGGATATGATAATCTTGGTCCCGAGGATGCAGGGAAGTTGGCTTCACTGATAAAATGCAGACTGTTTATACCAACACATTTTAATTGTTTTGTGAATAACAGCATCGACCCGAAATCTGTACATCCCTTTTTACCAAAGGAGTCAAAAATGAAATATGAAATTATGGAATGCAACAGTTATTTAACTTTTAAATGATATTTTACTGCTCTGACAAATTCGCGAAAGCAAAAAAGAAAGTCCTATCAAACCAACTCTTCCATTAATTTATCTATATTTACATTTTTTATATCGTGTTCAACAAGTGGTTCATCCGATATTTGAGGAAGATTATCCTCAAGTGTCGGTTTATCCTCCACATAAAAAATTCCGAAGGGAATTCTGGTTCCCCATTCAAGTCCTTTTTCAAAAGCATTAATTTTATTATTTGGATTATAATTTTCATCTTCAAGATAATACCCCCTATCTTTAAACCACTTTGGAGTATTAATTTTGTTGTAAATTATGCAATATTGAATCATATCCACCAATGAGAAACCTTTGTGTTTTATGGCATTAACAATTATATTGACTGCTTTTTCACTATCAAAAGCATTTGCTCTTGCGATGAATGTAGCACCAGCAGAGAGTGCTATTGTCATGGGATTTACAGGATTTTCAATTGAACCAAACGGTGTTGAAGGAGTTTTAAAACCAAGACCACTTGTAGGTGAAGACTGACCTTTTGTTAATCCGTAAACCTGATTATTATGAACAATAATTGTAATATTCAGATTTCTTCGCATAGCATGAACCATGTGTCCCATTCCCATACCGTAAGTATCACCATCCCCTCCTATTACGATGATATTTAGTCTATCATTTGCCAGTTTAATCCCGGTTGCAACCGGTAATGACCTGCCGTGAATCGTATGAAATCCATAAACCTTTATCCAGTGGGGAAGTTTGGAGGACTGTCCTATTCCCGAAACTATAATTACATTATGGGGATTTAATTGTAATTTAACAATTGCATTTTTTATTATTTTAAGAATAGAAAAATTACCGCATCCGGGACACCATTTAGGTTTATCTTTGACATTTAATTCATCAATTGTTACCATATTTATAACACCTCCTTAATTTTTTTATAAATCCGTTCAGGCGTAAATTGCCTTCCGTCATATCTTAAAATACAATCTGAAATTCCAATACCCGTTTGTTCCCTTATTATCCCCTCTAATTGCGCTGACTTATTATTTTCAACTATTACTGTTTTCCTTGATTTATTTAATGCGGATTTTACTTCATCTTTTGGAAAAGGATTTATATATAAAATCTGCTGGTAATTAGAAGAAATTCCGTCTTCTTTTAATAACTTGATGGCTTCAAGTATTGGACCTTTTGTTGAGCCCCATGCAAAAATAGTAACATCTGCTTTTTCATCACCAACAAGGGGTAAATGTTTTATCTCCTTTTTAAGATATTCCATTTTTCTTGTTCTCTTGTCAACCATATTCGTCCGATTTTCCATATTTTCTGATATATGTCCATAAATATTATGTTCATTGCCAGTAACGGTAAATATTCCATTTTTTTGTGAAGGGACAGCCCTGGGAGATATACCAGTTTTGGTGAATTCATATCTATTGTAACTATCGATATTTTCCAATTCTTTCTCGGTTAGTAACAAACCTCTATCTATACTAATGGAGTCAGTATCAAATTTTTCTATTGTTTTTTTACTGTTTGCCAGATATGCATCAGAAAGGATTATCACAGGAATTTGGTATTTTTCAGCGATATTAAATGCGTTAATAATTTCATAGAAACATTGAATCACATCTCCCGGTGCAATTACAACTCTTGGGAATTCACCCTGCGATGCGTGCATAACAAACCTTAAATCACTTTGCTCTGTTCGTGTAGGCATTCCAGTGCTGGGTCCCGGTCGCTGGCAGTTAATTAATACCAATGGGGTTTCAGACATTCCAGCCAAACCAAGAGCCTCAACCATTAATGAAAAACCACCACCAGAAGTTGCTGCCATTGCTCTAACTCCTGCAAACATTGCTCCTATTACCATATTAACCGCTGCAATCTCATCCTCTACCTGTCTTACTATTATTTTATATTCTCTTTCTTTCGAGGCAAGGTAGTGAAGTATTGAAGTTGAGGGAGACATAGGATAGGCTGCATAAAATTTCAAACCAGCCTTGATTGCTCCTATGCTTATTGCCTGATTTCCATCAATAAGAATTCTATTGGGATTATTTACAGGTTTGATTTTGTATTTAAAGTCCAGTGAGTAATTTTTCTTTACGTAATCGTATCCCTCCCTAACCGCTTTTAAATTCATCTCTATAACACTACTTGTTTTTGATTTGAAAACACCCTTAATAACATTTTCAAGAATTGAAATATCATAACCTGCAACAGCAACAGATGCCCCAATCGCCACGGAGTTTATCAGTATTTTGTTTCCGATTCCGACTGCAATCTTTGAAAGTGGAACATTCATTAAGGTCATGTCGTCTTTTAATTTATCCATCTTAAATACATCCTCATCATAAATCATAACACCGCCACTTTGCATTTCATCAATATGTTTTTCAACCGTTTCGTAATTTAAAGCAACGAGTAAATTAATATATTCTGAATGGGAATATACTTCTTCTTGAGAAATCCTTACCTGAGAAGTATTATGTCCTCCTCTAATTAGAGAAGGATGTTCGGTGTGAGTAAAAACATGGAGTCCTCCCCTTAAAAATGTTCTTGCAAAAATTTCGCCAGCGGATAGGATTCCAAACCCAGCCTCTCCACCTATCATCCATAATAAATCATTCTTGCCCATTATTACCTCCATTTTTTCTAAAAAAAATTAGCCTTTTAATAAATTTACTACTCTTAAAAACTTAACATTGATAAAATTGGGAAGTAGATATATTCCTGTGTATCTCTCTATTATAATGGATAGACAAGAATGTCTGGCTCAGCATCCATAATGGTTTTCTGTAATAAATATATAACGAATATTTTGAAAATTCTACTTTATTTTTAAAGGGATAATAAATAATAAAGTTTAACATCCTGTTAAATGAAAATTAGCCAAAGTTCAATATTAATAAATATTTGAAAGAGAACGTTAAAATAAAATTAATGTGAACGTTTTTAAATAAAAAATAG
>JAUWXV010000266.1 GCA_030616165.1 bacterium | reverse complement strand
GTCAAAAAAACCGGTAGGACACACATTCCTGTCTGAAAAATAAATCGGTAGGACAGACATTCCTGTCTGTAAAAAAGTAAGTAAACCGAATACCCCCGCTTTAAGCGGGGGGGGGAAAACCACCAATTAAATTTCCCCTTCCGTTCTTTTCTTAACAAACAACAGAGGAAATATAATATCACTTGCACAGCAGGGTATCCAGACTGCTAAGAACAAAAATACAAATGTTGCAATAATTAAAATCCAGTTTATTGTTTCTCCCAGGGCTATAATGATATGAAACAAAGATGCCCATGTACTTAATAAAACATGTCCGGCATGTGGAAATTTAGTTTCCGGTCTAAAATAAGCAATTGCAATACCCAATAAAGCCAGAGGATTTACTAACCACCATTCTTCAATAAAACCTAAATGAATTTCTCTATTTGGAAGATTAAGGAGAACTTCCCCAAAATAAGGAATTATTGAATCACTTAACGTGGCTATGCCAATTGAGCCAACATAGCCAACCATAATTATACTCCACAATTTAGATTTGTGGCTGTATAATTTATACATGGATGCTGTAACAATGGCACTTAAAACAACATGACCTGGATGTAGAATATAAAAAATATTATAAGCAATCTCATTGGGGACATTGTAAAAAATCAGCATAATAATTATCCCCGTAACAGCACCAAAAATAGTGAATGGACTGTGTTCTTTTAATTCCTTGAGAATTTGCTCAATAATCTTTAGTCTCCTCCTTTATTTTATACCTTTAAGTATTCTACTATTCTTCAATTTCCAAAAGTTTAATAAAGTTGAACAATTTCTCATTCCCCCGAGCAATCGGGGGAATGAGAAATAAGTCAAAGTTTTCTTGCTTACTTCTTTTTCAAAAGAAGTAAGTTCAAAGAAAGTAACTTATCTCCTTGGCAACTTCAATTGTAGAACTATTTCCTCCCAGGTCATAAGTTTTAACCTTCCACTCTTTAATAACATTAACAACTTCCTTTTACAATATTTCTGACATAGAATTTTCACTGAGGTATTCGAGCATAAGTTTAACCGAAAGTATCATTGCAATTGGATTGACCTTATATTGACCGGCATACTTTGGTGCTGACCCATGAGTCGGCTCAAAAACGGCAAACTTATCGCCTATATTACCGCTTGATGCAAAGCCAAGTCCTCCAACCAGTTGGGCACATAGGTCTGAAATTATATCCCCGAACATATTGGAAGTTGCAATTACACTGTAATTCTGAGGATTTTTTACAAGCCACATTGCCATCGCATCGACGTTTGTTTCCCAGTGTTCAATCTCGGGATAATTACTTGCGATATCTCTGGCTTCTCGAATCATCATACCGCTTGTTTCTCTGATTACATTAGGTTTTTCAACTACGGTAACCGATTTATACCCATTTTTCTCTGCATATTCAAAGGCTGACTTTATTATTCTCCTGCATCCGTTTTTAGTCAGAATTCGGCACGAAAGTGCAATTTCATCAAGTGCTACATCTGAATATTTTCTCATATTCGCATTATACTTCAATAGAACTTGCATTACCTCTTCAGGAAGTGGATAGAATTCAACTCCGCTGTATAAATCCTCTGTATTTTCTCGGAATATTACAATATCTATATCATCCCTGTAATTAAGCGGGTTGGCGGGAAACGATTTGCATGGTCTAACGTTAGCGTAAAGGTCAAATTCTTTCCGCAGTTTTACTATCGGACTGGTATAAATATATCCCTTATTCTCAAGGTTTATATTTAATTCTTTTTCGGCTTCCTCTTTTGGCTTTGAAGTAATTGCACCAAAAAGGGCACAATCACAACCTTTGAGCATCTCCAATGTCCTTTCAGGAAGAGGATTCCCCTCATTTTTCCAGAATTCCCACCCAATATCTCCGGCTTTGTATTCAGCATCAAGTGAAATCCCATCAAGAATTATCTCCGCAGCATCCATTACATCCCTTCCAATACCATCTCCAGGGAGAAGAGAAATTTTATACTTCGCCATTTTATCTCAAATCTTATTTAAAATAATAGGGTTTCACGAAAATACTTTTTCAAAAATATTTAAAAATATTTTTCAAGAACTGTCATTCCCGCCCCCACCTTGTCATTCCCGCGAAAGCGGGAATCCATACATTGTTCAGCCCCTAAATATTACTGGATTCCCTCTTTCGTGAGTGTTGCACAACACCTCCGTGTCATTTGGATCCACTTTCAGCGGACGACCTAAATCCCCCTGCAACTGCGGGCTCTCACACTCACCTGTCATTTCGAGCGGAGTCCTCCCCGTCAGCGGGGGAGGCGGAGTCGAGAAATCTCAAAATACGGGATGTCTCGCCTTCGCCTGACATAACAAAATCAAATACACTTATATGTATATATGGATACAGGTTATTCACTAAAAATGTAAAATTTATGAATAATCCTGGTTTAAAAAAAACTTTGGTTAATTTTTATTTTAAAAAATATTCTACTTTAACTTCGTTACTTCCACTTTTTTAAAAGTATATAATCATATATTTGTTATGAAACACTTATATCAATAGTAGGTCAGACATTCTTGCTTGCCTTGGGGTCTGACCGTAATAATCGGGGGATTTACAAAATTTTATCAAAATTACAATTCATTTCCTGTCTTAAGTCTCTTCTGTGTATAAGGAATTATACCTCCACATTTAATGATTTCAGCAAAAAACTCGGGCAGAGAGGTGAACTTAAAAACTTTATTGTTAGTTTTTATCACTCCCTGTTCTGTATCTATGGAAATCTCTTCACCATTTAACAAATTTTCCGCTGCTTCTTGTGATTCTATAACCAGAAGCCCATTGTTAACAGCATTCCTGAAAAATATTCGGGCAAACGACTTTCCGATAACCGCTTCAACACCGGCATACTTTAAACATTGAACAGCCTGTTCCCTTGAACTGCCGCATCCGAAGTTTTTACCTGCCGCTATGACATCGCCCTTTCGGACATTACTTGCAAATTTCGGGTCAAGCCCCTCAAGGGCATGCTCCGCCATCTCTTCAGGCGAATATCTCATATATGTATATTTACCCGGATAAATAATATCCGTATTAATATTATCTCCGTATTTCCAGACTTTCCCTTTTATTATCATAATTTTTTATCCCCGTAGATTTACTTTCTTTTCATTGAAGATGACACGGCAAAAAGTCTAAAAATTTCGTTTTTAAATCTTTTTGCCTAAATAAGTGCATTTAATATATTAACTTAGTTTAATTTCCACAACTATGTAGGGACAACCCTCTCATTTGTCCTTCAGAAATTCTCCGCTGGCGAAAGTGTTCCTTAACAATATATCGACTATCCTTGTTATACTTCATCTGGTATAACCCATGGTTCCCTGTAGTTGGCTTTTAAATATTTATTCGCTTCTGCATCATCTAAGAATGTTTCAGTTTTTCCGTCAAATTTTAGTTTCCGGTTTCCCACCCGGTATGAGATATTAGCAAGATGACACAGCAGCGTCGAAAGATGGGCTTCTTCAACATCGGCTTTGGATTTTTTGCGGCTGTGGATACAACTGATGAAATTTTCAATATTATTATCGGTGCCTTGACGGCTGTATTCTGAAGCAATTAATTCATTTTCCTGGGTTCCTGTCTCCCAACCTCCACCGCTGCTGGATTTCTTTGCAGCATAAACCTGCCATCCTCCTCCGTGTCTTCCAAATTGCATAAAGCCTTCAGTCCCGCATATCTCTACCTTCGTGGAGGTAAACTGCCAGTTTGGAAACTGGTCTGAATCTCGCACACTGCCGGGGATTTTATGCATATATGGTGCCCAGAGAGCCGATTCGGAAAGTAATGTAAGATTGCCGAACTCGTAAGTTGCAAACTGTGTATCCGGTTGTTCTCGTCCATCCTTGAGATAGAAAACCCCTCCTGAATGGGAAACAGTATCCGGATATGTCTTGCCAATCAGGTATCGAACCACATCCATTTGATGAGCCAAATCACCGGGAATAGCACCACAATAAAAATCCCACAATCCCTGCCACCAACTGCCCGGGCGGTAGGGAAGCATAGGCGACGGACCACACCATAAATCATAATCTATACCCTCCGGAACCTGTGCCTCTTTGGCTTTTGTTATAGGACTATGAAGCATCATATTGAAAACACGGGCAAGGTAAATATCGCCAAGTTTACCGGAACGGACATACTCAACGGCATTTTCAATAGCGGGACCACTGCGGTTTTGAATGCCCACTTGAACCACCCTCTTATATTTACGTGCCGCTTCAACCATCTTTCTGCCGTCCCAGATGCTGAGTGAAAGCGGTTTTTCTACATAAACGTCTTTTCCTGCCTGACAGGACATAATTGTGCCAAGTGCATGCCAGCGGTCAGAAGTTGCATTTACAACTGCATCGACTTCGGTATCTTTGAGCATCTCTCGAAAGTCCTGCACAAATTTCGGCTTATATCCATGCTCTTCTACCACAACCTCCGCTGCCCTCCCATAGCGGCGGGTATCTGCATCACAAATATATTTAATATTAACATCAGACCTTTTCATAAGATGTCTTATCAACTGAACTCCCCTGCCGCCAACACCCATTATTCCTAAGATAACTTTATCATTTGCTCCAATAATTTTCTTACGGGACAGTGTCGTAACGGTGGCAGCACCTATTGAACCCTTCAAAAACTCCCGCCGATTTATTGATTTCATATCCTTTCTCCAATTACTTAATAGGATTTAATAAAAATACTTATTCAAAAATAATCAAAAATATCATTCAAGAACTGTCATTCCCACCCCCACCTTGTCATTCCCCCGAGTACTCGGGGGAATCCATACGTTGTTTAGCTCATAAATATTACTGGATTCCAACTTCTGCTGGCTAAGGTGTTCCCACAAAACAGCCTATAATAATATCTTTATATCACTGTATTATTAATAATAGTTAAATGAGTTACAATGCACTAGTGCCATGTTAAATAACATATGTTCTTTTTTGTAATTTTTACAAAAAAATTTGACTGGAGTTAAGCATTTTTTTAATGAGAAAATAAAAAAAGTTCCTTAATTTTTATATTTGTAT
>JAUWXV010000062.1 GCA_030616165.1 bacterium | reverse complement strand
GGAGGATATATGCCTTGAACTGCCTATGCTTAAAGAAAATTATTTGTTAAATATTTTAAGAAAATTGAAAAATAAGAATGAAGAAATAAAAAATTTCAAAAATATTACTTTACCTCCAGTATGGACTTCAGGAAATATTTTAGAAAAATTTTTTTTCTATTTCAGAGATTTGATATGGGAGTTAATATTAAAGAATAAAAAGATATCTTTTGATTTATCCGATTTTGATATATATCAACTCGATGGGGGTCTCGGTTTTTTAAGAAGTGGTAAAATTATAAAAAATTTCAAAGATAAAGGCAAAAAAATAGTTTGTGTTTATTTTGGCAGTGACTTAAGAAGGAGAGGGATAATTCCTGTAATTGATGGAATTAGCGATATAAATTTCACTGCAGAGTTTGACCATCTGGGATTATATCAGGAAATTAATTTTATTTATGCACCGTTCAATTTGGATGAATACAAGGTCGTTCATAATGAGAATAAGAAACTAAGAATCTGTCATTCACCGACGAATTTCGAATTAAAGGGCACCAAAAAAATAATTAATATTATAAAATCTCTTGAAAATGAATATCCTGTTGAATTGGTACTGTTAAGGGGGATGAAACACAATGAGGTGATTAAAATAAAATCGTCTTGTGATATAGTAATTGACCAGTTAGGTGAATTAGGATACGGGTATAGTTCGCTCGAATCTATGGCAATGGGAATAGTAACTTGCACTGAACTTACATCTGAATATGAAAAATTTATCCCTGACCATCCCTTCATAAATGTAAATGAAAATAATTTAAGGGAAAAGGTAATTCAACTAATCAAAGACAGAGAATTCAGGACAGAGAAAGGACTTGAAGGAAGAAAATGGGTCGAAAAATACCACGATGGTGTTGAGGTTGTGAAATCAATGATTGAAAAATATAAAATATTAGGATGGAAGTTAGACCTGTAAATCATTATATAAAGCGTTTGTTCAGTCAATCTGCAATTTACGGAATAGGTGATATAGGTGGTAAAGTTTTATCCCTGTTTCTCATCCCAATTCATACCTATTATCTCACCCCCCCAGAATACAGTATTTTTAATCTCTTTATACTTTTTTATTCTTTTGGTTTAACGTTTTATCTCCTGGGGATAAATTCGGGATTTATCAGATATTTTCTTGATGAAAGATATGATAATAGGGATGTTTTTAGTACAGCATTTTTATTTATTTCAGTGTTTAATGTGTTTTTATCCATCATGGTTATTGCCTTTTCTAAGGAGTTATCGGAGGTTTTCTTTGGTAATATTGAATATAAAGGTATATTCTATTATGGAGCAATGATTCTGTTGCTTGAGTCTCTATCGAGTTTAGTGCTTCTTATATATCGTGCTCAAAATAATCCTGTGGGATTTATTACTGCAATAATAGTTAGAATAAGTGTTATTCTGGGTTCAAACCTTATATTTCTTTCGATTCTGAAGTTGGGATTATACGGTGCGGTTCTTGGAAATCTAACTGGTTCGGTTTCTTTACTCTTATTTCTATCTTTTGAAGTAAAAAAACTGCTTCATTTAAAATTTTCATTAAGATTATTTAAAAAGATGTTCCGATACGGAATTCCCACTGTTCCTGCGGTATTGTCGTTGACTATGCTTATTATGATTGACCAGTATCTCCTTAAGATTTTCGGATTCTTTGATAAAGTTGGCATATATGCAGTGGGATATAAAATGGGAATGGCATTGTCTATTATTATCACTGGATTCAGGTTTGCCTGGTTTCCGTTTATTTTTCAGGTGTCAAAACAAAAAGAGGCGCAGAAGATATTCTCCACTGTTTTTAATTATTTCAATTTTTTTCTGATATTTTTTTATCTTCTTATCAGCATATATATTCCTGTATTTTTTAAATATATATTTTCACCGGTTTATTATGAATCGATAAATCTAATCCCGATTGTAGCATTGGGATACATCTTTTATGGTTATTATGAAAATTTTATAGTTGGCATATATATTAAGGACAGGACTCAATATATTGCTCTTGTTATTACAGCAGCGGCTTTTTTAAACATAGTGTTGAATCTGATTTTAATTCCTATTTATAATATACATGGTGCAGCATGGGCAACAGCAGTATCTTATTTGGTCCTTGCATTACTTGGATATTTTTTCTCTCAAAAGTTCTATTCTATAAAATATGATTTTTTAAAAATGTTAAAAGTCATTTCTGGCGGGACTATTATAATGATTGTGAGTCTTATTCTTAAAGATGTTCATATATTAATAAAACTTTCTTTTCCTTTTTTATATTTTTTAGTTCTTTATTTATTAAGATTTTTTAAAACGGATGATATAAATTTAATAAGGAGTCTATTTAGAAAAGATGTTAAATGATTATTATTATGATTTCAGTCTTGAAATGAAAAAAAATTTTTCCACTTTGATTTTCGACAACAATGGAATACCTATGGTTAATTATGGAAGAAAAACAGGTCTTCAGTATAATCCCGTGACTGTTGCACAATATTCTCTTGCTCACCTTTCACTTTATATTAGAACTAAAGATGATAAGTATAAGAAAATATTTTTGAATGGGGCTGAATGGTTTCTCAAGAATGTTTCAGACTATAAAAATTATTCTTTAGTTTGGTTTTACAAATTTGATTTAACCGAGTGCGGATTGAAATCTCCCTGGATTTCGGCAATGGCTCAAGGACTAACTGTATCTGTATTACTTCGCGCAAATCAAATAACTGGCAGTAAAAATTTTCTTGACACTGCAGAAAAAGTAGTAAATATTTTTGATGTTCCAGTTCGTGAAGGGGGTGTAATGTCAACCTTCCCTGATGGTTGCATTGTATTTGAGGAGTATCCAACTGGTTCAACAAACAGTGTTCTTAACGGATTTATATTCTCTATTTTGGGTTTATATGACTTATTTATATTCGCTAAAAATAAAAAAGCAGAAAAATTATTTAACCAGTCGGTACTGTCACTGAAAGACAATATTAAACATTATGATACAGGATATTGGTCGCGATACGACCTTCGAAGCGATAAACGATTGGCTTCTATTCACTATCATTTATTACACATAAGACTTTTTGATGTATTATACGAAATTACTCAAGATGTATATTTTATCCAGTTGAGAAACAAATGGAATGGATATTATAGAAGTATATTCTGCATTATAAAATTTATGTTTAAAAAATTTTTACAAAAATTATTTTAAGTTAAAGAGATATATCCAGAGAGGAATATAATACACGTTTAAGAAGGAAGAAAAAATGAACCTGAAACAAAGATATTTGAATTTTGTTCTTTGTGTGATTGTGGTGTCTTCATTGCTGGTAACAGCTTGTTCGAAGACTCCTGAAACATCAATTCTTCCCGGCAGCCGTACCCTGCTGGACGCACACAATTGTTATCCGTATAATGGGGAATGGGAAGACCGTATTGACCGGGCGCTTGAAACAGGGGTACCCCTGGCGATTGAACAAGATCTGGTATGGTATACCGACAGTCTGAGTGGAGAATCGTGGTCGATTATTTCTCATGGAAGTCCGTATTCAGGTGAAGAGCCTGCACTGCTGAACTACTTTTTTGAGCGGATCCGGCCGATTGTCAAAGAAACCATCCATAATGAGAATAAAGAGGATTGGCCATTAATCATCCTGAACCTGGATTTCAAAACAAATGAACCAGAGCATCATGTCGAAATCTGGGAGTTGTTGGGTGAGTACGAAGGATGGTTGTGTACGGCTGAGCGCGTCAGTGATATGCGAAAAATAATGCCTATTGAAGTTAGACCTGTATTGGTGCTGACTGGCAGAAGTGATGAACAACAACTGATATTTTATGACCAGGTAAGAACAGGGGAAAGATTGCGGCTATTCGGTGCCGTCCATACTTATGCGGATAGTGTAGAGGTGATTCCTGAACAGATGGTCCCGCATGGTGCGAACAATTATCGGCGATGGTGGAATAATCCCTGGAAAGTAGTGGAAAAGGGCGGACAGCAGGAGGCGGAAGAATGGACAATAGAAGATATGAAGCGGCTGCAATTGCTCGTGGAACATGCACACGAGTTCGGTTTATGGATACGGTTTTACACCTTGAATGGCCATGACCCCGACTCTTCTCTCGGCTGGAGTTCCAATTACAATTTTGGCTCTGAGGAGAAGGTAAAGGAGCGGTGGTGCGCTGTTATAGAGGCAGGAGTAGATTTCGTTGCAACAGACCAATATGAACGATTTACAGCATTCAAGACTCAGATTCAGGGTACAAACAAATAAGCAGTCTCATTTCTTTCTATCCAAAAAATTGGCAGTAATAATGAATTTTATATAAATTTAAAAATTCTAATATCTCACAACCTGTGAGGTGACACTAAGGTCATGTAGCACATGGTTCGGATGAACCTAAAACAGCGGCAGCAATAATTGCAATTAATGAAACTATTGCCACGGGAATTAAAATACCTTTTGCAGTAACTTCAGTTTTTTTCACAAGTATTAATTCAATATCTTCTAATTTAATCTCAATCTTTTCTTTAGATAATATAATCTGTGAATCGGGGTCTTTTGTAATAGAATTTCCTATGATATGTGTATCTGTAATTTCGAATTCAATCAACTCGTATTCCTGCCCACTTTTAACTGTCACAAAGATTTCCTTCTCTTCTTTTAACTTATCGTAGTCCTCACTTACCACAGGTAATGTCTTAGTTGTTGCACATCTTATTTGAAAAAGAAAGCAGGCTATCAAGATAATGCAAATTGCTTTCCTTAACATTTTTTATCTCCCGCAGTCAAAAAATCTATATTAAAATTAAAAGTGCACTTTCAATTTTGGTCATCTGTATGACTCTAATATTAAAATATAAAAGTAAATCCAAAATAAAAAAAAACTGCACCTGCTAAAGAACAATATAAATCATTTTTCGTTTTTTTAATCGAGCATTAATTCGACTGATATGGACCAAACTTACCGGTTATTTTATATGTTTCTGCCGAATCATCTATTGTAAACACCCAGTACGAATCGCCTCCCGGATTGACACGAACTACGATATGACCGCTTGTTCCTGTTATCCTATCATACCATCGCATAATTGTCAACATAGCTTTTGTTGCTTCATGAATTCCAGTAGCAAATACTTCCCTAGGTCCGCTGTATAATCGTGGCGAGAATATTCTGCTCAATACAGCTTCACTGCAGTGCATTTGGTCGTATGTAAAGAAAACATAAATACGCGCTCTCAGTGCTTTGATAAAATATGAATTCATATTTAGTGGAAAACCATGATGATTACCTTTACACACCTCCACGGGTCCAACCACTCTGGCAACGGGAGTTTCAATATCGTGAAAATCTCCCCTCCCGGGGTTTGGGATACCCTGTATATCCCCGCCTGTATAATAATCAAATTTCCCATAACTGAATCTTGATACGATACTGCATGGATTTTCCTCTGGAGGGTCATCAGGGTCAATTTCATCCCCAATTGGTAAATACTGTCGGGTTGTTTCTTCGATGCCTGTCCACACTTCTCCATTAGCCGAGATTATCCTTACGTCAAAACTCGGATATTTTTCAGGTTCGTGAGTAAGGATAATCTGTTTATTAGAACCCGGTTGGGCTTTTTCAACCTTCAATCCTTTATTCTGCATCGAATATGCAAGAAATTGCCTGTAGTTTTTCATATTCCCACTTTGCAGCGGACGGGGATAATTGTAATCAGGAAAGTTTCTGTCAATTATTTTACGAACAGGAATATATTCTGCAACTTCTGTTATTCCGGTTAGGTAATACCCATGAACATTCTTGGTTTTAGCGGATTCGGTAATGCTCCCCATATGGTCTCCGTGAAAATGAGTAGACATTACATAATCAAGAACAGGCTTCTCCTTCAAGGAGAGATAATGACCAATATATCTGACAATCCATTCACCAGCACTGCGAGACGCATTTGGCTTTACACCTTCCTTAGAAATCGTACCCCTTCCTTTATCTCCAGCGTCGATTAACATCGTTGTCCCGTCAGGCATAATCATAAATGTAGCATCTCCGCATTCTGTGTTTATGTGGTGTATATCAAAATAACCTTCCTGCCACGGAAGAAGTTCTTCTCCTGCATCTTGAGCATGGACATTAATTGAAAAGGTCAAAAGTATAATCAACATAAGCCACTTGCTCGGATGACAGAATATTCTGTTAAGATTATAATTTTTCATTTCACCTCTCCATTTTTATAAATTGGGAAAATCGATTAGATTAATATTTAATACTTTTAAAAATATACTAAGATTTTATAAAGGAGGGAGTTTTTCTTCGACAAGTTTTATCTTGTCAAGTAAATTTTCTATATTTTTGATATTGGAGTCAATACTATCAATTTTGCTTGAAACTTTTTTGCCTACTTCTTCGTCTTCCTTGAAATTCTCTTTAAATATGGTAATAGCATCCGAACATTCTTTTTCTATCTGGTTTATAAAGGTGTTTCTGAGTTTTCCAATATTTTTATTAATATTGTTGTCGAAATAGGATAGGGTCTGTTTGAAAATGTGCTCCATAATTTCCAATGCTTGATTTTTCAGCAGTTGTAATCTCTTGGTTTTATTCAAGGTAAAAATTGAAGATACTTTGGATTTCATTTTGCTGGAAATTGATTTTTTAGGAAATGTGATTTTTACCTTTGATATTTCGCCTATTTCCAATAGTTCACTTTCTGCAGGTGGAAGGGAAATTGCAAACTTCTGGTCAAAGTATTTTTTTGTTTGGGTGTGCCATTGTTGATAAAGTTTTTTTGCTTCGTCCTGGATGGCTTTAAGTAATATATTTACTAATTGAGTGGTTTCATCATTGTATTTCTTATAGTAAGGCTTAAGTTTGGTTTTAAGGTTATCTAATTTTTCATTATATTTTTTATTTTTGAATAAATCTTTATTGATTCCTTCAATATTATCTTTTTGGAGTTTTGCTGAGAGATGTTTGAACGTGAGCTGGAATCCACTTTTATTCATTACCTGCCAATCTTCCATAGATAGATTGCTGAGGCTCTCTATTTTGGTTGAAATTAATTTATATAGTTCCCCATTTTCATATTTTTCTAATTTTTCTTCAAAAACTTCATCTATTTTTTCTTTTTGTTCTGTTAATTCTTTATTAATTTTATCAAGGTCATTAATATAAGTACTATATCTTTTATAGAAGAAATCTTTTTCTTGTTCTTTTCTTTTATCAATCCAGATTTGTTTAAGTTCCTTTACCTTTTGTTTCAGGAATAGAAGTGGTGACCTCATAAGTCTGTCAAATTTATCAACCCGCAGGAGATAATTATCGAGGTCTCTATAGAATTTGGCAAAATCATTTATATAAGAATTAAGTTTCACCTGGTCATTTCTTTTCAAGAATTCTGTAAATTCTCCCTCTGTCTTTATAAGTTCTTCATCCTTTGTTGTTCTTAATTTTGCAATAAGTGTTCCAAGCGAGGATAGTGGATAAATATGTACTTCTCCGCTAATAATATTTTGCAGTCCTTTTTCCACCTGAGATATGGCGTCCCAGACATCACGGGGGTCTTTTTGAGTATCAACACGATTGAGAACCAAAAATACGTCCTTTATACCCATTTTTTTGATGAAGTTCTGGAATGTTATATCCTCGGCATTTCCAGGTTGGTCAAATCGGAATATAAAAATTACGCACTGGGCAAACTGAATATAATCTGTAACCATTTTATCTCTGAGTTCATCGAGACTTACTACGCCAGGAGTATCGATTAGTTGAATCCCTTGTTCGCATAATCTCGTCGGAATACCAAGAATAATTTCTAATAGATGATTCTGAATCTTTCTCAAGCATTGAAATCTGAATATATTTGTAATGTGACTCCATTTATTAATAATCTCTGTTTGTGCAGATACGTCAGGATTATTTTTTACATTTTTATATTCTTCCGCAGTGCTCGGCATATCGGGAAATTCTTCATGGAGTTCTTCGAAAAATATTTCTGAATATAGTTCCGGATACTTTGGAAGAAAGCCGTCATCCGTAGAGAAGATTTCAAGAATTTGTTTTTGTTCTTTGTAATTTTTACAGGGAATGAATATTTGATTCTCCGATTTTTCACTATAATCCTTATTGAGTTTATCGAGGATATTTTTAGCCAATTTTACAGCAAGCTGGTCTCGCCCGCTGAACTTTAATGTAGTATATCTCGCCTTTGAGTATATAAGACTGGTGATAATGTGTGTCGTCTCTTTGTTTTGAGTAGGGAAAATCGGGTCTCCTTGAAGAGCATTTAAGAATGTGGATTTTCCTGTGTTCCATGTAGCAACGACCGCTATCTGAAAATAATTATTAAGAATGTTATCTTTGAGTCGTTGAATGTGGTCTTCCATAGTTTCCGGTGGAGAGAAAGACAGAAAGTCATCAATAATTTCAAGAACGGACTTTTTTATACTTGAGAGTTGAATTAATTCGCTCATAAATTCTATTCTTTGGTTTGCTCGAACGGCATAGGAGTATCACCTATGGCAGCCTGAAGTCGTTTCCCAATATCTCTGAGTTGCTCTTGAAAATATTCTTCCATTTTTTGTTTTATCTTTGAGAGAAACGCACTTCTTATTTGTGATTCTGTCTCCTGGAGTGCCGCTTTCGAACTTATTTTGAATTGATGAATTTCATTAATTATTACATTTTCGAGTTTTTGAAATATTTCACGGTGATATAAATCCAGAGTATCATGGACTCTTTCACGGAATTTTTTATAATTGCCAAAACTAAATAATCCCGGTGCCTTTTGAATTTCCCAGACATTCCGTGAGATTAAGCTTCGTGTTTCATCTGATATATGTGGAATTGGGCAGCCTTTGATTATTTTATTTAATACAAATTTTTCACTATTTATGTCAAAAAAGAATAAATCTGCCCATGAAAGAACACCATATAATAAATCTGGATTTTTTATAATCTCTTCATATCTTCGTACTCTGAGTTTTTCGATAAGATCCTGGTATTTTTGATGGTTCCAGAAAAAATGATTTTCAAATAGATATAAGTATAATATCTGCCTCGTTTCTTCTACTTCGCTTGTCCGGAGATTTCTGTCAAAAAATCGTGTATCGAGTATTTTTGTCATTATATTGAACCAGTGATGGCAGAAATTCTTAATCTCTTTATTAAAATATTCGTTGAATGTGTCTATAGCTTTTAGAATATGTTCCTGAAATTTTTTCGTAACGGATTTTTGAAAATTTATAGTGGCTTTCCTCTTACGCCATCCTAAATATTTTTCGCTGAAAAATCTATAAGCATCTTCAGATTCTTTATAAATTATTTTTTTGGCTTCATCTTCGAGAATCATTATTGTTCTATTAACTTGTGTATCTTCAGTTACTCTCTCTTTTTCAATATGTTCCAATAGTGATTTGAGATTTGTCTCTTCTTCATTAATATTTTTCACGATAGCATCCATGTCATCCAAAAGGGTTCTAACATTACCATTTTTACGCCCCAATATATTATAAATAGTTTCCAGGATGTTCAACGTCCAGTTTTTTGCTCTGGTAGTATTTCTGTTTTCAATCAGAGTTTTAAGATGATCTTCAAATTGAGAATTTTCCCACATCTTCACCTCTTCTTCGGCATCTTTTGATGGCTTTTCTTCGGGTTGTTCGGAGGGAATTGAGGAATATAAAAATTTCGGAAAATCAATCTCTAATCTCTCTTGGTATGATGCGACGTGAGTAAGTGTATCCACAATATCTTGCTTACTTGTATAAAGGTCAGCTTTATTAATTACAAGTGTAAGTTTATTAGTGTGTATGCCTAAACGCTTGATAAATTCTTCATGCTGTTTTGAAAAGGATTTATTTAAGTCACTCACCATTACTATAATATCGCTCTGCTTGGCAAGATTAATAGGGTAAAATTGAACCCCTTCTTCTGATGAATCAAATCCCGGAGTATCGACAAGGGTAATATGTTCATTCAGTAATGGATGATTTAAATATATGTAAAAAACATATCTGTCAGAAGAAAGTTTCTGGTCTTTCAATAACACGGAAAGATTGCTGAAATCAAAAACCTCCATATGATTTTTTTCTTTGTCTATCAAAAGTGCGTGTTCAGTTGAATGACCGAATCCACTGACCTGAATGTGATAGTGAGGGAACATATAGGTGCAGACTTTTGTTTGTCGCTTTGACGATACAGGAAGTAAATCGGGCATTTTTAAAATCGAGTTTATAAGTGAGGACCTCCCGTGATTGAACTCTCCTACGAAGACTATCTTTAAAGGTCCATTCATATTCCATTCAAGTATCTTGAAGTAGTTTTCTCTTGATAGATGTTGTTTTTCCATCTCAAGATACCATTTATAGACCGCATCATAATATTTCTCACTGAATTCCTTTAAAGAAAGTGTTAAATCTTTAACACCTGACATATAATTTTCCTCCCCTTTAAAAGGCATTTCACAAAATAATCCGAACGGATATTTATATGTGATTTATTTTTTATAACAATTTATACTGTGTATATATACTGTGTATTTTAAAATATATGAAAAAATTTTTAAATACAACGAAAAATTACTAACCTCTTGTTTTTAAAAAAGTAAATTAATATGGCATCTTAATTTAATTATTGTAAAAGGGGGAATAATTAGACTAAATTTTGTAGTTACTACATTTTCAAAAATAAATTAATAAATTTAATCTGCAAAGTCAATTAAAACTTTAAATGTTTATATATAAAAATATCTATTAAATAATTAAAAATAATAATAAAAAAACAATCATAAAATTTGTCTATTTTTCATTATTACATCCAATTGTATGGATTTATTGAGAATAGAAATGACAGGTTTGAATGAAAAATAAAAAAGATTTTATTTTCTAAATTTTATCATTCACATTGAAATTTTTAGCAAAAATATATGTAAATTATTTAATTTGTCAAGTATAAAATGGGAATAATTTTTTTGATAAACATTTCATTAACCCCTTGCTTCTGCTAAATATTTCATTAATCCCTTACTTCAGCTAAACATTTCATTAACCCCTTACTTCAGTAAGGGGTAAAAGAATCATAACCTTGAAAAGTCAAACCGTTTCAACGGTTTCCATCGATACAATGTATGTATTCAAAACATTTTGGACATTTTACATTGAAAATTAATGTATAGATTTTACTTTGTCAAGTTTTTCCACCTTGCCAATTCTTGCCACTTTTGGTGTTAAATGGTGGCATTGGTGGCAATGGTCGCAGTATAAAGAAAGAGATGTAAGTTCAGCAGCCATACGCAGTTATATTGATTATTAAGGAGTTACAAAGTTGTTTAAAAAGAAGGGACATATGTCTTACAAGCAGGAGGTCACTGGTTCGAGTCCAGTATCGCCCACGCTTAAAATATCAATAAAAACAAGCAATTAAATAGCTCAATGGTTTTAGACTATTGGGCTATTTTTTTAACATTTTCTGCCACATTTTGCCATAAAATGCCAAATTTGGGTGTCTCCTGGCGTGACTTCAAAATTAACTTATTTGTAAAAAATATAATATGATTGAGAGAAAGAATTACAAATAAAACATTACAGTAAATAAAAATTTAAAATTTCGAAAAAAAACACTTGATAATACAAAATGTATCTCTTAATTTCTTATATAAAATGTCTAAAATGTTCTGAAGACATAAACTAATCAACATATGAGCCTGAAATGAAGATTGTGAATATCGTCGGAAATTGAAGTTTATGAATGCTAAAATTCTTAAATAATTCGTCTTTCGGGAAAATAAGGTCAACTTTAATTTTTGTTAATAAAAACATCCCCTTATTCGCTCGAATAAGATAGCCGGCCAATTTTTCTTTTTGGTTTGTCAGAGGACTGTCCTCTGACAATTTGACAAATTAGTATAACCTTGTTAAAGTGAAAGTGGAAAGATTTTTAACAATTAAATAGTGGGTAAGAAAAAAAGTTTGAAAATGAAAGGAGATTTAGTCATGAAAGAATCGAAACAAAAACGGACATCACGTCGCGAGTTTTTGAAGAACACTGGTCGAAGTGCCGTGACCTCGGCTCTGGCGACGGGACTCGTTCCGCGCAACTACGCAGCGGAGAACAATACTATTAAGGTGGCTTTGGTTGGCTGCGGTGGCCGGGGCGCCGGCGTAGCGTCAAACGCCCTGTCTGTCAAGAACGGGCCGATCAAGCTTGTCGCCATGGCTGACGTATTCGAGAACCGTCTTGCCCGCAGTTACACGGTTTTGAAGAAGATGCACACTGAACAGGTGGACGTACCTGAGGAGCGCAAATTCATTGGCTTTGACTCTTATAAGAAGGCGATGGACTGTCTTAGCCTGGGTGATGTAGTGATCTTTGCGACGCCTCCGGCATTTCGCTGGGTGCATTTTGTCTACGCCATCGAGAAGGGCATCAACGTCTTTATGGAAAAACCAGTTACAGTGGACGGCCCGAGCACCCGCAAGTTCCTGAAACTTGCCGAAGATTCTGTAAAGAAGAACCTTAAGGTGGGCGTGGGGCTGATGTGCCGTCACTGCACAGCCCGCTGGCAGCTCTACGATCGGATTAAAGACGGCCAGGTCGGTGACATCATCACCATGCGGGCATATCGGATGCATGGGCCCATTGGCTATTTTGCCTCCGACCCCAAACCGGAAGGTATCAGCGAACTGCACTATCAGATCCAACGGTTTCACAGCTTCCTCTGGGCAAGTGGTGGCTGCTTCAGCGACTTTTACATACATCACATAGACGAATGCTGCTGGATGAAGGGTGCCTGGCCGGTCAAAGCCCAGTCTATCGGAGGTCGCCATTATCGTGGCAACTCGGTGGACCAGAACTTTGATAATTACTCGGTCGAATACACCTTCGCCGACGGCACGAAACTGTTTCTTTATGGCAGGTGTATCAACGGTTGCCATAGCGAGTTCGCCAGCTACGCCCACGGCAACAAGGGGTCCGCGGTCATCTCCGATGGGTCCCACTCGCCGGCAAAGTGCCGCATCTACAGGGGACAGGATATGGACAAAAAAGAAGACATCGTCTGGGCGTTCCCTCAGCCCGAGCCGGACCCTTACCAGCTCGAATGGGACCACCTTATAGAAGCAATCCGCATGGACAAGCCATTCAACGAGGCGAAACGCGGCGCCGAAGCCAGTCTGGTCACGTCGATGGGCAGGATGGCCGCGCACACCGGTCAGATCGTTACCTACGATGAAATCCTCAACTGCGAGCATGAGTTCGCTCCCGATATCGACAATCTGACGATGGATTCTCCTGCACCCCTGCAGGCCGGGCTTAATGGTAAATATCCCGTCCCGCAGCCGGGCATTATCAAACTGGAATACTGAGGTTTCGTTTGGAATGCCTAAGGTACAGTTAGGAGTCAAATGAGGGTCAGACCCTTTAATTATGTATTTGCCAGCAGGGCTGGGATGTCCCTATTAACCCACAAAGATAATGAGAAGGGAAAATTAATTTTTAATTTCAACAAGTATGAAAATTTTTTCATTTTACTTAATTTTAGATAATATTTAAATTTCAACAGAATATATTGACATTGTCTAATATTTAATCAATATTTTTTAACTTGCTAAACATATTAATTATCATTATATTATAATATATTTAAATTTATTTAATTATAAGCTCCGTTCTCATATAAAGGAAAATTTGGTAGTTATTTTTCAATAATAAATTAAACCAGTACGATTTTTGGTTGTTACAAATTTTATCATAAAATATTATATTTAATGTAATAAATCTTATTTCGGGGACACAATACTAATTATTGACAAAGGTAAATGTGTATGTTTAATTATGGCACGATTAGCTTGAGTTATAGCTTCCGGTTATTCGTAAATTCTGCGTCACAATACTTATTTCTTGATAATATGGTTAGAAAATCATACATTTTACTCGCTTGTTGAGGTGTGATCCCCAATAAGCCAAATCGAACTTTCTTCATTCATACACTTGAAGGAACTCTAATATAGGATTTGCTATTTAGTGAGTCCTGGTTTTTCTTTTTTAAATTTGACAAATTTTAAAAACAAACTACATTTTAATTTAGACTTTGAAAACTGAAAGTTGATTGAAAAAAAACTAAAAAAAAGGAGGTAAATTATGATATTCCGAAAATATGTCATTTCGAAACGTCATTTCTTCTTGGAGGAATGCATGAAGCTAGGTTTAACCCTAATTCTTGTCAGTGCACTCCTGACGCCGGCTTGTTCACAGAAAAAGAGCAACCCTTTGGTGGGACGGTGGGATTTCAACATCACGACGCCGACCAGCACGCGCGCCAGTTGGCTGGGCGTGACGGAAAAAGACGGCAGTCTGGAGATATGGTACCAGCCCACTGGGGGCCATGTCTTACAGATGAAGGATTTCAAGGTGGATGGGTCGCATCTGACCATTAGCATATCTCAGGCCTCCAGCAGGCGTCCGGCCACGACGTGGGAACTCGACGCCGTCGGTGACAAGCTCATCGGCGTTCAGAGGCGCGGCGAAAACACCATCGCGTTGACAGGCGTGCGCGCGCCAGAACTGAAGCGTAGCGTTCCGAACGTCTGGACGAATCCAGAGCCCCTCTTCAACGGCAAGAATCTCGATGGCTGGGAGCCGATCGGCAATTCAGCCAACAGCCACTGGGTTGTGAAAGATGGGGTGCTGGTCAATGAAGATCGCGGTGCGAACCTGAAGTCGACCGGCAAGTTCGACGACTTCAAGCTGCACTTCGAGGTCAACTGCCCCGACAAAGGCAATAGCGGCTTCTACCTGCGGGGTCGTTATGAAATCCAGCTCGAATATGGATCTCTCGGTGCAACTCCGGTGGAGCGCCGGATTGGGTCGATATACGGCCGGATCGCGCCTAATGTTGAGCTTCCGCGCACGCCCGGCGTGTGGGAGACGTTCGATATTACGCTGGTGGGTCGCACACTGACCGTGGTCCGCAACGGCGTCACCACAATTGATCAGCAGGAGATCGAGGGCATTACCGGCGGCGCGTTGGATGCCAACGAAGGCGAGCCGGGGTCTTTCTACATCCAGGGTGACCACGCCGGCGTCCTGAAATTCCGCAACATCAGCATTTCCGTACCGAAGCGCTGATTTGGCAATGGTGTGACGTCTCACCATTGTCCGTCGAGTCACTAAATGTACGTCTTCAGAACATTTTGGACACTTTTCAATAAAAATTAAGGTATAGATTTTATTTTAATTTCAGAAGAGTTAAAAAATACATTACTAATATAAAAATTATTTTAGTTTACATAATCTCAACCTTGCCAATTCTTGCCACTTTTGGTGTTAAATGGTAAGGATTTTGAGAATTTAATAAAGCGGTTTAAATACAGCAGCCACACGCAGTTAAGTTGTTTTTTAATAAGTTACAAAGTTAATTATAAAATAGGGCATATGACTCTTAATCAGTAGGTCCGAGGTTTCCGCCGAAGGCAGATCCGCCTACGGAGGACGAGTCCTCGTGGGCCCACAAGTAAAATTATAATAAAAACAATATATTAAAAAGCCCTGCTTTTACTTAAAGTAGGGCTTTAATTTTGTCATTTTTTGTATGTTTTTGTAAAAAATGCATGCCGTTTTGCATGTCGCCAAAAACAAATATCATATCTGATTATGTTAAAATTAAATTGTAATAGTAATAATTTAACAGATATTTTTCTTTTTTTAGTCTTTATTATTTATTGACATATCCCTAGCAATTGTACGTTTTTG
>JAUWXV010000099.1 GCA_030616165.1 bacterium | reverse complement strand
CAGAGCAGAAGCAGTAGGCTTGTCCAGGAGGCTGTTAAATTTCTTCAAGATGGTAAATTGGGCGATATTTATATGGGTAGAGGAATTGTTTACAGATATAGAGGCAATATTGGATACACAAAGGATAGTCCAACCCCCAAGGGAGTTAACTGGAGCCTCTTTCTTGGACCAGCGCCTTATCGACCTTTTAATGAAAGCAGATTTAGTTATAACTGGCATTGGTACTGGGATACCAGTACAACAGAGTTTGGGAATAACGGTGTTCATCTTATGGATAAAGTGCGCTGGGGAATGAATAAACGTACCCATCCAGTAAAAATTCAATGCATGGGAGGCTTTTTTACCCAGGATTCAGACCAGGAAATACCAAATATTCAGACTGCTGCTTTTAAATACGAGGATGGCACTATTATGGAGTGTGAGGTTCGTAGTTTATTTACAAATTCTGAACATGAGTCGAAAGAAGGAGCCTTTTTTTATACTTCTGAAGGATGGGCATATCTGGGGGGTCGTGAATTTCGAACATATTTAAAGGGAAAAGGAAGAAAAGAAGAACCGGGCCCAACTATATCATATAAGGACCTTGCACCGGTGGAATCTGAAATCAAAGGTGTTGAGCCGCACTATATTAATTTCGTCGACTGTGTTAGGTCACGCAGATGGCAGGACCTTAATGCAGATATATTAGAAGGGCATATGTCAACCGCCATGATGCACCTTGGAAATATTGCATACCGAACTGGACGAACACTCACTTTTAATCCGTACTCTGAAAGATTTATTGATGATGATGATGCAAATTCCTATCTCACACGAGAATATCGTCAGCCGTATGCGGTGCCCAATGAGGTTTAGTTGGCACTTACATCATATTAAAATATATTCTAAAACAATCAAATATAAGGAATGATTTTTCATTTTAATTTAAAATAGAATAGATAGGGTATTTTCGTGTTGACTTTTTAGAGTGTTGTGCAGGATTGATGAAAAACATATCAATTTTTTATTCAGTATTTGTCTCTCAGGAGTGAACGTTTTAAATATAATTCAAATAATTAATACAATACGGAGATACCCGAATCTATAATAAATGTAAATTTTAACAGAAGATATTGACATTATACCTAAAAATATATAGATTGATTTAAAAATACGATTAATTAAATTATAAAGGAATTAAGAGGGCGCATTCGTCTAGGGGTTAGGACGCCGGCCTCTCACGCCGGTAACAGGGGTTCGAATCCCCTATGCGCTACTCTAATGAATACAAGGGCTTAGGTTAAGATTTAAGTCCTTTTTTTATGTTTAATATTATTTATTCCCCATGCTATTCCCCACAACTCTTTATGGTTTAATTCTTATAAATATATTTCGCTTTTATACTCCCCTAATTGTTCCTGATTATTAGTTGATAGATACCTCTCTATTTATATATATTCTTGAACAGTTAAATTCTTGCAATATTTTTCCATTCTAATTTAATAAAACAAATAAAATTCTGTTTATTTGAAAGGACTTTTTATATAATATATACAACATAGAAGATGAAAAGATGGTAAAAACCACCCAAGAGCAAAAATAAATAAAAATGACATTAATAAATAAGATTTCCAGAATTCTTTATATTTTGGGATAGTTAATACAATTCCTATCAATACCAGAATAGTTATGCTTAACGAAAAATCTGCACCTTCATTAATAATATAATGAGAATACATATACATGCCAAAAGGACCAAATAAAAATGTACTAAAAATAAACATAACACCAGCATATATTCTTGCTTTATTAATGCTGTAATCACCGAATTTAATCTGTTCCTTTTTAATTGCCGCTGCTGTTATCCATGTTAACGCAAATCCCGCAATTGCCCCCGGAATCAAGCTAATCCAATAAACCATTTTTTTATCCTCACTTATATAGTAAAGTTCCAATCTTAAAAAGTGTCCGTACCGCCTCACGGCAGTTCCACATACAATTCTTATTATACCGGATAAACGTTTCTCCATATTTACACACGCCGTAGGCGGGTAAGCTTATCCACATCTGATTTCTCTCCCCGTCTTAGGCTGGGAGAGAAATCAGATATTGTTTAAAAGTTTCTTTTGTTACTTCTTTAAGTAAAGAAAGTAACAACTTAAATAATCACCCGTTCTGCATCGGCTGTATTTTCCAGTACGTTAAAGATCGCCACAGCCATTCTGCGGGGCCAAACCTGAAACTCCTCAGCCATAAAGGTGATATTACCAACTGCACAACCCATATGCTGAAAACAATCAGAATCTGGACATACCGCTCCACTTCTCCGAATAATCCGAATCCATGCCCGTAAAATATTGACGTACACAGTAAAGTCTGAAGAAGATAATTCGTCAAGGCCATACGTCCTGTAGCAGCAAAGGCGCTTTTTATCGCACCAGAAGAAAACCTTTTACAAAGAAGCATAATCATACAGATATATCCGAAAGCAACGAACAGGCTGCCCCAGTAATTAAACTGCGACCCCGTGAACATTGATTTCTCGACCACCCACCCGCCGGAGAAATTAAAATTAATCCCGTAAATTATCAACGGCATCCCTACCAAAAATCCCGCAGCCATTCCAACAGCATAAAAGCGGTTGGATCTCTGGGTAGTCAGCACACCCAGTTTATACAACGCCATACCGGTAATTATCAATCCTCCTGCGCGCCATCCAAAAAAGGACAGAAAGAAAAATGTCTGAAACATAACTGCAGAATAAGCGCGTTTTCCCATCTGCTCAAACCAGCTCCCTTGGTAAACTCCTACTTCCTCGGCAATAATACCTGCATTGGGTTTCCAGCCTTCCAGTAATCCCTCTATAGATTCAGGAGGCCAGAACTGCATTGACCACCCCGAAAACAAAAATATTGCCGATGCCACGGAGAAAATAATAAGACCTATAGTCAGCAATATCTTTGGTGACGTTTTCCTCAATAAATATGCAAGTAATCCGCAAAGACTATACGACACTAAAATATCACCGTACCAGAATAAATAAGCATGCGTCATACCGATAATAAACAGCCAGAATATCCTGCGGTAATGCAAACCCCGGGGACTTAGCCCTTTCAGCTCAACTCTGTCGGTGAATAGGACAATACCCGCACCGAATAAAATAGAAAATATTGAAATAAACTTTAGGTCGGCAAACACATGACTTAACATCCAAACCAATTTGTTAATGCCTGTCAAGTCACCGTAAGCAGTGGGATTTATATATGCCGCTTCAATCATGGAAAAACTCTGGATATTTATTATCAACATTCCAAGTATGGCAAATCCCCTCAGAACGTCCAGGGATACTATACGATCTGAAATAGAAACCGGATTGGCTGTTATTAAATTGTTGTTCATTATATCCTCCTATGATAAAAAGTTCCACTCCGAGTATTAATTTTAGAATTAATACTTATTTATTATTTTATTACAAAGTTTGGGAAATCTTCAAATTCCCAATTATTTTTTAGTGTTTTATAAATTATTCCTAAAAGTTTTTTAGCTGTTGCGATAATTGCTTTTCCAGTTCCTTTTTTAGCTCTTATTCGTTGGTAGAAATTTTCCAGATAAGGTGAATATCTTTTTGCGATTAAAGTACATTGAACAAGTGTTGTTCGTCCAAGTTTGCTTCCAAGTTTTGTGATCCTACTCGAATGTAAAGTTTCATTTGAGATGCTTACCCTGGGAACTATGCCAAAGTAAGCTGCTAACTTCTTCTCACTTTCAAAGTCATTTATATTTCCGATAACACTTAGCAAAATCGCTCCACTCTTATCTCCGATTCCTTTGATACTGGTTATGTTCTTATGTCCGTCAAGTTCTTTACCTTTCTCAGAAAGCTCATCGTCTAACTTCTTTATCCCCTCATTAAAGTTTCACTATTCGAAAACTAATTCCTGAACCTCTGTTACCTGGTGGATCACCTCCTGCACGATAGGCTGACCGACATCTCCAAGCAGGATCATACCAGGCACCACCACGATCAACTTTTCGCGTTCCTTTATCTGGTCCCTGTGGATTCAATTTATCATTTATGTCATATTCACCATACCAATCATTGCACCATTCCCAAATATTACCATGCATATCGTATAAACCAAATGCATTCGGTGGAAAACTACCAACAGGTAATAGTTTCTTTCTGTTTTCACTTTTATCACAATTTGTATAAGGTTTTCTTCCATTGAAATTAGCTTGATCAGATGTCAAGCAATCTCCTGTATAAAAGGGAGCAGTTGTATTTGCTCGAGCTGCGTATTCCCACTCAGCTTCTGTTGGTAACCTGCAGCCCATCCATTCTGCAAATGCATTGGCATCATACCAAGAAACCCATAAAACTGGAAGATTTCCCCGTTTACGTCCTCTCGGTTTAGTTTTTCCTGTGGCTTCACAAAATAAATCATATTGCTCAAAGGTTACAGTATATTTACTCATTTTGAAAGCGTTCAGTGTAACTTTATGTTGTATTTCATCATCTTTTCTTCCCTTTTCAGATGAAGGACTTCCCATTGTGAATGTTCCTGCCGGTATATCTACAAATTCAATAATGGGTTTATTTTTTGAAGAAACTCTAATTTGATTGTTATTTTCAGTATTGGAATTATTTTTTTTAGACTCTCTATTTCTGATGTTATTCTCAGTATGTGTCGTATTAAGTTCAAATGATTTTGTAATTTGAATTTGAGGATTATTATTATAAATTTTTTGCAATATGCGGATATTTTCAGCATCAATTGACTTCATTAATTCACTTATTCTGTTCAGAATTTCTATATGTTCCGAAGTCAATTGATTGTCATTTTCAAAAGCATAATCCACCATGGGCGCATACTGATAAGCTGTATATTCGGTTCCCAGTATCGATGCCAGATCAGCAAAAACTTTCGATATTATCGAAACCAGTCCGGTATATTTGCCAGGTATCCCAAATAAGTTGGGATCTATTTCCTTTTGTTGCATTTTTAACCAGACATCATGACTAAAGTCAAATTTTTCTCTGCTGAAATCAATCATTTCCGTGCTTGGATCCACAAGCATCCATCGGTTGTCATTTTCATTCCATACTTCACAGATGACATGACTCGCATGAAAATCAGGGATTAAATACGTAGCGTGCCCGTAACGGACCCTGGCGGGAATACCGCGATATTTAAGTATTGATGCCAGTAAGATTGCATAATCCCGGCAAGCCAGTACCAATCTATCTTCAGGTTTCCGATCTCTCACTAAACCCGATGAGTCATAGGATAGAAGTCCCTCCAGTTGTGATTTAACTGTTGGATACTTGAATCCTTCATTCCATCTTTCTCTGGGGATTAGTTCACGATACTTAGGCAAATCAGCATAGGGATGAATAAACTGGGATTTTATTAAACTGCAAAGCTCTGGTAAAGAATCAGGAAGATTTTTATATAAATATTCATATTCTCCCGGATCGGTAAATGAACTATACTGACGATAGAAAACAAGAATTGAATTATCAACATGCTCTTCATTTTTATTTTGACCTGCCACAGCTGGTCTTTTTGGATTTTCCTGAGCATTGCATCCTGTTACTGTCAGGATGAGAATCATAAAAATAAGAATTGAATTTTTCATAGTTACCTCCTTAAAGTAGTTTAAAATGTAAACTAAATATGTAAAAAAAAATTATTTCCCGGGATTAATATATTTTTTCAAATTATTGACATAGGTTTCAAATGCCTCAACACCTTTATCTGTAATTGACAAAGTCGTATTTGGATAATTATTTTTAAAAGATTTTTCTACTTTAATATATCCTGCTTCCTGCAATTTCTTTATTTGAATACTTATATTGCCCGATGTAGCCTTAGTGGTCTCTTTGATGAAATTAAAATTTGCTTCATCGACCGTTATTAAAGTAGAGACGATTGACAACCGGAGTTGCGAGTGTAATAAAGGATCTAAATCTTTGTACATAATACTATTCTTTTGCTGATTTTAAAAAATATCCTGGTATCAGATAACCACATATGATAGCCGTGCCGGTAATTAATGCTGTGTTGTGATTTGATACAAATGTTGTAGCTATACTGAATATAAAAAATGCTATACCCCCAATTATTAAAGGTTTAAACTTAATAACCAGCCCGGTAATTGTAGTTGCAATACCGGTAATTAACAAAAGTATTGTTGGTGGAACTATTCCCAATTTAAAACTAAGGAATGTTGCTACAAACATTGAAATGCCGCTTACTGCCCATAGTTTATTGATATAACTTTCTAAATGGCTATATATTTTCTTATCCTTATTTATTTTCCGCTCCATAAAAAACAGGATTATAAATGTACTTAAGATAAACAAAAACCAATTACCAAGACTAAATATCCCCGAAAGTTCGTATGCTTCTTTATGGTCTAAAATCTTTAAGATAATGAAATTAGAAAAGCTGGCAATACTCAGCATCCAGCCCCATAGGAGAAACATTTTTGCATGTTCCTTATAATTCATTTTAAAGTTTGAGATAGCTTTAGTAATTATATCAAAGCTCTCTTCCGGTGTTAAAATTGTTTTGTCCATTGTTTTGTCCTTTGTTTTATGTTTAAAAAATTATTTTGATACTAATATAAACAAGTTTACAGTATAAGTCAAGTGAAATTTATTTTAATTATAAAATAAATGCTTTTGAAAAAATTACAGATTTTCACAAATCTTTGATTTAAAAGCTAGTTAAGGTAACTTGAAAAACCAAACCATTTTTATTAAGAGTAGTAATTTTATCTTTTTAATTTTAGTTATTAGGAGATACTGTATTATTATTTATTCAAATAACTAATAATTAACTAAAAAATTATTTGTTTATTATACACTATATTGAGGACATAATACCAGATTCATATGTATTAGAGCAGAACTTTCCAAATCATTTCAATCCAACAACATCGATTCGGTTCCAGTTACCTCAATCTTCAAATGTAATCCTAAAAATTTATAGTATTAATGGCTCTTTAGTTAGGACACTTGTATCTGATACTATGCCTGCAGGAAATTACGATTTCGAATGGGACGGAAAAAGTGAAGCAGGTAAATTGGTCAGTTCTGGTGTCTATTTGTTCCACCTTCAAGCAGGAGAGTTTTCTGCTATTAAAAAAATGACGCTTATTAAGTAAATTAGTATTGTAAAAATTGCGCAATGTAGAAGATTGGTCAGTAAGATAGAGTGTAAATCTCGTCACATAAATGCTTATTATAACATACCAATTCTTGCCAGACTTTATAAAATCTCTAACAATTGGTGCGCTGAGTATTAGTGACTTATTCCCCGCCCTGGACTCGAACCAATCACATTTTGGTGAACGATTTATTATTTCAATTTCCAAACCCAAAACTTTATAATAATTACGTTTAGAAATATCAATATTATAGGCTTCTAATGCCGGTAACAAGGCATTATTTTTTCATATATGCTAACTTTTCATTAATTTCTTTGATTGATGCTTTTTACACCATAAATTATTGTTTGAAATAGTTTGATTTACTTCGATTTATTTAGATTTCCTTCGATTTCCCATATCAAACTATATAAAACCATATCAATGCAAATCCAATAATAATCAATTTTCAATTTTCGAAAAATAGAAAAAATCTTCGAAACTCATGACAAATAAGCCTTTCCAAACTGGGACGCATTTGGGACATTTTTATGTCAAAACATACCAAAATATATCAAAACAAACCTAACTAAATCAAACATCTAAATTTCGTAATATCAAATAGATATATTGTTTTTATTGGAGATATGAACTGGTCAAGATAGGGGTTCAAATCCCCTATGCGCTACAAGAAAGCTGGAATTTAAGTATTTTTAAAATAAATGCTTGCATTTCAGCTTTTTTTGTATTAAAAGTGGCAATCATTCGGGATTTAAATATTTCAAATATCAGTTTGTTTTTCTTATTTATCGTTCGTTCTTCAAATTTTTTAATAATACTTATATTTTTTTAACTATTTTTATATTCTCCTCACAGATTTAAATGCTCACAAGTATTCTCTAATAATACCCCTTCAGAAATATCCCTTCTTTACATGTAAGACAAAAACTTACAACAAACAGAGAAAAAATATTACAAAAAAAACAGAATTTGTCCTATTTTTTTAAATGATTTTAGTAAATATATTAGTACAAGTATCGGTTAATTCTCCGAAAATTTTTATCGACAATTTAAGTAATCAAGACAAAAATAGCCTTCATATCCGATAAAATTACCTGATATAAAAGGCATAAGTGGTAATGAATGTATTTATTTAAGATGATTCTAAGGTGATAAAAGTAAGCTTAGTTGATATGCTTTCTGAATTTGAAGAAATCAATATTGTAGCACAAGCACAAAGTACAAATGAATCAATCGAAACCTTATGCTGACTCAAACCCAATGTGATGATTTTGTATATTTGAATGCCTGGAGTAGGCTGAATATAAGCACTGAAAATCATAAGAAAAGCGAACTTGCTCCTATAGTAATTGTGTTTACTTACTATCTTTATTCGTGATATAGAAAAAGTTGAACAAAATCACAAAGGTTGTAAGAAACTAAAAGGAGGTTTAAAATGAAACGAGTCTTGTTAATTATAGTCATATTTATCGTATTTATTATTGCAGGGTACTTATTATCTTTTCCCTGTCAAGTGAAATTAGACATCAAACCCAAATCCTGTCCGAATCCCCTCAAGGTTAAAAGTAAGGGTGTTAAGGGTGTT
The DNA here is from genome assembly GCA_030616165.1 of bacterium. Taxonomy (GTDB): domain Bacteria; phylum SM23-31; class SM23-31; order JAUVVT01; family JAUVVT01; genus JAUWXV01. The sequence goes on along the minus strand of JAUWXV010000099.1, from coordinate 3,620 downwards.
CTGCCTGTAGCGATACTTGGGGGGACTGTGGGTGGTTTCTTCTTAAATGTTGACTCGATAAATGTGAGTACTATAAGACTGGAAGGTGTTGCGCCAATAAGATGGAGTATTAAAGATGTCGCCACCCTTGTTGAAGATGGGGAGTGTAATTGCACCACTAAGAAGGGTCGCGATGGATTTCCTGATCTTGTTCTTAAATTTGACAAACAGGAAATTGTGGAGGCTATTGGCCCTGTGTGTGACGGGGACACAGTGATGTTATCTCTTTCGGATGGTAGTCGTCTACTTGATGGTACCTGGATACACGGGGGGGACTGCGTAATTATAAAGGCTAAGGCTAAGAAGCCTAAGGCTAAGAAGGCTAAGGCTATGGCTAAGGCCTCTGATGCAAATGCACTTGGAAAAGCAGTCTCCTCCGGAGTACCAGACAAGTTCTATTTAGATCAAAATTATCCTAATCCCTTCAATCCAGAGACGAAGATTTCTTACTGCCTTCCTGAAGGAATTCAGGTCCGCTTGATAATTTACAACCTGATTGGCCAAGAGGTGCAGACCATTGTGAATAACTTCCAGCCTGCAGGTTATTATCAGGTTATCTGGAAAGGCAGGGATAATCAAGGACGGCTGGCAAGTAGTGGCATCTACATCTATCGATTGACGGCTGGGACATTCACCCAGACTAAGAGAATGGTGCTGCTCAGGTAGGATTTAGGATTTCATTTGCCAGAAAAAGTACTTTGTTATGCCAACTTTTAAAGGAAAGACATTAAAAAATTACGTAATTATATACTTGACAAACCCTAATAGAACATTTATAAAATTTATTCAGTTTAATAAAGTGTAAATTAATTATTAAAGTTTTTATAAAAATTAAAAAAAAATATATTCAAATTTATAATGTTATAGATACATTTAAATCAAGCACATATGTATTGTTCGTGTTTCAATAAAAAAAATAAAAATATTTTTTCCTTGACTTTTTAAAAAAATATATTACATATATATTTAGAAATTTTATGCATCTATTATTAAACACAAATCATATAAAAGTGAAATACGAACAATTCAAAGATTTAGATGTAGATGGTAAACTGAACGCTCTTTTTGAAATGATAGATAATCATATTAAATATCATTCTAAAATAAACATTTTTCTCTTGGGGATATTATCCGCTGTTATCATAGCCGTAGTCACGGGTCTTATTTCAAAATATTTATTCTAATTTTTTATCCCTCCATTTTTTAAGTGGCTTAATTTTTAACAATTTTTTGATTACATCTTCAGGATAAGGAGCCGGGGGTAGTATCCGGCTCCTTATCTTTTTATAACAGGACCGATTTCTGTAGCAAAAGTTCTTTTAACCGGCTTTTATTTTATGGTGTGAGCAATCACATATGCAAGTGGATACATAAATTAGATGATATAACTCCATCCACAAAGTAGTGGATTCCCACCCTAAAGGGTTTATAGATAATGAATACCACTATAACACTAACTTAAAAATCTGTGCACCTTCACAGGGAAGCAATATATCTTTCTAATCCAAATAATTTTATATACTCTTTGTTATGCTACCTATTAAAAGGAAAGACATTAAAAAATTAAAATATTCGTTAACTTCTGATATTTTTTAGTTTCCATCAACGATATAACTACTTTTTTATATATGGTTTTCCTGGAGTTCCAACAATACTTGATGTACATAATATTGCCCGCGACTTAATAGTTCCAAGTTCTTCTCCATTTAATATTGTGGGAACAACTTCTATAGAATAAGTATTTCCAGGTTCTCCTTTGAAAGAAAATAATGTGTCAGCAATAGTTTTTGAGAACTCATAATTTTTAAAATACCCAGAGTATAGATTTATTTGATACACTTCAGCTCCAAGCGATTCCCATGAAGACCAGACAAAAGTTAAGGAGTTATCATTATCAGCTATAAATAGTGACTCTGCATCACGAATTATGTATGGGTCATTGTAATCCAAGTCATCATCAATGAAATTAACAAGTGTTTGAGTTAACGTAAAGTATTTATATGTTCTTGTTGCTGAAACAGCATTACTAACATTACCAGCAGCATCTGTAAGGGTAACATTCGTAGCCTCAATATATACACCTTGGTTATCATCAGCTCCGATTGTATATGTCCCGGTGTAGGTTCCATCTCCTCTATCAGTCAGTGGTATGGACTTCCCGTTAATTGTTGCATCTGAAGGGATAAGTCCGGACTCATTATTCACAGCTTTAACAGTAATAATAACACTATCTCCAGGTATTAACCATCCAGAGTTGGGGCCGATTGTAACTGAGGCAATTCCGGGAGCTTGAGTATCTACCTTCAGTGTGGAACCAGTCGAGGAAGAAGTTTCACTCACATTACCAGCAGCATCTGTGAGGGTAACATTCGTAGCCTCAATGTATACACACTGGTTATCATTATCTCCAACTGTGTATGTCCCGGTGTAGGTTCCATCTCCTTGATCAGTCAGTGGTATGGACTTCCCGTTAATTGTTGCATCTGAAGGAATAAGTCGGGACTCATTGTTCACAGCTGTAACAGTAATAGTTACAACATCTCCAGATTTTAACCATCCGGAGTTGGGGCCGATTGTAACTGAGGCAATTCCGGGAGCTTGAGTATCTATCATTAGTGTGGAGCCAGTCGAGGAAGCGGGTTCACTCACATTACCAGCAGCATCTGTGAGGGTAATATTCTCAGCCTCTATGTTTACACCCTGGTTATCATCAGCCCCAACTGTATATGTCCCGGTGTAAGTGCCATTCCCTTGATCAGTCAGTGGTATGGACTTCCCGTTAATTGCTGCATCTGAAGGGATAAGTCCGGACTCATTGTTCACAGCTGTAACAGTAATATTTACACCATCCCCAACTTTTAACAACCCAGAGTTGGGGCTGATTGTAACTGAGGCAATAATTGGCTTATGAGCATCCACAATAAGAGTTGAACCAGATGAAGACGCCGGAGCGCTTGTCCCGTCCTCTCCAGTAAGTGTAATGTTCGTTGCTTCAACATTGGTGGCGTCGTTGTCACCTTCAGCCACTGTATAAATACCAACGTATGTACCATCCCCTTGGTCAATAAGAGGAACCTGTTTGCCATTGATGGTAGCATTGGAAGGAGTTAAACCTGCCTCACTGTTCCTGGCAATCACAGTAATTGTCACTGAATCGCCAATTTTAGCATAGCCATTGTTAGGATCAAGAATTACAAAATCAATGATAGGGACAGGTATAGTTGTGGAAAGGTATTCATACGCCCCTATATCAGGACTAACACCACTGGGTACAGAATTCCTAGTAAAATCCTCCGTTAGACCCACATTAGTACCTGCGTCTATAGCGGGAGATTCAGAAGTAAGTGTGAAAATACCATTCCCGGCACTCGTAAATAATGGATTTCCTGTCAATGAATGTTCCGCATTTCCTGTCGCTGAAAAATATTCAGCAAGAGTCATATTACCATTAATTACATCTGGAGGGGTTCCATAGTAAAGATTATAATCACTAACAATATCCTCTACACCGTAATAAAGTGTTCTAAGTATACAGTTCTTCATTTCTACATTATCTGTACTATAAAAATAAACGTCATATC
>JAUWXV010000080.1 GCA_030616165.1 bacterium | reverse complement strand
AAAAGAGTGTGTTGAAGAAGGGGGAGGTCTTCTTCTTTCGTTTGGGGGGCAGGTAAATTTGAAACCATTTTCACGCAACCTTAGTGAGTTAGGTATAGGTAGTCTTGGTGAACGTGTTGCGGTTCGGACTCTTCAGTTACCTAATGCAATTATTGGAGAAGTAGATTTAAAGCACCCGATTTTTTCTATATTCGCAAAATCCGGAACAGGCGATATTTTCAGACCCAAATTCAGAGAATACGTTAAGGTTATCCCGGATACAAATGCAGTGGTTATTGGTAAATATGATACAGATGACGCCTTTATGATTGAACGAATACTCGGTAAGGGGAAAATTCTTGTTTTTACTTCAACATTCAATACGGAATGGGGAGATTTCCCTGTGAATGAAATTTATTTACCATTCGTATACCAGTTGGCAAAATACGTATTAACCTCCTCAGAGAGGAAAAATACTTTTGTAGTGGGGGAGGCAGTGTCATTGCATAGTGAGCCTGGGGATGAATGGGAGGTGAACGCACCGGGTGAGAATATATTTAAGGTGACCATAGATGAGACCGGGACAGGTTATTTTCGTGAAACGGAAGTCCCGGGGAATTATAAGGCTGTTCATGGTGATAAACATAGATATTTTTCTGTAAATGTGGAAGGGCGCGAGTCTGATTTAACCTCGAAAGACGAGGCGGAAGTATACACGGCGGTTACTCGTCCAATAAACAAAGGCGAAAATGAAGTGAAACTGGCAAACCTCAGGAATATTGTAGAGGAAGAAAAAAACCAGAAATTGTGGCGATACATATTGCTATTCATTATTGCGCTGTTTCTGTTTGAGACATTTTTCGCAAACCGTAAGGTCGAGGCGAAATTCGGGCAAAAGCCAAAATAAAGTTTATTTAGTTTTAATTCAATACACAACAGAGGTTTTTATATGAAAACTTCATCTTACAAACTCAAGAAATTAGTCAAAGATATTAAAAGGCGCTGGATATTCAGGACTTTAAAACAGGGAATTGCTATCACTGTCTTAACATTTATCTTTTTTGCAGTAATCTACATTCTTTTGAGTTACCAGTTTGGCATTTCTCCCTTGTTTCAAAGCATCGGTATTGCAGTGGCATCAATAGTTCTCCTCGTTGAAATAGTGCAGTTTGTCATCCGCCCTTTGTGTCAGCGACTTAGTAACCAAAAGATTGCCCTTTTTATCGAAGAAAAGATTCCGGAGTTGGAAGACCGTATTAACAGTGCAGTAGAAGTAGATGGTCTTTTATCGCAACGCGAAAAAAACATCCTGTTTGACAAACTCATTGACGACGCTTCACGCAAAGCACAGACAGTTCAAATTTCTACAGTTATCGACCGCAAAAAAGAGCGAATACTTTCATATACTGCTTACGGACTGCTTCTTCTTTTTCTGCTTTTCATCTATACTTTCAAGGATGATATAAGCACGGTAACTTCGAAAATGGAGCTCATTTCAATGCCAGCGGCTGAGATTCAACAGGATATTATTCACATAATTCCCGGTAATATTCAAATTGAAAAAGGAGAGTCTCAGGAAATAATGGCGGAACTTAAGAAGGCATCGTATGATGATGTTGTACTGCATTTTAAAATAGAGGAAGATATCTGGCGCAAGGAAATTATGGAGAAAGGGCTTAATAAGCCGTTGTATATGTATCAATTCTTGAGTATTCAGGAGCCTATCAACTACTACATTGAACTCAACGAAATGCGTTCTCCTGAGTTTACAATATCGATATATGAATTTCCGAAAGTTACTCAAATCGATTTGAAATACTCCTATCCTTCATATACAGGTTTGCCGGATAGAACTGAAGAGAACACGGGGAATATCCGCGGATTAAAAGGTTCGGAAGTTACGTTAACAATCGAGACAACCGGTACTGTGGTCACAGGAGAACTGATAGTGAACGATTCCCAGCGTATTCCATTGAGACCTCTCTATAATGGGATTTTTCGTGGAAATCTTACTTTACAGGATTATGGAATATACTATGTAAAACTGACTGATAAAGAGGATAAAAACAATAAATTTCCTGAAGAATATCAAATTACGCCCGTTGATGACGAATTGCCAATAATCACCATAACCGACCCGCAGAGGGACGTCCGGGTTAACGCGGTGGAGGAGGTATTACTTGCGGCATCTGTAACGGATGATTTTGGCGTTAACAGGGTTCAACTAAAATACTCGATAAATGGTGATGAAGAAAAACCAGTCGACCTTATTGACAATGACTCCAGGGGTGTTACAGATGTTTCCGGGGCACATATTTTTTATCTTGAAGATTTTATTTTAGAGCCGGGTGATATAATCTCATATTACGTTGAAGCAGAAGATAATTTCCACAAAGATAATCCTGCGGTAACGGATATGTATTTTATCGAGGTAATTCCATTTGATGCGAAATACACACAGGTAAATAATCAACAAAGTGGCGGTGAACAGCAGGGCGGTCAGCAGGGCAGTCAGATGGTTATCAATCAACAAATGATTATAGCCGCAACGTGGAAACTCTACCGGCTGAGGAATGAAAAGACTCCCGAAGACTTTGAAGAATCCAGGGAAGCACTCGTCCAGGCACAGACAAATCTAAGAGACAACATTGACAGTCGTGTTAATTCCACTGCGTTTTCAATGGAGATGATTACCGACGAAGAGAATAAGGAAATTGCGGATTTACTCCGCGCCGCGGTGAAAGAAATGAATTCGGCGGTCGACTTTTTAACCGATAGTGAACTGGTAGAGGCACTGAAGCCGGAACAAAAGGCACTCAACTACTTGTTAAAAGCAGATGCAAAAAATAAGGAAAAGCGTGTTCAGCGGAGTCGCCAGCAGGCAAGCCAGGCAGGCGGAAGCCAGAGGTCTCCGAGTGAAGAGCGAATGACGGAATTAATGGACCTTGAACTCGATATTTCCAAGGACAAATATGAAATACAGCAGCAGCAGAGTGAACAACAGCAGAACGAAGAGGTCAACGATGCTTTACAAAAGATTGAGGAACTTGCAAAAAGGCAGCAATTGCTCGCCAATCAGAGCAGAAATAATCTTCAGGAGGAAGATGACCGAAGATTTTTAGACCGCCTGAAACGTGACCAGGAGGAACTTCGGCAGGAGGCGGAAAACTTATCCAACACGATGCGGCAGATGTCAAGGGATAATCAGCAGATTACGAGACAATTACAGGAACGGATGCAGAGGATTGCTGAGACGATGCGTCAGGCTGAACAAGAAATGAAAAATGGAAACATACAGCAGTCGATGTCTAAACAGCGCCAGGCATTGAACGAACTCAATAAACTACAGCAAGATATGCGGATGTCACTTACCGATAATGCCCGGGAGATGCTCGATAATTTTACGGAAAACTTTGAGCAGTTCAAGGAGCAGGAGAATCAACTTGCTAAGGATATCCGTGAAACGTTCGATGAAATACAAAAGAATCGCGGGAAGGTGTATGATGAAACTAATCTGAAAAGAATAACTGAAAATAGAGAAAACATGATTGACAACCTGAAAAGTCTGGAAAATCAGGCAAAGGCGATTGAAGAGCAAACACTCCAGGAAAATCCACAGACTTCAACGGATATGAGAAATATCCAGAACACCATTAAACGTGAAGATTTAGAAAGGAAAATGGAAGAATCAAGGGTTTTTTTACAAAATGGATGGCTGACATATGCCCGTATACTTGAGGATAATATACAGTACAGCATTGAGATGCTGGAGAACCAGATACGTGAACTGGAAGGTGGATTACCTATAACTGAAGAAGAAAGATTAAGCCGGTCTCTTGAAGATACGAGGGAAATGCTTAGACGTTTTGAAGAAATTACGGCACAGACACAGCCGAATCAACAGCAGCAGCGTGATAGCCAGCAGAATACAAACAGCAGAGAGCAGCAGCAACAGTCGCAAGGACAGGAACAGATGCAGGACCAGCAGCAGGGGGGAAGAGGCGGTGGAGACCGAGACCGAAATAACACTGTACGAATGCAGAGACTTCTCGAACAATTCCAGCAGATGATAGATAGAATGGAGCGGGAGTATATGGATGACAGCGGTATGCGGCATACTCTTGAAGGTGCCCGTCATACAGCCGCACCTCGTATAACCGGCGAACTCCTTGATGAGGCTGCAAAGGAACATTTTAAGAAAAATATTTTTGACCCATTGTCACAGATTGAAATGCACCTTTTAGAACGTCTGGATGCGATTGAATTAGAGAAAAAGCTATACGGCATGCGTAAAGCGGAAGTCCCTCCAGAGTACAAGAGATTGGTTGATAAGTATTTCGAGTCAATCTCCAAAAAAAAATGAATAAGTCTGTTAGATAAGAGCAGAATAAATAGATAAAATGTCTGAAAAGTGGTTCGAATATCTTTTAAAGTTTAAACGAATAAACTATGAAGAAGGGGATTTTTTATTCCAGGCAGGTAATGCCGCATACCTGTTCTTGGGATTGTTGCTGATTCTACTCATTGGCTTCTTAATTATCTATTATCTAACGAACATATATGCAAGAAACCGGAGCAGAGTATTCTCAATTAGCCTCAGGATAATCGTACTTCTCCTGCTCTGCTTTCCGCTTTTTGAACCAATGCTTATGATGCCGGACGTTATTCCGAATGAAAACTTTCTCGCGGTATTGATAGACAATTCTGCGAGCATGAACATACCTGACGGTTATTTCGGACAGACCCGCCATGATGATATTAATACTATATTATTAGATAATAATAACGGCATACTGTCCGAACTGGAAGAAAATTTTAGAATTCGTCATTATATTTTTAGTAATGAAGCATCGCGTGTGGACAGTATAGCGTATCTGGAGCCAGATGGGCGTGAAACAAATTTTACAGCATCTCTGCAGCGTGTTCTTTCAGATTTTAAAGGTCTTCCACTGGCAGGCATTCTCCTGTTTTCAGACGGAGGTGACAACAGCAAAGATGATACACGGAGTATTGCAGAAGAACTTCGCAGTCTTGACATTCCGCTGCATATTGTTGGTCTGGGAAGTGAGACGTTAGAGCAGGAACGTGAACTCCTGGACGTAACAACCAACAAGGAATTGCTGGAAGGTACAGGGGCGGAAGTAGAAGTAAAGGTGAGAAGCTGGATCGATGAAATAGAGCCAGTTACATTCAATATTTATAAAGGAGAGAAACTGGCTTTTACTAAAGATATGAACCTTAAAGGAAATGGTAAAATTGATCTTTTCTCATTTTTTTATGAACCTGAAGAAGATGATGCGGCAGAATACACCGTGCAAATAACTCCTGTACTGAATGAATTGAATGTTGAGAACAACACCCTCAACATGTTAATTGATTCTAAAAAAGATACTATCAGGATACTTTATTTAGAGGGACATTTGCGCAGCGATTTTAAATTTATCAAAAGAGTATTGGAAGACGATCAGGTTTTGGATTTTACCTCTATAACGAGAACCGGTACCGGGAAATATTATCGTCAGGGTATATATACGGTCAATGAACTAAGAGGTGGATTTCCTGACTCTGAGGAAGAACTGTTCGGTTTTAAGGCTGTTATATTTGGTGATATTGAGGCGAGCTATTTCTCTATAAAGCAGCTCGAGATGGTCGAGAAATTTGTCAGAAAGAGGGGTGGAGGTTTTTTAATGTTGGGTGGTCGTAATTCTTTTGCAGAGGGAGATTTCTGGAATACCCCGATTGCCGACCTTTTGCCGGTTGAACTGGACCCGAAGAGGAGGATGACAATTCAGCCGGACTTTAAAAATCCCGTTATTCCTGAAGAAGAACAGGGTTTCAAATTTGTGCCGACAGGTGCCGGATTGGAAAATCCTATTTTGAAATTGGCAACCAATGTAACGACAAACAGGTCAATATGGGATGAAATGCCCAAACTCTTCACTATTAACTATTTTGGTGTTGTGAAACCGGGAGCGACTATTCTCGCTGAAAAGCCCGAGGATCGGTATGGAGGTCGTGAGCCATTGCTCGTTATACAGCGGTATGGGAAGGGACGGACGGCGGCTCTTGCTACTGCGAGCACCTGGCGGTGGCAGATGTTACTTGATGCAAAGGATACACGCCATGAAAGGTTCTGGCGTCAATTTGCACGATGGCTGAGCACCGATTCTCCAGGTAAAGTCAATATTGACCTTACTGAAAATCGTTTTGAACCGGGTATCGAAATCCCGATTCGAGTCGGTGTTTATGACAACAAATACGACCCGTTGATTTTTACAGATGTTTCAGGAATCCTTACGGATCCATTCGGCGGCATCCATGAGATACACTTCCGTCCCGAATTAACCGAAGAGGGAGAATACCTGAGTACGTTTATACCGCAACATCCGGGGGTATATACAATAGAGGTCGAGGCTCAACAAAACGGCGAAACTATCGGAAAAAAGTATCAGAGTTTCCTTAGTCGCCCTTCAAAAAAAGAGTTCTATAACGCTACACTTAAAAGAGATTTCCTTGAAAATCTTGCGGAATTAAACGGTGGTATATATTACGAACCATTTGAGGCTGAAGATATCCCGATAAATTTAAAAACACGGAAAACAAGAACCTCGGTTTATCGCACAGAATACTTATGGGATTTACCGTTAATCTTCCTGCTTTTAGTCATTTTATTTTCGGCAGAATGGATATACAGGAGGCAAAAGGGACTCCCGTAATAAAACTCTTTCACGAATAATGGTACTTTATAATATAAAGAAAATAAACTTGGTAGTTATTTACCTCTGCATATACTTTTTTACCGGATTCGGAGCGGTATATGCCCAGGATGAAACCAGGCGGTATGTACTACTAATTGTCGGATTGGGCGGCAGCCGGGAATACAGGGAAAAATTCCATAAATACCTGTATGAAACCCGGAAAAACCTTATTGAAAAATTCCAGTTTTCGGAGAACAATATAATCGTTCTGGCTGACTCCCGTTCAGAGGAAGAAAATTTTATTAATGAAATTTCCACCGCTGAAAATATAAAAGCACAATTTTCCAATCTTTCGAAAAAAGTAACCGATAAAGATGATATCTATATTTTTCTTTTCGGTCACGGCAGTTTTGATGGTAAAAATGCAATGTTGAACATTCCCCGGCGGGATTTGAAGGATGCCGATTATGCTGAATTGGTCCAGACTCTAAATGCCCGTAGAATTATATTTATCAATACCACAAGCTGCAGTGCCCCATTTATCACCCATCTCAGTGCACCAAGAAGGATTATAATTACTGCCACAAAAAGCGGGACAGAACGGAATGAAACTATTTTCCCCAAATTCCTGATTGAAGCCATGAACAGCAGTGCATCTGACCAGGATAAAAATGGTGACCTCTCCGTGTTGGAGGCTTTTCAATATGCATCCGAAAGGACGGCAAGATGGTATGAAGAGAGTGACCATCTTGCAACAGAACATCCGCTGTTAGAAGATACCGGGGACAAGTCCGCTTATAGGGCTGAAGAACTGGATGATTACGCCGAGGGCAGCCTGTCGAGTATCACGTACTTGCTGGAACGCACCAGGGCAGTCGAGGCAGCAGTGGCAAGCACAGGTGATAGTGTTTTTGCGAAATATTTCCTTGAACAGAAAGAAATTAACCAGGAAATATTCCTTTTAAAAGCAGAAAAGACGAAATACACTGAACGAGATTATTTCGCCAAACTTGAATCCCTTTTTATCCGTCTTGCTGAAATCAGCGATGAAATTGAAAAATACGAAAAAGTCCATTAATTTCTCATCCCTGTTTCTATACTTAAATTCATCTTTGTTTTATACAAGGTGATACATTATATTTATTGTTATATTACGCAATACAAAAAAATAATCTAAAATAAAAAACTTTTTTCTTTTTGAATTATCTTCTTAATTTATTTATATTTTAATAAAGATTCTTAGTTTATTATCCAGGTGAAATTTTATAATAGTATGATAATAATCCTTCAATGAGATTTAAAATAATAATGTAAATAAACGCTTTTTTATAACAAAATTATTTTTATCTTTATAATATATTGCTAATTTCTTTTATCTATAAAAAAATTTTATTTTGAATGAGGTGAGAAAAATGTATTCAATTTCTATATTACGAAGAAAATCAATGCAAAGTAAGATATATTTCAAATTAATTACCCTTTTAACCTCTATTTTGTTTATCAGTTTCTGGATAGATATGACTTTTCCACAGACCCTAAATAATACCACAGAATCCCCCAATAGATTTCCCCGTATGGTGCATGAATATTTTGTTCGGCATTTAAAACAGTTAGAAGAGACAGCAAATAAGCGCCGGTCTGCCATAAAGACCGCTGCCGAAGCTGAAGCTTATATTCGGGACGTAAGAGGGAAAATTCAGCTCAGTTTTGGACCCTGGCCTGAAAAAACACCTTTGAATCCTCGTATTGTTAAAGTTATCGAACGTGATACGTATAAGATTGAAAATATTATCTTTGAAAGCCGGCCTAATTTTCTTGTCACGGCGAACCTTTACATCCCCAAAGGTAGAAAGTTTCCACTGCCGGGAGTGGTGGGAACATGCGGTCATTCTGTTAATGGTAAAGCGTCCGAATTTTATCAGTCTTTTGCACAGGGGCTGGCAAGACTGGGATATGTTGTCCTGATTTACGACCCTATAGGGCAGGGAGAACGTCTGCAGTATCCAGATGAAAATTTAAAGTCAAAAATCGGCAGTCCCGTGCAGGAACATTTGTGTGCCGGAAACCAACAAGCCCTGGTCGGTGAATCTTTCGGTTCATGGCGTGCATGGGATGGAATCCGTGCTTTAGACTACCTGCTCACCCGAAAGGAAGTTGACCCCGATCAAATCGGCGTTACTGGTAATTCCGGAGGCGGTACTATGACAACCTGGCTATGCGGTGTTGAAAGCAGGTTTACCATGGGGGCACCGGGTTGTTTTGTAACCACCTTTAGAAGAAACCTCGAGAATGAACTCCCTGCAGACACAGAGCAATATCCACCCAAAATATTAAGCTTAGGACTTGATATGTTTGATTTCCTTGCTGCTATGGTGCCGAAACCTGTGATTATTCTTGCAAAAAAGAAGGATTACTTTGATGTACGTGGCTCAGAAACTGCTTATGAACAGCTCAAACATTTATATAAAAAATTAGGTGCGGAAGAAAATGTCCAGTTTTTTGCGGGTGAAGGATATCATGGATATACACAGGATAACCGTGAAGCGATGTACCAGTTTTTTAACAATATTACAGGTATTTCAAATGCTCAAAAAGAACCCGAGATTGTTATTGAAAAAGATGAGACTATTTGGTGTGCTCCAAACGGGCAGGTATCAGAGTTAAATTCCAAACCTGTATATTCATTTACAAAAGAAAAGTCGCTGGAATTAGCAAAAAAAAGGCAAAAAAGTTTTACACAGGAAGAATTAAAACAGCAGATTATAAAACTCCTTCGGCTGGATAACCTTTCTGAATTACAGCGTAATAATCCCACTCCTGAATATAGATATATGGCTCATAGCTACGGAAGGAGCTATCATAATCGGAATTCGTATCCGAAACAGTTTTGCGTGTATTCCGTTGAAACAGAACCGGGAATTTTTGCAATAGTCTACCGCCTGTCTGATGAGAGAATGATGTCAAGACCGCCAAAAGAAAACAAACGTGCTGTTTTGTACATAGCACATCATTCGAGTGATGCGGAATTGCGGGAGGAACCTCTCATTAAAGAACTAATCTCTATCGAACCTGCTTCGGTATTTTACACTTGCGATGTTCGGGGGATTGGAGAATCAAAGCCAAACACATGCTATCCGAATTCATTTCTTGATCCTTATGGAAGTGACTATTTGTATGCAGGCCATTCTTTAATGCTTGATAAACCGTACGTAGGACAAAAGACCCTCGACATAATGCGTGTACTCGACTGGCTTAGAGAATGCGGGCATGAAGAAGTACATTTGGTAGGTAAAGGATGGGGGTCTATTCCTGCGGTATTTGCCTCTGTCTTATCAAATCAGGTTAAGCAGGTTACTATTAAAAATGCACTAACTTCATATTCAGCAGTTGCTGAGTCTGAAACATATTCCTGGCCCCTTTCTTGTTTTGTTCCAAATATACTGAAATTCTTTGATCTGCCCGATTGCTATAAAGTATTACAAGAGAAGAAACTCCGTATGATAGAAACGTTGAACGCTGATGGAAAACCGATTGCAAATCAATAAATATGATATTTTAAAATAATTAGACTCAAAATAAGATGCCCGAATTTATTCAAAAGAAAGACTTATGAGACACTTAAAAGAATTTCACTGACCTATAATTTTTTTATAAATTCTCTGATTATTCCTATACTATACTTTAAAAATTTAATCTTAAATCATCTGTCCTCTTCTATGACATTATACCCCATCAAAGTTGCCAAATCCTTAATCCGTTCTCTATGGTCACCAAAAGTTGCTGATCTATGAACCCCGTAATAATCTGGATAAATATGTTCTATTACCTTCTTTGCATCAACTGATGCAATTATCTTCGTCCTTCACATCATCTCTTCATAATGATTTTTAAAAACAGAGGCTCTCGAAATAGTAGTCCCGGTGTGAACAAGTACTTCCTTTGTAAGCAGATTAATCCTCCATATTGTAACTGGTTCGTTTGGTGGGTAAAATATTGTCGCAACTGCCCCAACTCCGGTTTGTGAATGTCCCCTTACATCCCTCTCTCTATGACCCACCAATATATAAGGAACTCTGTCATCTCCTCCGTAAATATTAAATGGACCTTCACAATGCTGAACAATAGATAAATTATGGAATGTATATACCTGAAAATCACCCATCATACTCGGTCTTCCGAAAGCATACTGCGCTAACATATGGGTAAGTATTATATTTAAATGTGCCTGACAGCATGCGACTATTCCCTGTTTTTGAAATTCTCCAGTACATAAACATGGCCAGACCTTATCCTCGGGTCTTGGATTTTTAATTAGGGACCTGAGATGGAAAGCTATCGCAGTAGCATTATATTTCTTCATCAATATTTTTAAAGCCAAATACACCTTAGCCGCTCTCACCACCTCAGACTCTATTGTATTCTTCATTCCTTCGGCTTCGCTTATCCACATTTTCGCAATTTCTTCTGCTTCGGGGCTATCATTGTGCCATAGATTCTGAATATCCCCGTTTTCAGTTACTTCATCACTTCCTATCTTTGTCACTTTTGTTCCTAAAACTTTATCCAATTCACTGAGAATAATCTCGTTATATCCGGGTGGATAACTTTTTCGAGCATCTCCTCTGTAGGAATTGACATATTCATCATCTGTTACAATTAGAATCCTTGATTCTTTCATCTTCTTGAGAGCTCTAATCAATTTTATTTTTTCAACTAAATCTTCAAACATAGCCTCAGAATCCTTCGAATAAGCACTATAATGCCATGGGTCTATATCAGCTTTTAATATCCCTCCTTGTTTTTTGTAAAGTGCATAGGGATTACCCATAAAGTCACCAATAACATTCGTAATTATTGTCGGCAGCCCGGAAGTCTCCGTTAATGCATAATTCCTTGCTTGCCCAATAATAAGAACTCCGTCAAATTCCAATTTTCTCAGGTCTTCCATTTCATTGATAACACCCGCAAGAGTTGAAGGTTTTAATTCAATACCTTCACCCGGACTTATCGCACTTTTTGCAGGTCTTGTTAAATCTCTTGCTATAAAATCAACTCCATCACATTTTCTCTTTAACATAGTTAAAATTTCTCTGTTTGATGTCGGAACAACCGAAGTATCATCTGCAGAAGGAGCTGTAGGATAAAATACTGTATAAACCTTCGCGTTTTTACTATTCTTTAAAATTTCCTTTGGTTTTGCAGTCATCGGTCCAACTAATGCAGTGGCACAAACTGCACCAGTAGATGCTTTCAAAAAACTGCGACGATTAATTTCTGACATAATTCCTCCCAAATTAATTTAATTTATTGAAATTCACGAAATAAAAGTTCTAAATAAGATCCAAATGATTAAACCATCTGGTATTATATATCATGCCCCCTACTTCAACTTATTGCAGTCCTATTAAAGGAAATCGATTACAGTTTGCTAATTATTTCTAAAGCTTTTTCCTCATAAATTTTTTGCCACTCAGGAGCCAATCGAGAGCCAGAAACTTCATATGCTTCTCCATCGTATGCATCCGAAGTAGGGGCATAGCCAATAGAACCATTTGAGTAACCGGAAATAAAGGTGTTTTCGTATGGTGATAATTTTTTAATATTTAATCCCACTTGAGCAAACGCTTCACCTGGACATGTTATCAGGACAAAGTCTCCAATCTTCATACCCAGTATTTCGGCCGTAAAAGAAGTTTTGGGAACTACTCCACTTAAACGCTGCAGATTTGCCTCAATTTTAATTAATTCTTCCATTTTGTAAATGTTACTCAAATATTTTTGCACATCTCTTCTATTATCGGAATCAAGCATTTCAAGGTCATTTTTCCCTATCTTTTTTTCCTGTAAGTATCTGTAGGAATAATATGAGGGAAATTCAGGGGACATCATATATTTTATATAAAGGGGTAGAAATGTTTTGAAGTTCAAACTTGTTCCTGCACCATGGGCTCCACAACCTACTCCTTTAAAATAATCCAGGACACGTTTTTTCTGTGCTTCCAGAGAATCAATACGTTCTGGAATATCTGTTCTTACCGGAAATGTTATATCTTCTCTGATAACATATATACTTCCATTTTCCTTCGTGGGTATATTTTTCAAAGCTTCTAATGTACTCAAACCCAATATCGTACCGAGTGCTTCTGCTGGTCTATGAGCATTAACATCTTTATAGAGAACTGGGGTGATATCTCCCGCAGCTCCCTGCAAAAAGAGTGCTACAGCACCATTGCCCAAATTATCTTCAATACTCTTAGATGCAAATCCTGGAAAACATGCTGTTACTCCTTTATTTGGAACACCGCCATATGCATGACCGGCAAAATTGTAAAGCACTGCCAGAGGTTTCCCATCCGTTCTATCTATACGGAGAATGCCTATTTCCGGGTCAAATGGTTCAGCTATATCTACAACTTCATCATCCTGGGGACAGGGAACAGCACGTCGTATAGTCCATTCCTTTCCGTTTTTTAACTTGAGCCTGCGGTTCATTGTAATTCTATATTCATGTCCGGTACCTGTGCCAATCTTAACTGGTACCATATTTTGAGAAGCCTTTTTCACAGCTTTTACAGTCCTATCAATATAATCTTCTGCTAATTGGTCATTAACATGATGGTTATGAGAAGAATTTATCAAAACATTGTTTCCATCTATCTTTAATTCCTTCTGAATCCGACTTCGTACTTCTGATAAAAACTTATATTGTACTCCCCCGATGTCTATTGTGATAATAACTGCCTTTGTTTTCCCATCATCTAATACCAACGCTTTGACATACAGTGGGTCATTAACTAATGCTGTTGGTTTATCTTTAGTAATATTTATTTTAGCTGCTCCAGCGAGTAAAGATGAAGCCTTAGCGTTGGAGAAATCAATTAACTCTATGATTATAACTAAAATAAAAAGAATTACTAATCTTTCTGCAATTTTTGATAAATAATGTAACATCTTTATCTCCTATTTTATTTATGAATTTAATTTTAGATGGTTTTTATACTTCATTGGGTATTACCCATGGATGTCTATACTCTCTCTTTAAATATTTATTTCCTCAGTTATCATTGACTAGTGCATTGTGACATTAATTTCTGACATCAATATAATATCTGCCCAATTTAATTCGGGCATCGTTCTTTGTAAATTGCCAATGAACAGTTACTTTTTTCCGATTCCGTTCTCTACT
>JAUWXV010000220.1 GCA_030616165.1 bacterium | reverse complement strand
TAAAAAAAATAAAGGAAAAATACGAGGATATACCCGTTATAATGATAACTGCCTATGCAACCGTGGACAATGCAGTAGAATCTATGAAACAAGGAGCATATGACTATATTATGAAACCTTTCCCTCCTGAAAAAATAAGTTATCTTTTGAGGAGAATCGTTGACCACCAAAGGCTGATTAGAGAAAATATTAGATTACAAAAAGAGAGAAAAACATTTCTTCACATCGCTATAGGCGTTGTTGTTAATATTATTATTCTCTTTGTCATTTTTTATTTTATATTCAGATGACAGACAGGAATGTCTGTCCTACCGGAATTTTCCAAGAACAGTAGAGAGGCATTGTCCAGAATGGACTACTTCGTATCAATGCGTCTCTACATTAGTTAACACAATATTTGTCGTTTACACATTAAAATTTTTAATGAATAAAAAACATATACATAATTTCATTGAAAAGGCATATAGAGAAGAAAAATTTACCAATAAAGAAATAATAAATCTTCTAAAACTTGATAATGAAGAATCTCAGGAACTCTTTAAAGTCGCTGACTTTATCAGAAAAAAATATGTGGGTGATGATGTTCATTTAAGGGGATTAATTGAGTTTTCAAATATATGTGAGAGAAATTGCCGTTATTGTGGTCTAAGAAGAGATAATAAAAGGCTATCACGATACAGGCTGATGCCTGAAGAAATTGTGAATTACGCTGAAAAATGTCAAAAATTAGGTTACAGAACAGTAGTTCTTCAATCCGGCGAAGACTCCTTTTATACCGCAAGGATAATTTCTGATATCGTCAGAGAGATAAAACAAAGAACAAATCTTGCCTCAGCGCTTTGTATTGGTGAAAGAAAAAGAGAAGAATACGAGCAAATATTTGATGCTGGTCCTGACAGATATCTCTTGAAGTTCGAAACTTCTGATCCTGAATTATATTATAAATTACACCCCGATTTAAAGTATGAAAACAGACGAAAAAAGGTTATTGAATTAAAAGAAATAGGATACCAAATCGGTTCTGGAATAATTGTTGGGTTTCCAGGGCAGACTACTGAAAGCATTGCAAATGACATAAAATGGTTTGATGAACTTGAACTTGATATGATTGCCATCGATCCTTATATCCATCATCCAGATACTCCACTTGAAAAAATTAAATTAAATGACTTATCTCTCGTTTTAAAGATTGTTGCAATTACAAGGATAATAACAAAAGATACCCTAATTCCTGCAACAACAGCCATTTCAACAATAGACATTCATAACGGAAGACAGCGAATTCTTGAGGTGGGGGGAAATGTAATAATGCCAAACGTTACACCAGTTCACCTAAGAAAAAAGTATGAAATATATCCAAAAAATAAAAAATTATACAAAGAGCCTGAAAAATTAAAAGAAGAAATCGAAAATATGGTTGTTTCTATGGGAAGAAAAGTTGCTAAAGATCGGGGAGATTCATACAAAAGATTCCCATTACACAAAAAATTAGTTTTGCAGGAGTGAAATATGCAGACTGCCCCCCGCGGAGAAAGATTACATATAGCAATATTCGGAAGACGTAATGTCGGAAAATCGAGTTTGATTAATGCATTAACAAATCAAGAAATCGCCATTGTATAAGATGTTGCCGGCACAACAACCGACCCTGTTTACAAATATATGGAAATACTCCCGGTTGGACCTGTAGTATTAATAGACACTGCAGGAATTGATGATGTAGGAACTCTGGGAGTCAAAAGAAATGAAAAAACAAAAATAATCCTAAGGAAAACAGATATTGCTTTAATCATAATCGACCCACAGTTAGGGTATGATACTTTTGAAAAAGAACTCGTGGGAGAAATTGAAAAAAGCAAAATTAAATATCAATTCATTGTCAATAAGATTGATTTATTTTCGATAAGAAATGAAGAATTAAATCTTCCGCATCCTCCTTTATTTATCAGTTCTGTAACCGGTGAGGGAATAAAATATCTCAGAGAATATCTTGCTAAAATTTCACCGGTGGATACAGGACCTTCTACAATAATTGGAGACCTAATCGGACCTGGAGATTCAGTCATTCTCGTTACACCAATTGACAGCGCAGCACCTAAAGGAAGGCTGATTCTACCTCAAGTTCAGGTATTAAGAGACATTCTTGACCACCAAGGACTTTCTATTGTTGTCAAAGAAACAGAACTTAAACAGGCACTTCTTAACCTTAAAAAAAAGCCAAAACTTGTAATTACCGATTCTCAAGTATTCGAAATCGTTGCAAAAACAACTCCAGAAGATATATTAATGACTTCATTTTCGGTTGCCTTTGCACGATATCGGGGTGATATAAAAAAATTAAGCGAGGGCGCAGAAGCAGTGGATAAACTGAAACCGGGAGATAATATATTAATTGCTGAAGCCTGCACCCATCATCCCCAAAAAGATGATATAGGAAGGATTAAAATACCCAGATGGCTTAAAGAAAATGTTGGTGAAGAGTTGAATATAAATTGGACAGCCGGAGGAGATTTTCCCGAAGACATTTCACAATATAAACTTATTATACACTGTGGTGGATGCATGTTAAACAGAAGAGAAATTCTAAGAAGAATTGATATTACAAACAAAAACAAAGTGCCAATTGTAAATTATGGTATATTAATAGCAAAAATTCATGGACTTCTTGATAGAGCACTTAAGCCATTTGAAAATGACCTGAAAGATTTTTTATTTCGACAAAATAAAAAGATGGTGAAAGCATAAATACTTTCACCATTTTAAGATATAAAAAATAATGATATTATAATAAAATATCTATTTTATTTCATACCCTTCCGGAAAGTGCTTCAAAACAGCTTTTTCCACCTTTTTCGGAACAATACCTAAAGCAACAGCAATACCATAAAGTATTGCTTCTGGTCTGGGGGGACAACCAGGTATGTAGTAATTTACCGGTATTATTTTATCTGCACCTCCATAAGAACTATAAAGGTCATAAAAAACCGAACCACCTGTCGGGCATGAGCCGATTGCAAACACTAATTTAGGATTTGGAACAGCTTCATATAATCTCCTTAAGCTTGGAGCACACTGACGCGTTACAGGACCGCTGACAAGAAGAACATCGGCATGACGAGGAGAACCGACTAATTTTATTCCAAATCTCTCCGCATCGTAATATGGAGTTAAAATATTTATTACTTCTATATCACAGCCGTTGCATGCTCCAGTATTGGCATGATATACCCAAAGTGATTTTGGAAATGCTTTCTTACATAATTTTTCTAACATATATAACTCCAACTTCTAATTGTTGATTTTGCTTTAATAACAGTTATTAAAATAAACTTCTAAACCCCTGCTCCCCAAATTGTAAGGATAGCTTCGGTTGCTTTATCAAGAAATGGATGTATAATTTGGGGATATATCCCCAATAATAAACACAATCCTGCCAATACTATCATACTGCCCCACATTAAAAACGGGACTTCCCTGATTTCTTCAGGATTATTAGAAGAAGCCACTTGTTTTGCAGGTTTTTTCCAAAATATTAAATATCCAGCGTGCACCATACATCCAAGAGTTAAAAAACTAGTAAATATGGAAATAGCGGCAGCCCAATAGAGTTTCTGCTGTCCAGCGGCAAGGAATATTGTAAACTTACTCATAAATCCGTTAAAAGGCGGCACTCCTCCCATAGCCAAAGCACCAACAAAAAAACAAAAAGCAGTAATTGGCATCTTACTGGCAAGACCGCCAAGTTCGCTTATTTTTCGCTTTCCTCTGGTAGCATACATAATGCATCCAGCAGATAAGAATAAAAGCCCCTTAAAAAATGTATGATTTACTAAATGATATAAACCACCATAAATACCCATATATGTTCCTAATCCGAGTCCTTCAAAAACATAAGCAATCTGACTAACGCTATGGAAAGCTAAAAGACGTTTTAAATCATCCTGTGCCCAGGCTAAAAATATTCCAATTAACATCCCTGCTGATGCCATAATCGCAATAAAGATAATTATTGAATGATGTTGAGCGGTAAAAATTGTAACTGTTCTTGCAAGTGCATAGGCACCTACTTTAATTACCAGACCTGATAATAGAGCACTTATAGGAGTAGGCGCTTCAGCATGAGCGTCGGGCAGCCAGGCGTGAAAGGGCACAAGTCCAGCTTTTGTTCCAAAACCTGCTATCATAAAAACAACTGCTAAAAGAGCTATATTAGATGGGATTAATTTAGAAATCCTACCTACTTCTGTTAATAAAAGTGCATGGCTTCCTTCAGGCAAATGTGGAACTGCTGCTGAAAATATCAGAACTATTCCAAGTAGTGCTAAGGTTATTCCGACTACAACAAGAAGTACATATTTATATCCGGCTTCGAGCGATGCACGAGTCCTGTAAAAGGCAACGAGAAGTGCTGTGGCTAATGTTGTTCCTTCAACCGCGACATACAGCATTACCATATGATTTGTCGTAACAGTCCACATCATTGTTCCGGTAAAAAGGAGAATTAATGAATAATAAAGCGTTATCCTTTTTTCACTTATAATTCCAAGTTCTTTTTCTTTTAAAATATATTTTATCGAGTATATAGTAATCAAAATTATACTAACATTAACAAGAACTATCATTAGAACCGATAGACCATCGACAAAAAACGCTTTGTTTGCTGCTGTAAGTGTTTTTCCTTGAAATACTTCGGATGTAATTATAATTCCAATTATTAAAGTTATAACCTGAAATAATAATGTTATTAGTTCTCTAATATATTTAATAGGAATATTTCTAAACATAAATACAAATAAAATTCCCACAATTGGTACAGTAAAAAGAATTATGGGCAAAAATGATTCTACCATGACAGTTCCTTATTTTATCCTATATACTAAATGAAATAACTTTTATTTATACTTATTCTGAATTATTAACGAATTTGTAGTTATCATCTGTCAGCAATCAGCTATTGGCTTTTAACTATTAGCTTTTAGATTAATAATTAATTTGTTAAGCATTCTTTTAATGAATAATAGCTAACAACTAATAACTAAAAGCAATCATGCCAAATTTTTCATGAATTATTCATATTATATGAATTAAATAAAAATCTAAAGAATCATTTAATACTTAAGTATTATAACATCAATACTTTAGCTCGGACAATTTAGTTGTATCTGTTGAGCCAAAGACTTCATATATTGTTCTACTGAGATAAAGCAAAACAAATATTATTACCGTCACATTAGTCAGAATTCCTATCATTGTTGTTTCCGATAAATTTGGAACTAAACTCAAAAGGACAAGGTGTACTCCATTTTCAAGAAATGCAAGACCAATTACAGTTTTAACTGCATCTTTTCTTGTAATCAAACAGTATAATCCAATTAAAAATATAGTAAATGCCGAGGCAAGAAGTGAGCGTATCGGCTCCTGCGTTGATTCTTCTGTCGGAGCAAGAAAATCGATTACTTGCTGAAATAGATTGAATAAACTAATGGTTAAAACAGTAACTATAAAAATCGAAACTGCAAAACCTATGAACGGTCTGTATTCGATTTTTGGAACCCTCTTAACATAATGCCATATTATTAATGGAATAATTACAACCTTTGTTATAAAACATGTTAAACCCCAGAGATAAAGAGTTGGATTTTTCATTATATAAGCATACGAAACTATTATCAAAAAAAGAAAAATTGAATGAATAAGATAAAAAATAGTTGCTGTTCTGAGATTCCTTGTCTCAATCGCAAGTAATGAAGTCAATAATATTGCAAGACTCAAAGTTATTAATATATTACTCTCCATATTTAAAAATCTCCATTTAAAACACTAATTAAGCAGTTTTCACTTTTGATTTTTCTTTAATTTCCCGTGGAATAGATTCTCCAACAAAATTCACTCCTTCCCTCAAACGCCTTGTGGGTATTTTATCGATAACATTATCTGTTTCAAAACACCGTCCGCATCTCTGACAGGTAGCCATATAGATTTCCTGTTCAATTATCAGGTCATTCTTATCATTAGTTGCGGTTTCAAATTCCTTAGTATTAACAACTGCCTCTTCTGGACAGACCTCTGCACATCTCCCGCAATACGTGCACCTCTCAATATGCCATATAATCCTCGTTCTTT